>NZ_NNCE01000010.1 GCF_002245785.1 Mycoplasma testudineum
TCGATCAAATTGCTTTCCATTTTTTTCATAATAAAAACGGTCCTTTCTGCTAAGACCGTTAATTTTTGTTAGCTCCCGATTTTAAATAATAACCGTAATATTATTCCTTTTAAGGACATTTTTTCCACAAAATCAAATTGAACTTTTTAAATGTACATTTTTTATAATAATTACAAATAAATAAATAATAAGGAGAAATTATGAAAAAGTTTGCCCGAACGGCGCTAGGAGATATTGACCCAAGCGAATTAGGCTTTACTGATTGTCATGATCATTTAATTAAAAATTACGGACCAGAAGCAGCTGAACACCGCGATTTTATAATGATGAATAAAGAAGCAGCAATTGCGGAAATGGAAGAATACGTTCAAAAAGGTGGTAAAACACTAGTTACAATGGACCCGCCTAATGTTGGTAGAGATGTAATACAAACTTTAGAAATTGCACAGGCTCTTAAAGGTAAAGCACACATAATTATGGCTACTGGATTTCATAAAGCCAAGTTTTATGACAAAGGAGCTTCATGATTAGCATTAGTTCCAGTTGATGATATTGTAGAAATGTTAGTAGCTGAAATTGAAGAAGGAATGGATTTATATAATTATAGCGGTCCAGTTGTAAAACGAGTAAAATCTAAAGCTGGAATTATTAAAGCAGCTACTGGATATGCTGAAATTGATCGATTAGAATTAAAATCACTTGAAGCAGGTGCTAGAACAAGTATTACCACTGGCGCGCCAATTTTAGTTCATACTCAACTAGGGACTATGGCTTATGAAGCTGCTCAATATTTAATAGATTTTGGAGTTAATCCAAGAAAAATTCAACTTTCACATTTAAATAAAAACCCTGATAAATATTATTATGAAAAAATTATCAAAGAATTAGGTGTAACGTTGTGTTTTGATGGTCCTGACCGAGTTAAATATTATCCTGATTCTACCTTAGCTGAAAATATTAAATATTTAGTAGATAAAGGATATCAAAAACACATAACAATGTCATTAGATGCTGGAAGAACTTTATATCAAAAAAATTATGGTTTAGCAGCAGGTAAACAAACATTTGGATTAGGCTACTTATTTGACCGTTTTATTCCATTAATGAAACAAGTGGGAATTTCTGATCAAGCAATTGAAGATATTTTCGTTAATAATCCTAAAGAAATTTTAGCTTTTGATCCAAAACGTGTTTATGATTCTTCAAAAATTCATCCAAGAATTGTAGAAATGAAAAAATTATTAAAATTAAGTTAGGATTATAATGCCAAAAAAATCGTTTAAATCCAAATCAAAAATTTATATAGGTTGAGGTATTTTTCTATTAATCAACTTAATAATTATTGCCTTAGTATTTGGACTAAGAATGGGACTTTATAATGACAGCGCTTCCGTAGCAGCTGTGTTTTTGATTGAACAAATCTATCTAAATCAATTCCTTAAACAGCCACAATTGCTTTTAGGTGCAATTGTGTTTTTAGGTTACATGATTCTTGGAAGAGGATTTGTAACGTCAGTTCTAGGTGCCATAAAAACAATAATTGGTTTCTTATTATTAAATATTGGTGCGGGCGCATTAGTTGGTCTTGCTAGCCCTGTATTTAATGGTATTCAAAGCGCAATTGGTTTAAAAATTGTGCCTCTTGATCCATATTTAGGTTGAACAAGTGCTAATGCATTTTTAGGTTCATTAGGTTCATCTTCATTTGTATCTCTAGCTGCTTACGTTTTTGTTATTGGTTTTGCAGTTAATATCTTATTAGTTGTCTTTAAAAAATGAACAAATGTTCATTCATTAATGTTAACTGGACACGTAATGTTCCAACAAGCTGCTATTGCAACAGTAGCAATTTACATTATGATATTTAGAAGCGTAGCTTTAAGTAACGGTTCAATTTCAGCTGGTGTTCAATTTGGTACTATTGCAATTACAGGAATATTTTTAGGAATGTATTGAGGTGTAGGTTCAACTTCAACACTTAAAGCAACTAATGCAGTTACAGAAAATGCCGGTTTTGCAATTGGTCATCAACAAATGTTTGCCGCAAGTATTTCATATAAATTAGGTAAATATTTTGGTAAAAAAGAAGATAATGCTGAAAACAGAATTTTACCTAAATATCTAAAAATCTTTGAAGATAACATTTTTACTCAAGTAGTAATTCTATTTATACTATTTGCTGCTTTAATTTTAATTATTTATGTAACAACACCAGATAGTATCATTGCCAAAAATGGTTATGTTTACAGTTTCACTCCAGGCTATGGTCAGTGAAATGTTTTTGGAGGTGCTCATCCAGTAATTAACATAATGGGAGGTGCTTTAAAATTAGTCGCTTCAATTATTGCCATAATTACTGGAGTTAGAATGTTTGTTACAGAATTACAACAAGCATTCCAAGGAATAAGTGAAAAAATAATTCCTGGGGCTGTAATAGGTGTTGATATAGCAGCTGTTTACGGTTTTAGCCCTAATGCTTTAACATACGGATTTGTTTCAGGAACAATTGGTAAATTTTTAGGTGTAGGTATCATAATTGGTTTAACTAAAATAAGTGGTGTAAATAATTATTTAGCTGTTCCAATTCCATTATTTATTGCTCTATTTTTCAGTTCAGGAGCTCTAGGTATTTATGCAAATGCTAGTGGTGGTTGAAAAGCATCAATAATAGTTCCATTAATCTGAGGAATCTTATCAATGTTTGCTGCAGGTCTAGGTATAGCCGCTTTATCACAAGGGTTTAATAACGGTTTAGGTCAAGGTATTTTAGCTACTGCTTCTAGTCCTTGAGCAACTGGATATTTAGGAATGGAAGATTGATCATTCTTCTTTGGTATAGTAATGCTAATTGGTGGTTATGCAGTACCTGCTGGTTATATAGCAGTATTTGGTTCAATTTTAATAATGATATTTATAGGTCAGTTAATTGATTCAGGATTGCAAGAAAAACCAACATTTTTACAAAAAATATTAAAATTAAAACCCGAATTAAAAACAGTAGTTCAAGAATAGGAAAATATGGACTTAAACAAAGAATATAAAATAGTTGCTGCTTGTGGCAATGGGATGGGCACAAGTATGATTATTAAACTTAAAGTTGAAAAAATATTAAAAAAATTAGGAATCAAAGCCAAAGTTGAAGCCTTAAGTATGGGTCAGTCAAAATCTTTAACAAATAGTGTCGATATCATAATTTCTTCAACACATTTAACTAGTGAATTTAATCAAAATCACAAAGCAAAAATTTGCGGCGTTAAGAATTTAATGAGTGAAGCTGAAATTGAAGTTGTTCTTAAAGAAGTTTTTGGCATTAAATAATGGATTTATTAGAAAGTTTAAAAAACGATTCAATTAAAGTTAAATTAGAAGCAAAAGATTGAAAACAAGCAGTTTTACTTGCAGTAGAATTATTAGAAAATAAAAAAATTGTTGACAGACAATATTATGATGCAATATTACAAAGTACTGAGGAATATGGTCCTTATTACATAATTGCAGATGATTTAGCTATGCCACATGCAAGTAATGCTAAGGGAGTTTATGAAAATGGCTTTTCATTAATTACATTAGTAAAACCTGTATTTTTCCCAAATGATGATAGACCCGTAAGCATATTGATTGCTTTAGCAGCTAAAACTGCCGAAATTCATACATCTAAAGCATTGCCACAAATTGTAGCTGTTTTTGAAGATCCTTTGATTGTACAAAAAGTTAAAGCTGCTAATTCTGCTCAAGAAATAATCAAAATTATTGAAAAAATTGATTACACAAAATATTTAGATTAGGAGATAAACTATGAAACCAATGCTACAAGTTGCTTTAGATAATCAAGATGTTGAATCAGCACTTAAAGTTGCTAAAGAAATTAGAAAATATATTGATGTAATTGAAGTAGGAACAATTTTAATTTCAAGTGAAGGTAAAAATGCTATTAAAAAAATCAGTGATGAATTTAAAGATAAAATAATCGTTGCTGATGGTAAAGTTTCTGATGCTGGAAAAATATTTGGACACATGTTTTATAAACAAGGCGCAACATTTGTTACTGCCATTTGTGCTGCAGAAACCAGCACAATGAAAGTTCTTTTAGATACTGCTAAAGAATATGGAAATGATAAATCAGTTCAAGTTGAATTAACTACAAATTTTACTTGAGAACAAGCAAAAGAATGACGCAAAGTGGGAATTGATCAAGCTGTTTGACATAGAGCACGAGATGCTCAAGCAGCAGGAGTAAGCTGAGGAAAAAAAGATCTTGAGGCTATTAAAAAACTTTGTGATTTAGGTTTTAAAGTCACAATAACTGGTGGAGTCGAACTTGAAGATATCAAACTTTTTAAAGATTATCCAATTTATATTTTTATTGCCGGTCGTTCAATTCGCGATGCTAAAAATCCTGAATTAGCTGCCAAAGCATTTCAAGATGAAATTGCTAAATATTGAGCTTAGTATGATAAATAAAGTCGGAATATACGAAAAAGCAATAAATAATAAATTTTCAATTGAGCAGAAAATTGACATTGCAAAATCAGCAGGTTATGATTTTATAGAATTTAGTATTGATGAATCTGATGAAAGATTCAAACGTTTAGATTGAGATTATGAAAAACTAACTAGTGTTAAAAAAATTTTACTAGATAAAAATTTTGAATTTAATTCAATGACATTAAGTACACACCGCAAATATCCATTTGGTTCAAATGATAAAAAAATTAGAGATAAAGCTAAATATATAATTGAAAATGCAATTAGAGTTGCTAAGGTTTTAGGTATTAAAATAATTCAACTTGCAACATATGATATTTATTATGAAAATCCTCATCCAGATTCATTAAAATATTTTTTACAGGGGATAAAATATGCTAGTGAATTAGCAAAAAAAGAAAGTATTATTTTAGCTTTTGAAACTATGGATACACATTTTGGTTCAACTGTAACTAGATGTTTAAATATTATTAAATCAGTAAATAACCCGCCATTTTTATATGTTTATCCAGATTTAGGAAACCTAAATCAATTTAGTAATGATGTTGAAACTGAAATCAAATATGGTGCTAATCATATCGTTGCTTACCATGTAAAAGATACTAAACCAGGAATATTTAGAGATATAGAATTTGGACAAGGTACTGTTGATTTTGTCAAAAGTTTTAAAATTATTCAAGAAACTAAATTTACTGGACCTTTTTTAATCGAAATGTGATCAAAAAATAATGAAAACGAAACTTTGAGTGAAGCAATAAATAAAATTAAGAGTGCAAAACAATTCTTTTTAGATAAATGAAATGAGGCAAAAAGTGCTTAACGAAAAAGAACTTGAATTATTGCAAAAAGAAGTTTATGAAGCTAATTTATATTTGCACAATAGTAAATTAGCAATCCATACTTGAGGAAACGTTTCTGCTATATCAAAAGACCGAAAATATATGGTTATTAAACCCAGCGGTGTTAGTTATGAATTAATAAAAAGTACTGACATGGTAATTGTTGATTTAGAAACTGGAAAATCACAAGGTCTAAATCCTTCAAGTGATGCACCTACTCATTTATTAATGTATAAAGCTAATGATGAAATAAGAGCTATAGTTCATACTCATTCTACTCATGCAGTTGCTTGATCACAAGCAGAGCAAGCAATTCCTTGTTTTGGTACAACTCACGCAGATAATTTCTTAGGTGCAGTACCTATAACTAGAGTTTTAAGCGGTGCTGAAATTGTTGAAAATTACGAATTTTATACTGGAAAGGCAATAGTTGAAGCATTTCAAGATCAAGGATCTATGCCAAAAAATGGCGCAATTTTAGCAAGGCGTCACGGTCCTTTTACGTGAAGTTCAAAATCTCCAAAAGATGCAGTGGATTTAGCTATTACATTAGAAGAAGTTGCAAGAATGGCAATGTTTACAAAAATGATTAATCCTAGCATATCTAGTTTATCTAAAGATTTAGAATCCAAACATTACTACAGAAAACACGGAGCAAATGCTTATTATGGACAAGCAAAAAAGATTAAATAATGTTGAGAATTTAGTTTTTGATTTAGATGGCACATTATTAAATTCAAAGAAAAAAATAAATGATAGTACAGTAGTCGTTTTAAAAGAATTAAAAAAACATAAAAATATTTTTATAGCTACTGGCCGACCTTGATATTTTGCCCAAAAAGAATATAATCAATTAAATTTAGATACTCCAATTATGTCATGTAATGGTTCTTTAATATATCATCCAAAACTACATAAATCTATTTATAAAAATCCTTTTTCTAAAGAAATAGTAAATTACATTTATTCACTATTATTAAAATACAATCTTACATTTTTGATTTATACAGAAGATACAATGCACAGATTTTATCCAAAAGATAAATCTAATTGAATTAAATGACAAGATCAAGAAAATGAATTAGCTGCAAAAAATGAAAGAACAAATTTTGTAGATTACCATTTGGAAAGCATTACTAATTTTCAAACATTTAATGAAGAAGTGTTTAAATTTTTAATTATAAAATCTGAATCAAACTCAGCAGATGTAGAACTTTTTTTAGATGCCATTAAAGATGCAAATGTTTATGCAGTTGCAAGTCAAAATACTGTTGTTGATATCATGCCAGTTGGTAGTGACAAAGGTTCTGCAATAAAAACATTAAAAGAATTAAATTATATTAATGATAATGTGATAGTTTTTGGCGATGCATCAAATGATTTGGAAATGTTTAACATTGCTAAACATTCAGTAGCTATGGGTCAAAGTGAAGAATATATTAAAAGTAAAGCTGATTTTGTAATTGGTAAAAATGATACAGATGCAATTGCTGATTTTTTAAAGGAAAATTTTGATATTTAATAGAGTGAACATAAATTGCTACAAATTAAATGGGTGTTGATTAGCTCCTTCGATTTTTAAAATATTTACTCCTAGAAGTAGGAACTATGTTCATAAAAAATTCGATAATCTTAGAGAACTTATAAATAAAAGTAAATTAGATAAAAAAGATTTGATAATATATTTTAATTTAGATGAAGATTTTTCAAAATTTAACATTTGTCAAGAAATTAGAAATAGAAGTTTTCGTATTTCTAAGAAAATTAGTGAAAGTATATTAAGTGGAAATGTTGAAATTGAAGAAATAGTTCCTAATGTTTTAATTCATTGAAATTACAAATCTGTACAAGCTTTATATAATGGTGCTTGTCCTTTTTATACGGATGAATGATTTAATGAATTTTATGAAAATTCCAAAGTACGTGATTCTGAAAATAAGATACACTTAGTTTGAAGTCGCTATTTTGGTTTCAAGCAATTTGTTCCAAAATAATATACTAAAATAAATTTAATTTAATGGATTTATTGATTATTTACTTAAATTTTAAATATTAATTTTTATCACTATAAAATTTATTTAAATAAGGAGTAAAAATGTTAAAAATGATAGACCATTCAATGATTAAGCAACATATCACCACATTACGTGATCATAATACTTTATCAGCAGAATTTACACAAGTTGCAGGAAGAATTAGTGAAATCATGTTATATGAATTGCTTAAAAATGAACCTGTTAATGAAATTAAAGTTGACACACCTATTAAGAAAGATGTAACAGGTTATAAGCTTTCTTATAACTATATATTTATTCCAATAATTAGAGCTGGTTTAACAATGATTCCTAATGCAAGAAGAATTGTACCTGATGCAAAAATAATGCATATAGGTATAGCTAGAGATGAAGTAAATCAAGATTACATTACATATTTAGATAAAGTATATAAATCTAAAGGTAATGACCATGCAATAGTTTTTGATCCTATGCTTGCTACTGGTAAAAGTGCAGCAATAGCTATTAAAAAATTGCAAAATGCCGGATATAAGAAAATTACTTTTATTGGAATAATTGGAGTAGATGAAGGTATTGAATATTTAGAAAATGAATTTGGAAAAGATTTTGAAATTTATCTAGCTGTTAAAGACCCAATTCTTAATTCTAAAAAATATATTGAACCAGGTTTAGGCGATGCAGGTGATCGTGCTTATGGACTTGAAAAAGATGTTTAAAATAATAATGAAGCTGCTTTAGTATAAGCTCTTGTTAAAGGACCTATACCTAATTTTGAGCCGCCTCAATATCGAATAATTATCACCATTTCGTTGGTGATATTTTTTAATTGCATAATTCTAAAAATCGGTTTAGCGGCACTCCCTTTTGGTTCACCATCATCATTGATTTTTGCACTAAGACCTTGGTCATTTTTTAATAAATATGAATAAACAAAATGGACTGCTTTAGGGTGCAATAATTTTAAATTTTTCAATATAGATTCAATATCATCTTTATTTTTAATACTATAGCGATAACTTAAGAATCTGCTATTTTTAACTACTACTTCAGCTTGATTAATTAGGGCAACTATCTTATTCATAATAGTATTTTAAATATATAATTTAAAAATGATTGATTTAGTAGCAAAAGAAAATATTCGCATTGATAAATATATAGCAGATAATACTCATTTAAGTAGAGCTGATGTAAAAGAACTAATCAAACAAAAAGCTATAAGTGTTGATGATTTAATTGTAAATAACGGAAAATTTATAGTCAAGTTAGGCGCAAACATTCACATTAGTAAAGTGCTTGATAAACAAATTCATGTTGAAGCTCAAAAAATGGATTTAGATGTTTTATTCGAAGATGATTATTTAATGATAATAAATAAGCCTAGTGGTTTAGTAGTTCATCCTGCACCAGGACATAGTAAAAATACATTAGTAAATGGTTTATTATATTTTGCAAAACAATTATCAAACGAAAATGGATTATTAAGACCTGGAATAGTTCATAGATTAGATAAAGACACAAGCGGATTAATGATAGTTGCTAAAACAAATGAAGCCCACCGGTTGCTTTCTACAATGTTATCTGAGCATTTAGTAAAAAGACAATATTTAGCAATTGTAAAAGGCTGAATAAATCACCAAATTAGCAAAATCAATGCTCCAATAGGTAGAAGTAATAATGATCGTAAAAAAATGTCAGTTACTAACATAAATAGTAAAGAAGCAAAAACTACTGTTAAATTATTGAAACGTTTTAAATATGACAATAAAATGTTTTCTTTAGTTGAATGTACTTTAGAAACAGGTCGAACACATCAAATTAGAGTGCATTTAAATTATATTGAACATCCTGTTTTTAATGATCCGGTTTATTCTAATGCTGAGTTTAATCCTGAATTTGGACAATATTTACACGCTTATAAATTGACATTCACTCATCCATTTACTAATAAGGTTTTAGAATTTGAAACAAAAACCCCTCAGGAATTTCAAGATCTAATTGACAAAGCAGATGAAGTAGAAAATAATTAGCAATAAATTCTTTAGAGTGCTAAAAAATTTCATTTATAATATTAATAATTTTAAGGAGAAATATGTTTTTTAATAGACGTCAAATAGAAACTGATCCGCGTGTAACAAAAGAACCTTTTAAAAACCTTTGAAGTGATAGAAAAGACCAAAACATCTGAATAATTCTTTTTATTGTTGCAAATATTTTTTTAACTGTCGTATTAACTGGTATGGCTTTATATGGTTTTTTAGCTATTTATGTTCCGAACACTTCTGATTCATTTTATGGCACATATATCACTAGATTGATTAGTTTTGTTCAAGCAAGCAATCCGAATTTGACAATTGGATCTGACTATACATCTCAAGTTATATCTACTTTAGTAATTGCATACCCGGTAATAGAATTAATTTTTGCTAGTCTTTCACTATACAATACAATTGTATTAATATTGAAATTTAAACAATCACTTGATTTCAATTCATATCATTTATTAAGAGGTAGAGCAATAGGTTCATCTTCTTTAATCATTTCAATTAAAATTTTAATTGCTTTAATAATTCCATTTCAATATTTAAGAGGTTTTTCTTTACAAGGACTTACTAATGTGCATGCTGTTCTTGAATTAGTAGTTCCAATTGTTTTACTTGTAATTATGATTTTGTCTAGAAGAATGTTTTTAAAAGTTGTAAATGAATATTCAAAAATTTACATTAATGAGATTAGAAAATTAATGACACAGGATTTATCAAAACAAATGGCTGATGGAAATTTCATGGCTGGATTTATGAATCAATTTGTTAATGCGCAAGAAAATGCTAATAGTGTTGAAATGCCAAATGCAGACATTGAAAATGAAGAATTGCAAGAAGCAGAAGTTGTTGAAATAAAAACAGTTGAAAACCCAGTCTCAGATAAAAGAGCTATGGCAATTGAGAGACTGAATAATTTAGATAGAGACAGAATCAATAAAATAGCCGATGAATTAGAAATATTTGGTGCAAAATATATGGACCAAAAAGATTTGATTGAAAAAATAGTTGATTTAACCGAAACAGAAGAATAATACCAAATCAAAAGACCCTAATTTAGTTATGTTTAACTGATGGGTTTTTTATTTTTCATTAAACAATGTCAAATATCTTAATTAATTTGTGCTACTAGGCGCACAACTAATATTTTATTTAAGGTTGCTTATTGAATTTATATGTTAAAGATTCACACGATTTTAAAATTTTGAATTTTAACCGCTCAATATAAACTATATATTTGTAAAATATTATCATTATATTATTAATAAATTTGCATTGCAAAATTGAATGGATGTTTCTATAATTTTTTAATTTTATTTTTTAAAAAACAAATAAATAATTTTGAAAAAGCTAAACTATATTTTCTATAATTTTTAGTTATTTTTTTGGCGAGTAACTGAATTATTTGGATAATAGTAATTTGATTTTTTTAGATTATCATCACCAGTTTCATTTTTTATTTTTGCACGCATTTTATTTTTTGTATGTCTCGACATTCGGGGGTATTCAATATTAAAGTAAACAAGTGCTCTTGCAACTTTTCTGCGCATTGATTCATCATAATCAGGGTGGATTCTACAAAATTGGATTGGCGTTAATAGAGTTTTTGTATTATTGCTATAAGTCAAATTAATTTTCTTAAAATCCTGATAAATTTTTTCGTGAACTTTTGAAGTCACCATTTTTCCTGTTTTCTCTGAATTTCCATGAAATAAATTTATTGGTTCACCTTTTTCAAGTAATTGTCGATACCTTAATACCTTTGACTTTGATGTATTAAACTTTTTTGCAATATCTCTATTTTTTAACGTTCAATTTTCTTCTATGAATGATGATATCTTTTTTTTAATAGCGAATTTATTTATCTTATTTGCTAATATTTTTTGTCTTACAGTTATCTTGTCCATTTCAAGTCTACTTTCTTCAATGAATGAAAATTTAAAGATTTTTTGATACCAAATAAATTGCTTAATCTTTAATTTTCAATAATTTCTTTTGATAACATAATTATATTTTTTTATAAATAATAATTAACGTAAAATTGCAACTTATTTTATATTTAAAATGTTATAGTCGTAAAATACAATAATCAATTTTATGTAATTTTTATTTAGGAACTATTGCAATTATTTTACACAAATTGTCAAAAGTAGTCTATAATGTAATAGTTTATTGCGAGTGTAGTTTAATGGCAGAACTTCAGCCTTCCAAGCTGATTGTGAGGGTTCGATTCCCTTCACTCGCTCCATTTCAGAAATGACCAAGGCTTAGGCCTTTTTTCATTTTCTTTATTGTTCAATAAATATAAAAAACTGAATCAATGATGATTCAGTCTGATTGATGAATTAATTTTAAAGATCATGTAATTTTACAATTAATTCATACAATGCATTTAAATTGTTATCCCATTTTTCTTCACCATTATTATCATATCTATACAATTTGAATAAATCAGATGAATTATTTGAATCGTACGCAAACAAAAAGAAATGGAGTTTCTCGTTCGTTTTAGTATAAATTTTCATTGCATTTTTAATTGCATCAGTTTTTATTTTATCGTAATCAGCTGCATCTGATTTTACCTCTATTAAAATCTGATGACCGTTTTGAAAACGAATTATAAAATCAATAAATGCTTTGTGAATATCTTTAGTATGACTGTTAACATTAATGTATTCAAAATACACTTTGCTGTTTAGTACAGGCAATTTTGAATAAAATAAGACCTTTTTACTATTTAGTATTTCTGTGATTTTCGGCCCTTTAAATAATTCAATTGCAAATTTTCCCTCTGGTTTGGAATCAAAATATTGAATAATATATTCTTTAATAATTGTGTCATTAGGTTTTATTTTATTAAAAAGGTTGATTTCAAATTTCATTTGATTTCTAACATTATTTTCAAATGCAGTGTTTATATATCCGTAATTTTCAATTGCTTCAATATTACTTTTAATTTGATTTTCTCTAATATAAACGGGATAAAATAAAGGTAATTCGCCATCATTTTTTACTAAATAATCTTTGACGCTGATTCCCTTTTCTAATGCATCTAAATAAAATCTTTTTAACCTTTTGAGAAAAAGGATTTCTTTAAGAAATGAAAAATATACTAAATCTCTTGAAACGTTTAATTCTTCAGAAATTAAATTAATTTCTTCATTTAAAACTCAATTAAAAAATTTTTTATTTTTATTTATAAATCGACTATTTCATATTCTTAAACTTATTACATTGTCAATTTTCTCAGTTAGTGAAGCGGATGTATTTGCACTAAATAAATTTGAATAATTGAAACTTAATATTTTCATTTTAGATAAGGTATTAATTAATTTCACAAATTCATCACTCGAAAATATTTCTTTAATTCCTTGCCTAAATATTGAAACTTTAAAAATAGGCTTATTTATATTTCTATTAATATAACCTCTGGCAAAAGTATGGAAATTTTCTAAACCTTCATATTTAGGATTCAACTGATAGTAAATTAAATCAGTTTTTTGGTTTTTAAAATTTGAATATAAATAATATTTTTGATATGTACTAATATTCCTTAATTGCTTATCAGGATTACGCCTAATTCTTCCAATCGTTTGTGTATTTAATGATTCTGAAGAAACTTCCCTAAATTGAACCAACATACACGCTCTAGGTATATCTCATCCAACAGAAGGACCTACTTTGAAAATCACAACATCAATTAATGAATCTTCTTTAGCAGCATCTTTTAAACTTATTTCTCCTTTAATTGTACTTTCAATATTTGATGATTTGTCATCAATGTATTTTAAATACGATAAGCCATTATCATTTAAATAATTTGTTATGTTTGTAATTAGATTGTTATAGTCACTTAAACCTTGGGGATCAGTGTTTTTATTGGGTTTATCCTTAACTTGAATTAATAATGCAGGTCTAATATTTTGATTATATTTTTTATTAGCTTCTAAATATTCAGCTTTTACATTTTTGAATTTAGACACAACTTTTTCTAATAATTCCATTGATGTAAGATTAATAAAATCATCACCTTCTTTAAAATCTTTGTGATTCATTTTTAATAAAAATTTGTCATCATTATCTTCTGCTAATTCTGATTCTAATATTTGAATTACTTTTTTATCTTTACCATATTTCGGTGTAGCAGTCATATCTATTATAAAGTTTGCTCGATTACGGATTTTAGCATCTAAAGATGTAAATTCTTTTTCCTTTGATTCTTTAGTGAATTTAACTGCTTCATTTGAATTAACACCAATGTGTGCTTCATCTCGAATATAAACTAAGTTTAAATTTTTTGCTTCAATATTATTTAAAAATTTTTCTAAAACTTGTTGTTGAGAAAATAAAGTGCTTTTTCCAAAACTACTAGTTCCAAATATAATTACATTACCGGGAGTATCATCGAATTTATAATCTTGATCTGACTTTCTTGCTTTATCTTTTGAAGGTGATTCATAATGCAAAATATTAAAATCTTTAAATTCTAAATATGGTTTGTATTGTTCAAATTTATCTTTAAATTGTTTAGGTAGTTCAGAAGTTGATACAGTTGCAATTACGATAATGGTATTAATATGACTATATTTAGCTATATCATCTTTGAAAATGGAACTAATAATGTTTGATGCCATAAATGTTTTTCCGCTACCTGTAGGGGCTTTAAATTGTATGTTTTTAACTCTAGATTCAAGCGGTAAATGGTACACATCTATGATACTTTGAACAGCTCTATTTTGACTATCTGTTAGATTCATCTTTTGTCTTTTCTGTATATTCTTGCTTATATGGGTGCAATGAATTTAGTTTAAACAAAATGTTTTCATCATCAATAAAGTTTGAACTAAGTGTTTTTAAATTGGTTGTAACTTTATTAATAATTTTTTCTAAAATGTCTTGTGAATTGTTTAAATTATTTTCAAGTGAAATGTCAAAATGATTTATTTTGTAAGTTCGGATTTTCTCGTTTAAAAAGTATTTACTTTCTTTTCCGTTAGCTCATTCAATATTTATTCCATCACTGTTTGTACCTGTTGTAATGCGCAAGAGTCGTTCGTATGTGATATCAATTCCTATATTATTTTCGTTATTTGTTGACAGTATAAATTTTCTTTTACCGCCATCTTCTAAATTTAATTGCATTACAGAATGTCCTGTTGTTCCTGAACCAGCAAAAAAATCTAATACAATTGCATTTTCGTTGTTTGGAACTAATTTTATTAAATATGAAATTAGTTGTATTGGTTTTGGATATGAAAATTTTTCATCTCCATCAAAAATTGAATTTAATGCTTTTGCACTAGAATCAGTATGACCAACAATATTATGTGGAAGAATTGTCTTAGAAACAACGCCCTCTACATCTTTCAAGTAACGCTTAAATGCAGGAACTCCGTCCACTTTATCTGAAAAGTAAATTTTGCCATCTAATATTAACTTATTCATTTCGGTTTGATTGTATCTTCAGTTGCGAGAATTAGAGGGCAATTTATATGTATTGCCATTATAATGAATATCGTACCTGTTTTTAGAAGATTTATTTTTGTTCATTACAGTTAAGTCGCTTAATCTATATGGTCCTTTCCCGTCGTTATCATCTTTATTGTATGGCTTATTGTTTGATTCGCTCCTTTCTAATCTTTTGAACGATAAAGAGTAAGCCTTATTTTTTGAAAAACACAAAATATAATCATGATTAACTGATACAAATTTCGAATTATTTTTAGGCGCATAATTTTTTTCTCAAATAAAAGTAGCAATAAAATTATCTTCACCAAAAATTTCATCCATTAACACTTTTAAATAAGCTTGTTCTGTATCATCAATGGATACAAAAATAACACCAGATTCACTTAGTAGATCTCGTGCTAATCTTAATCTTTCATTCATCATGTTTAATCAACCAGTTCTAGCAAATTTGTCTTTGTAAATGAATTTGCCAGAATTATTAGTTTCTTTCCCATTTGAATTTCCGTCATCTTTTGCACTTTCAGTGTTATATGGCGGATCAATATATATAATGTCTATTTTATTTCTATGTGTAAGTAAGAGGTTTTTTAAAGCTTCGTAATTTTCGCCAATAATTAGCTTATGTTCATCATCGTAGCTTTGCCCCCCCGCAAGTCTGGCATAATATTTATGTTATATTCAGGTCATTCTTGAACAACAGCAATTCTTTCATTTCAAGTTTCGGGACTTCTTTCGAATTTAAATCCAGTTCCAACTCTTGTCAAAAGATATTGCATTGCTCCATCAACGTCAAATTCTTCTAGTTTATTATTAATTATTTTTTCAAGCAAGATTGCTTGTTCATCATTAATGATTTTTGATTCATGTTTTTCTTTTATTCTTAGTAAAGCTTCTTTTTTTGTCATTTTTACCTCTATGGATTTTTTCGTTGTTATAAATGGTTAAAACAACTATAAAAAATTTTATCAACTTTCAATTGATATATAAAAAACAAAACTATAATCAAATTCAAAAATTCAATTAAATAGTTTTGTTATAAATTAATTTTCAGTTAAAAATCCGGCTTTAATATACATTTGTTGTTCAAAATATTTAGTGTAATTATATGGGTCTTTATATGCATGGATAAACACAAGATTGTTTCCGATTGCTTCTTGAAGAAGCGCAAATTTATCAATTTTACTTTCAGCCTTATTAATTCTTTTCAAAAAATATTTCATGTTAAATTTGGTTCTCCTATCATTCAGAATTTTTTCAGCATTTACATTCTCATCAATTTTATAAGCTCTTACTCTTTTAAGTTCTTCTTCTAATATCATTGGAAAATTTTCATTATTACTCAATAAATACTCTCTAGTTTTAATATCTATTTTTTGAAATTCCATTTTATATTTAGCGGTAAATACATTAATTACTATTGAGACTATAATGTGAGGTATTAGCATATAAATAAGAGCCAAAACGTTTCGGTCAGGATCTACCCAATAATATATAAGAGGCAAAAACATAGGCACAATAATAAAGGCAAAATACATAAATCATAGAAAATTATATTTTAACCTCAATACTTTAAGCGTTCTTGCGGTGTAAAATGTTATAAATCTATTTATCATAAAAGTTCTTTCGATTTTTACAATCATTTTTTCTTTATTAAATTTAAATGGATTATAAAATCACAATCATACTATTACCATATAAAATGAAAGCATGAATATTTCCAAAACGATATTTCCTATTAAAAAAGCTAATTCCATTATTATGACCTCAATATATTTGTTTATTACGCTATTTTAAAATTTAATTTATAAAATAAAATTTATTAGCATACAAATTATATTAAAAACATTCTTAAATGATTGTAGGGATAATATTTAATTCTGATTTTATTAAACCTATCAAGCAAATATATTAACACACTACTATATTTTTAAAAACCCAGCTCTAATATACATTTGTTGTTCAAAATATTTAGTGTAATTAAAAGGGTCTTTATATGTATAACTTCATTGAATATTATTTAAAATTGCTGCCCTTATATATACAAATTTTTCTATTAAATTATTGGTTTTTCTAATTTTCCACAAATAATATTTGAATTGTAATTTAATTCTTCGGTGACTTAAAATATTGTTTATATTTAAATCTTTATCAAAAACATATTTACTAACTTTATCTATTTCAATTTCTAAAACATTGTGAAAATTACGATTGTTTCCTAAAAGTTGTTTTTTGATTTTAGCATCACTAGCTTTAAATTTTTTAATATATCTAATATCAGATAAAACTAATATTATTGAAAATAAAAAGTGCGATACAAACATTGATATATTTACCCAAAGTAAAAAGTCAAAAAAAATTATAGTATAAAGAATTGGTACTAATAAGGTTAAAACGATATCAATAGCTAAAGTCATTCATAAAATTTCATGCTTTATTTTAAGTGTTTTTAAAGTTTTAGGTGTGTAAAATTCAAGTTGTTTAGTTTCGATCATGTTCGTTTCAATTTTAATAATTTGCTTATTTTTATTAAAAGAAAATGGATTATAGAAATAAACATGTCTTATTAAAAGGTATTTTAAAAAGACAATAAATAAAACAAATATATTACCAACAAAAAAAATAATTGCCATGATATTGCTATTATAAAATACTATTTACTTAAGAGTGCAAGAACTGCACCAATTACAGGTAATGTAATTGCCACTATTGGCACAGCTCAAACACTAACTGTAATAAATGTCATTGCCTTTATTAACATAATTTTTACTGAGTTATAAAATATATTTCCAAGTGTTAGGGCTGCATTAAATGCTGTGAATGCATCGCTTCAATTATCTCCTCTGCGCACTGACAGTAATACAATATCTAAAATAGATGTAACTGCACTTAAAACAAGCGCTATCGAACTTATGGCTATACCTCCTTTTATTGCTGCTCCTATTGTAAAACCAAAAAATCAAGCCGCTGCTCAATACCCCGTCACCATAACCGCTGCTGCTGCAGTGGCAACTGCAAGTACAGTTTGAGCAGTTTTTAAAATGTTGACTATGTAATCGCCATTTTGCTGGCTATTACTTTTTTGAATTTCAATTTTTTCTAATAAAGTAGTGCTCTTTTGAGCTTCGTATAGTTCCTCACTTAATTTTTTAAATTCCGTTTCGTCAAACTCTTGATTATATTTTTTCGAAATATTTTTCAAATACTCTATTGCATCAATTCCACTGGTTTGAATTGCATCTTTTGCGAACCTCATTTCATTTTTTATAAAGCCAGTACCTTCATTATTTTTTAAAATAAAACTTAAATCCTGATTTTCATCATTGTTAATTTGTTTTGATTTATTAACGAACAATGAATTCTCAGATTCTTCATTATTGTTAGTAAACATACTATTGAACATTACATCTATATTTAGAACACTATTATTATTTATGTCATTGACTTTATTGTCTTGACTATTTGGAATTGTTTTGATTACTGTTGTAATAGCGATAGCACCAACCGAAACAATACCTACTGCACTTGCTAAATTTAATAAAATTTTTTTTATTTCTCAATCCGATATTATTATTTCTTGTTTATATTATCGGTTTTATTCAAAGAAAAAACCAGATTTAACACTATTTTTATGTATTAAATAGTTTGACCAGATTAGAGTGTATAATTTACTTGTAACAATTTAAAAATTGTGATTTAACATGAAAAAAATTAATATTTAACCATTTTTGATTATCTAGCCTATCATTTTTCATCATAAATAGTATAATGAGATTATTAGAAAAGAGGATATATGTCAAAAACACTAGTTATTAAAACATCTATGATTTCAGATAATGAATCATATAGTACAACATTGCTTAACACTTATGTTGAAGCATACAAAAAATTTGCTCCTGAAGAAAAGCTAGAATTTATCGACTTAAATAAATTAGAAGCAACTACAAGAGTTATGAACAGCTCTAATTTATTTACTGATTATTTTACTAATGGAAAATCAGATGAATTAATTAACCAATTAAAAGGCGTAAATAAAGTTATTATGGCTGTACCTATGACTAATTTCAATATTAATGCTGTTACAAAAGTTTACTTCGATCATATTAATGTTGCTAATAAAACATTTAGTTACAAATATGCTAAAAAAGGTGATGCAGTAGGATTGTTAGACCATTTAGATGTGCAAATTCTTACTACACAAGGTGCTCCATTAGGTTGATACCCTTGAGGTAACCATACAGCTTATTTAAAAGGTCAATGAGAATTTTTTGGAGCTAAAGTATTTGATCCAATTTTAGTACACGGAACCAAAATTAAAGAAAATGCTGACCTAGGTCCAAAAGGTTATGTTGCAACATTTAGTCAAGAAATTGAAAGTGCTGCAAAAAAATTAGCTCAAAGTAAACCAAGAGAATCTAAATTTAAATAATTCTAAACTTCGATATTTGTCGAAGTTTTTTAATAATCATTAAATTTGTTCCAACATTTTCGTTGTAACTTAATCAATAGTTTTTCACATCTTTTTTAGAGCCTTTTGAAGAAGGGCTTAAATATAATTTATGACCTTGAATTTCAAATAAAGACATTGTACTATGTAATTCAAATGTAGTAGTATCAGATTTTAAAAATGGAATCATTAAATTTTCTCCAGCTAAATCATTTGTAAAATTAAAATCATCTTTTAATTCAATTTCCATATTTGAATATTTAATTTTTCTAAATTCTGAACTTATTTTGAAATCTAACATAATATTAAAATAAGTTTTAGTATCAAATAGAGTTGATGTTTTAATATTTAAATTTCCGCTTCTATCTAAATAAATGTCAATTACTAAAATTAATTCGCTTACTTTTTCTATTAATTTCAGTTTCTGAACGATTTTAATACTCTTATTTTTTGTTGTCAAATGGTAATTATTTAAAATCACAGGTATACTTGAAACATAAAAATGAAAATCTTTTTCTAAATGTAATGATTTGATAGCTTTTGGGTGAATTCCGCCAGTTATTTCAAAGTTTTCAAAAATTGTAAAATCACTATCAGAAATTGAAAATAATTTTCCATCTTTAAAATTGATAACTCATTCATCTAATTTAAAACTATCGTTAAGATTACTTTTATTAAATTCAGGAGTGCTAAAAGCAGTTTTAATTCATTTGAACATTATTCAATTTTACTAATTATTTTGGTAATTAATATTTTTATATTTTCCACATTCACACGTTTATAACGTAATAATTTTTTTACCCAAAACAACAAACTATAATATAAGTATGCACAAAATTAATAATAAAAGATTTAAAGTAATCGCTGCAATATCTGCAGCAGCTTTACTTTCAGCTGGAATAGCAACAGGAATTGGAATTGGAATAACTCGTCCATATAGTGATGAAACATCACAAAAAATTGATAATGATATACAATCACAGCTTGAAACAATTATTGATAAAAATTTATCTAAAATAAAAGATGAAATTCAAATTAAAAATTCAACTATGTTCTGAGAACCTCAAGATGTCGTTAGTACAGTTGATATAAATTATCTTATAGGTGATGAAAATAAATCAATATCGACAATATTGAGCTCTCCATTAGAAGAAGATTTGACATATGGTGTCTATTCTATTACCCCAAATCAAGACATAGGTTCAGATAGTTTATTAGTAACTATGTATTTAAAAGTCACTAAAAATAATCGGTCTTTAATAAAATACAAGGATATTAAGTTAACAGGTTTTACAAAAAATATAAATTCAAAAACTGAAAATGTTAATAAAATCGATTTAACTGAGGCTGAAAAGTCAAACCTTAATTTAGTTTTATCAGTATCAGAAGATGACAAAAGAAGACCCAAGGATTTTTCGTCAAATGAAGGTATTTCTACTTTGATATCTAACAAGATTTTTAATGTCACCGGCATGAGTGGTGCATTGTGAAAAAATAAAATTGATAAAGATATTAATTTTGAAGTTATTGAGTTAACTCCAAACACAGATATAGGTGCAACTAGTTTGAATTTTAAACTTAAATTATTTAGCGATACAATTAAAGATTTAATTTTAAATATGGTAGTGACAGGCATGAAACCTAATACAATAGATGACCCCACACCTTCTAAAGAGTTGATTATTCACTATAAGCCGAATGATTCAATTGAAGGTTGAGGTTTACATTTATGAAATCTATCAGATATAAATAAAGCAATTGATGATAAAACTGTAACAAAGTGAGAAGAGCCAGCTCTATTCGAAACAAATCCAGATGAAAATGGATTTTATAAAATTAAAGTACCATTAATTAACTTGGGAAATGGTCTGAATTATATAATTCATAAAGGCGACAATAAAGATGGCGGGGATCGTATCTTACCGAAAAGTTCTGATTATTCAGAATTTTGAATCCTTCCAGGGAGCGACAAAATTTACAATAGTTTACCAAACACAAAATATGTTGTGACAAGTGCTCTTAGAAATAATTTTGAAAAAATTGAGTTAAAGTTTTCTGATCAAAATTCCGTTAACTTGCATGGATTTGAAATCATTGACAGCAACACCTCAACTATTTTTAAGAGATTCAAGGCTTCTCAAAATGAAAATGTAGTTAAGTTAAGATTCTTGGGAGAAGGACCAAGTATTGATTCTAAATTAGAAATATCATTAGATAAATTAGGAATTGCAACCGCTAAAGTTAGTCAACAGTTTATTAATTCGGAAGAATTCATTTATACAAAAAACGATCTTGGTGCAACATTACATGAAAATGGCGGTGCAACTATAAAATTATGAGCTCCAACTAAAAAGACCGCTAATGTGATAATTTTTGACAAGAATCAAAATCAAATCTCTAAAGTTGTAATGAAAAAAACTAAAAATTACACATTTGAAGTTGACTTAAATCAGGATAATTCATTAGTTACAGATCTCAATGGTCACTTTTATCAATTTGAAGTAGATGGCAAAATTGTTTTAGATCCATATGCCAAAAGTATGGCATCTTTCGATTCATCGTTAGATCCAATTGGTAAAGCTGCATTTGTAAACATGAATAGTATTTTGTCAGGAGCGAAGCCAGTTGCTTTAGGAATAGATGCACCACAACTAAATGGTAATTTAAATTCTATGATTGCATATGAAATGCATGTAAGAGATTGAACAATTGGTGTAGAAAATGAAAATTTTTTAGATAAAAATAATGCCATTCTAAATCCAAATCTAAAAGGTACTTTCAAAGGTTTTGCAAACTGAAAAAAAGGAATTAATTACTTGAAAAATCTTGGAATAACACATATTCAATTAATGCCAATACAAAATTACTATACAGTTACCGAAACAATTCAAGATTACGTTTCGGGTTTAGAAAGTAATAAAGAAAATTATCGCCCTAATTACAATTGAGGTTATGATCCACATAATTATTTTTCAATTGAAGGTTGATTGTCAAGCGACCCGCGTGATCCTTATTCAAGGAAAAAGAATTAAGAGAACTAGTTAATGTATTACATGAAAATAATATTGGTGTAATAGTTGACGTTGTTTATAATCATTTATACAATAATGACATTTTAGAATCGATTGAAAATAACGTATATTTTAGAAATCCTGGAGGAACTATGCCGGTAGGATCACCAGCGGTTGCAAGTGAAAATCCAATGACACGTAAATTAATTTTAGATAGTATTAAATTTATGTGAGAAGAATTTGGAATAGATGGTTTCAGATTTGACTTACTAGGTTTTATTGATAATGAAACAGTGTCTCAAATTGGGAGCAAGTAAAAATTAACGGATTTAAAATTTTATTTTTTTTAGAAACTTAAAATTAAGTCTCATTTTTACCTTAG
>NZ_NNCE01000011.1 GCF_002245785.1 Mycoplasma testudineum
TCGATCAAATTGCTTTCCATTTTTTTCATAATAAAAACGGTCCTTTCTGCTAAGACCGTTAATTTTTGTTAGCTCCCTCTCAAATTAGAAAATTATTACCAAAAGCAATCATTTATGGTGAGGCATGAAACTTCACAGATTTACCAGATGGTGATAGTCCAGTGAAACCCGAAACAGGATTGAATACTTACATCAGTAGCGGAAAATTAACTGGTTTAGGTTATTTCAATGATGTTATACGTGAATATGTAAAAGGAGATACTGGACATAATCAAGCGTTTCAACAAGGATATTTACAAGGTGAACTTAAAAATACTTCATTTGTAAGAGCGGCAATTATTGCTGGAATAAAAAACTTTATTCAAGATAGAACAAAAGAAGGAGAATTATACTCAGATATTGTTGCTTCAGAAAATGACATTTTTGCAATTGAACCATGAGAAGCAATACAATATTTGTCAATCCATGATGGCCATACGTTGTGAGATAAAATTAACCTTTCTGTATTTAGAAAACATGGACAAACCGATGAAGATTTTTTAAGATTTAAATTGTCAATCATGAAGCAAGCTTATGCAATTCTTTTTACTAGTCAAGGGAGAATTGTATTACATGGTGGAGATGAGTTCGGAAGAACTAAGCCATTAACTTACGGAGATAATAATCCAGATAGAAGTGCTGCAGGGGAACACACAATTTTGTTTAAGGATGTTAATCCAGTTGAAAGCAAATATTCAGAAAATACATACAATGCAAGTGATGATTCGAATAAGATTAGATGAAATCGTTTGGATTCTTCTTTTGAAAATGGAATATTTAAAGATATGAGCGATTATGTTGCAGGATTGATAAATTTAAGAAAAAAAATATATGCATTAAGAATGGAAAGCGCAACTGAAATAAATGATAATTTAAGATTCTTAAATGAAATAGATTCAAAACCAATCATAAATTTTTCTGGGTACAATGACCCTAATTTAGATTCGTTAACAATTAAATTTATTAATGCCCCTACAGCTGCATATAATAAAACTTTTTATATTGCGGGAGAAAATAATGATTCATTTTCAAACGAAATGTTAACTAAAACTGTTTCAATTGATAAAAATGGCAATGGTACTTTAATTTTTGATAGAAATGAATTGGATAAAATTTATAAAAAGAGGGGAGAATGAGGTAGACCAGATGCATTTAACTTTAAGCTTGTGCAAAATATAGGATCATGAGATTCGATTGATGGCTCTTATTTAGGGGATGGAAATACCACGATACCCATTGATTCATTATTAAAAGATAAAAGTGCAATTGTTGATTTAAGCAAACCAAATTATGTTGCTTCGAATCCAGATAATGCTCCAATTACTGGATTGATACAATTGAAAATTGCTTATCCGGATATTAATTCAGAATTCAGTGATGTATTTATTGCAATGAATCCATCTAATGATGAACAAAATTTAGCTATTAAATTCGATAAAAGTTGAGAAGTTCTTGTAGATGAACAAAATGCTGGGACAACAAAACTTGATAAATATAATGTTGAAGATCCAAATTTCAAAATTAGAGCTAATCAATTTTTATTAGTGGCTAAAAGAAAGTAATTTTCCACATTTTCCACATTTTAAATTAATTTTAGTAATAAGTAAAAGTGCAACATATAATTATAAACATCACGCTCGTGATTTGTAAATTTTATGTTTGCAAAGTGAAAAGGATAAAAATATATGAAGATTTCCAAAAAAATATTAGGACTTAGTGCTGGATTTTCAGCAATGCTAGGTGCTACACTTATTGCAGTTTCATGTGGACAAACTCCACAAACTCCAACCAACGACAATCCAGGTAATGGTTCAAACACTACCACTTATCTAACTGATGCCGAATTATTAAAGCAAGCTCAAGATACTTTAACAGACTGGAGTGGAGAATTATCAATTACTTATGAAGCTAATTGAAAACCTGTCATGGATGCTCTTATTAAATCACTGCCAGCTGAATTAAGAAGTAGAGTAAAATTAACCGAAATAAAAAATGATAGCTCGACAACTTATATTGACACTGTTGAACAAAACGGTAGTGAAGCATCTGATTTATTTCCGGTTCAATTAGATAGAGTACAAACTTTAATAACAAAAAATTTAATTGCCGCAATTCCTCAACGATATTTAGGTAATTATAAAAAAACTCAAGATATTGTTAAATTTAATAATAATTATTATGGATATCCATTAAATGTTGAATCAGTAATACAGTTCTACAATAAAACTATACAACCTACTGCAATTACAGATTCAACTGATATGTTAAAAAATCCTGTTGCAAAGAAATTTGTTGTACAAGCTGGTAATATGTGACATGGATCAGTATTTGTAAACGGATTGTTTTCTACAATTCAAGGATCTCCTGAAAATTCAAATAAAGAGTGAGTTACATATTCAGATGATGGTAAAGTTGCAACAGCTCCATTTTTACAAAATAATACAGTTAAAGAAAGACTAAAAGTTATTTACAATTATTATCAAGAATTAAGAAAAAGTGGTGACGAAAATTGAATAGGTATCGCAAATAATGGTAATAGATTCAAACGAGTAGTCGAAGGACTTGCTACAGGTAATATTGGTGTAACTTACGATGGAATGTGAATTCTTGGAGATCTAATTGGTTATTTAATACTAAAAGATAAAGATAACCCAGCTAAAGTAGTTGAAAATATAAATAATATTTCTGTTGCTGCGTTGCCTAACTTTGGAACTGAAAAAACTAGACACTTTGTTGGTGGTTGAGCTTATGCTTTAAATAGAGCATCTCTAACAGGAATAACAGACCAAAAAGCTAGAACTGGAAAAACTAATTTTGCTAATTATATTGCTTCAAGATTAACATCAAAAGAATTATCTGGTCAATGAATTACAAACGCCGGTAAATATTCTGCAGCTGATGATGCGCAAATCAAAGTTAATATTAACTCATTAAGTATTAATGATTTTTCAACTACAGACGAAAATGACAAAATAGACTTAAGTAGATATATTGCACAAGAAGGATTTACAAGCGCTATTGATAATTTATATTCATCTGTTACAAAAGCTTTAGTTGAGCAAAGTTCCTTAAACGTAGCGCAACCAAAATGACCTGGAAGCGGGTATTGAGAAGCTTGAGATGGTTTAGGTTTTTCTGACAAACAATATACAACTTTCGATGCATTTTTTGATGCATTTACTGCAAACATTAACTTGGAACTAGCAAAAGTCAAGTAGTTTTTAATGTTATATAACAAAAATAGTAGTTATAAAATTGCCATTGCAAAATGACAATTTTTAACTTTAATGTTATTGATTGTCATAATACTATTCATTTATTCTTTAGGTTCAATATTATCGTTGGTTGATTCAAATGCAATAAGTGAATATTCAATTTCTCAAGGTTTAAGTGGAATGGCAGCTTTGAATCAATTTAGACTGGTAATAATATTGAGATTAGTTGTAACAAGCATTGTTTATATTGGGTTTGGCTTAATCACTTACTATTCTTACAAAAAAATTAATTTCGGATTCATTTATGTATTATTTTGAAGTTTCATACAAGTTGCTTCGATCGTATCTGTTTGAGCAATTAACATATCTATGCTTTGAGTTAGTATATTAGTTTCTATCACAAGTGTAGCTATTTTGTGTCTGCTTTTTTATATGTTTATTATGCTAAATCAAAAAAAATTCTTTGTCAACAATCAAAGAAGATGGGTTTAATAAACTGTTATAAAAAATAATTTTGATTAATAATATTTGAAACAAAATTAATAATTATTTTTATTTAAATATGAAAATAAATTTTATAAATAAATAAAAATAAAATATCGCATATTGAAATTGTTTTACCTACCTTAACGATCATAAAACAATAATTAAAATATATAACTGGAGATAAAATGATTAATGTCAAGTTAAATTATAATAACGACCCAGAAGTTTTGAAAAAAATAGGACAAACAAATAAAAAAGCTATATTAAGACAACTTCGAACTAAATATAAACTACTAAAAATCTCGTTTCAAAGAAAATTATTAGAACAAAAATTTACTATTTTTAAAAATTCAAAATCACTTAAGTTAGAGCTAGATGATCTTTCGAAAAAATATAGAAAAGAAAAAAATTTACTATTGTTAGAAAGTCAAAAAATTCTCGAATCTCAAAAATCAGATCATCTTACTTTAAATGGTAAAAACTTGAAATTGGAATTATTTAATGCAAAGTTAAACTTAGCGTATTATAAATCTATTAAAAATTTAAAATTAGTTAATGAAACTCAAAATGCTATTTCGCTGTTAAATTTAAAATTAAAAGAGTTGAGTAATTCATACAAAAATTCAAATTCAATAAAATTGATAAATCAAGAAACGGATAAAAAAATTCATGAACTTAAAAATTCATATTTTGAGAGTGGACGAAAAAGAGATACATTAAAATCTAAATATAAAAATCAATATTTAAAAGATAAAGATAATTATAAAACACTAAAAACTGAGAGCAAATTATTTAGGAAAAATTTAGCAAAAGAATATAAGAGCAATAAACAAATAAGCATAAAAAATTCTAAATCTGCTTTCAAATATTTAAGAAGCGAAAATATTGATCTTAATTCATATGGAGAAGCTGTTAATAAATATAAAGAATCAAATTTATATTATTCCGAGCACCACAAATATTTGTATAAAGTTGAAGAAAAATTTACTCCATCTTTTGAAAATAAGAAATATATAAGTTTAATTATAAAAGAACAATTAAAATTAAAAAAAATTGTTTCAATAAATAATTATGAAGCAGTTAGTGAATATATATATATTGTTAACAAAATAGAAGCATACGAAAAAATCATTAAGACTATTGAATATCATAGCAATCAAATAAACGATTTGAAATCTCAGATTGAAAAATTGGCAAAATCTGATGAATATAAAAAATCCCTAAGCATTAAACTCAGAAATATAAATGATCATTTTTCCAAACTAATAAATGATTTAAAAAATAGAGCTCACACTTTAACAAAAGAAGCATATAAAAATAAATTATCTGAACTAAAATTCAAAAGAAAAATAGAAATAAAGGATGCAAAATTAAGTGATCCATATTTATCTAAAAAATCTGAATTAAGATTTAGACAAATTAAATGCAAAGAAGAAGTGTCAAAAATTCTTACAGTAATGTATTCAACTGTAGATGATGAAAGAAAGAAAATTCCTACCAAAGCATTTAAATATCAAAGATTCATTTCTGCAATTCTTTCCTTTATTTTTCCTGGAGTAGGTCAGATTTTAAATAAAGAATATTTTAAAGCAGTTTTTTTTATTGTTGGAGCGATATTTATTTATGCATTGGCATTACCCTTACTATTTGGAGTGTATCATTCACAAGATGGAGAAGGGATATTTGGGTTATTTAATCTAAGCCCAATCAGATTTGAAGATGAATTTTTTGGTGTTGTTTATGCTGATGCTAGATATAGGTTAATTGAGGCAATTATTTCTTTAATTGTATTTAGTTTTGCCTTAGTTATTTGAATATCTGCAATTCACGATGGATACAGAACTGGTTTTTATAGAGAATTCGGTTATAGGCCCAAAAACGTTCGTGATATGAAAAAATTTCTTTCAGGAACCGGATTGCCTTTATTGATATCACTTCCAGCTTTAGTGGCTATTTCTTTCATTGTTGTATTACCTTTAGTAACAACGTTTTTAATTGGATTTACAAATTATAGTAGTCAAAATCAACCTCCTGGTAATCAGTTATCATGAATAGGTTTTGAAAATTTCATTGAAGTTTTCAACGGAAATTACTCACGAAGTTTTGGATATGTATCGCTATGAACTGTTATTTGAACGTTTTCTGTTACAGTTATCACAATTATAATAGGAACATTAATTGCATTAGTAGTTGATAATCCTAGAATTCAGGGAAAAAAAATATGATCAATGATCTTTATTTTACCTTGAGCGGTACCAGCATTTGCAACTATTCTATTTTTTTCCGCTGCATTTTTAGGAGATGGAGCTGGTGGTTCAACTTTATATAAACAATTCTTTAGTAGTTCCCTTGACATTACTTCTAATACAAACATAATGAGATTAGTACTAGTTGCAATCCAAGTTTGATTAGGCTCTTCTTATGTTTTTATGCTTGTGTCCGGTATTAAAAAAGGTATTCCTGATGATCTATATGAAGCTTCAGCTATTGACGGTTCAAATGCAACTAAAACTTTTATGAAAATAACGGCTCCACTTATCATGCAACAAGTTGCACCCTTATTGGTAGGACAATTTATATTTAATTTTAACAATTTTGGAATTATTTACTTATTTAGTAGTGGTGGACCAAATGGACCTGCAGGTCTACCGGGAAATCCCGGTTCAACAGATATTATGATTAGTTTAATTTTTAAATTAACAACTAACTCTTCTAACCAAATAGGTTTAGCAAGTGCATTTACAATGGTAATGTCTGTATTTATTGTTAGTGCTAGTTTAATTTTATTTTTACGTTCAAAAGCATTTAGAAAGGAAGGGGTTTAATGAATATAAATACACAGGTCTTGAAAAATAGATTTAAAAGCACATTAAAGTCAATGAATCCTATTTCAAATTATTATGCTAAAGCCGAAAAAATTGAACTTAAACAAGAAATAATAAACGAGTTAAATAGAGCATTACGAGAGGCAAGAAAAAATAAAATTATTTCCGCAAATGATTTTACAAAAATAGTTTTTCATATCGAAAGAGTTGATGTAAGAAATAATGTAAGTATCTTAGCGCAGTCTTTAATCAAATCAAAGAGTTTGGAATCAATACAGGTGATTGCATTAATAAAACTAATGTCTTTGTATGTTTCTTATGATTCAAAAAATTATAGCCAAGTTAAAAAAATACTTAATGTTAATCTAGCAATAGCAAAACTAATTAAATTTTACTCAAAGAAATATGTAAAATCATTTGCAAATGATATTGATAAATTAACAAATTCTGAATTTAATCAAAAAAGTGTTATTCAACAAGAATTAAGAATTGACGTTGATTTAATAAGACGCAACTATTGAAATAAGGCAATTGTTGCTGCACAAATAATTGAAAAAAATACGTCGCATTTTATAGAATTCCCACAAACTATTTTTATAAATTTGGTGAAATTTCAAATTTTATTTCATGAACAAAACTTGTTTTTAAAAAACAAATCAAATTTCTCATTACAAAAATACATAACATATGATGCAATAAGCCTGCAAGCATCAGAAAAATACAATATCGTAAAAGAACAATTATCAAAGTATTCTAATATCAATGTTGATTCATTCACTAGTCACATTAATGAAACAAGCAAATTTATTAGATTAAGCGATTTACCTCCGATGAATGGTTATCAGTTAGTTGGACTTCTTGTTTCATATTTATTGCTTCTTTTATGGTCGGTAATTATATTACTACCTCTTGCACAAATGGTCATATTATCATTTGATGGAAGTGGAGGTTTATATATCGGAACTCAAAATGTAAGTGGGAATAGAGGATGATTCATTCATTATCAAGAACTAATTAATGATACTAATTTTAGATATTGACTAGGAAATTCTCTCATAGTCTCAGTTAGCACAATGGTACTGACTGTTTCATTCACTGTGTTATTAGCTTATGCATTTAGTCGTTTTAGGTTTCCTGGTAGAAGAAGCTCAATTTTAACTGTTATGTTATTACAAATGGTGCCTTCAATTGCTGCTTTAACTGCATTTTTGGTTCTGTATCAATTAACAAATCTAGACATGTTAGTATTTTTAATAATTATATATACGGGCGGAGCATTAACTGGTAATACATTTATCCTAAAAGGTTATCTAGATTCAATTCCAATAGATCTTGATGAAGCTGCAAAAATTGATGGTGCAAGCACAGCTAGAGTATTTTTAACCATATTAGTTCCGCTTTCAAAACCAATGATCGCTATTGTTGCTTTATGGAGTTTCATTGGTCCGTTCGGAGATGTAATTTTACCCGTTTTATTAGCACCAGCAACTGTAGAAGGAAATAAACAATTAACAATGGCTGCTGGTTTAAGAACGCTAATTGCAGGAACAAACCCACATCAATATACTTTCTTAGCAGGTGCCATAATTACTGGTGTGCCATTAACAATATTATTTGTTGTTGCACAAAAATTCTTAGTAAGCGGATTAACAAAAGGAGCGGTTAAATAATGAAAATTGAATTTAGAAATGTTGCCAAAAAATATGCAGGTAGAGAAAATTACACATTAAAAGATATTAATTTTACAATTCAAGATAAAGAATTTGTAGCCTTATTAGGTCCTTCAGGAAGTGGTAAAAGTACTTTATTAAGAATGCTTGCCGGATTAAATTCAATTACTAAAGGTGATTTATTATTTGACAATGTTCGTGTTAACGGACTTAATCCTAAAGATCGAGATATTGCTATGGTATTTCAATCATATGCGCTTTATCCTCATATGAATGTTTATAACAATATAGCTTACGGACTAAAAGTTAGAAATCAACCAAGAGATTTAATAAACCGCAGAGTAAATGATGTTGCTAAAATCTTAAAAATTGACCAATATCTTTCAAATAAGCCTAGTGATATAAGTGGTGGACAGCGTCAAAGGGTAGCACTAGGTAGAGCAATTGCACGTAAGCCTGCTTTATTTTTAATGGATGAACCATTATCGAATTTAGATGCTAAACTAAGAGAAGAAATGCGTAGTGAAATTGTTAAAATACACAAGCTTTTAGAAACTACAACTGTCTATGTTACTCACGATCAACTTGAAGCTATGACTATGAGTGATAGAATAGTTTTAATGGATGATTCTATCATTCAACAAATTGGACATCCTCGAGAACTATATGACAATCCTAATAATTTATTTGTAGCTAAATTTATTGGTAATCCAACCATGAATATAGTTAAAGTTAAATATGAAAACGGAATCGTTAAAGCAGATGAATGATTAAAAATGAAAGTTTCAGAAGCAGATAAACAAATTCTAATTCCATATGAAAACAAAGAAGTTTATATGGGAATTAGAAGTGAAAATGTAACAGTTAGAAAAGATAAAAATTTAAGCGCTAATTCAAAAGCAGAATTAGCTATATATGAAATTTTAGGAAAAGAAGAACAAGGACAGTTTGTTGCTAGTGATAAAACAACTTTTATAGCAACAATGGCACCTGGTCAGGATTTAATATTAAATCAAAAATATTTATTATCATTTGATAATACAAAGGTTTTCTTTTTTGATGTAGAAACTGAAAAAAGAATTCGAAAATAAGGATAATTCTATGGATATTAAACAATGAAAAGATAAAATAATTTATCAAATATTCCCACGTTCATTTAAAGATTCAAATGATGATGGTAACGGGGATATAAACGGGATTATTTCAAAACTAGATTATTTACAAGATTTAGGAGTTAATGTTATTTGATTAACTCCTATTTATAAAACTGAATTTGCAGATGCAGGTTACGATGTTTTTGATTATTTTAAAGTTTGAGAAAAATTCGGAACTATTAGCGATTTTAAAAAGTTATCAAAAGAATGTAAAAAACGAGATATTGAAATCATGATGGATTTAGTTTTAAATCATGTATCAACTAAACATGAATGATTTAAAAAAGCAATTGCAGATCCTAACAGTAAAGAATTTAATTACTTCATTTGATCAGATAAACCTGATTCAAGTGAAAGTATTTTTAACGGTTCTGCTTGAGAATATGTTGAATCAGTTAATAAATATTATTACCATTTATTTGCTCCAGAACAAGCAGATTTAAACTGAGCGAATCAAGATGTAGTTGATGCAATGGCAGAAGTTGTTAATTTTTGAAATAAACTGGGTGTAAATTCATATCGTTTTGATGCTATTCAACATGTTCATAAAGAAATAGTTAACGGAGAAAATATTCACTCTTTTGGTTCTAAAATGGTTAAATATCTGCAAGCTTTAAGAAAGAAAATCGAAAAAAACAATAACAATGTTTTCATTCTAGGTGAAGCAAGTGGAATTGACCCAAGTAAAAATATAAAATATGCAAATGGTAAAGAAAAAATTGCAGACAGTTTTTACAACTTTAGTTGATGATGAATTGGTTGAAATAAAAAAACTGGTAGAAATGGTTATGATCATGATTGAAAAGTAAGTGATTTTGCTAATCCAGGTGCAATTGAATATCAAAATAATGAAACAATAAAACCTTGACAATTAGTTAATTTTTTAACAAATCATGACACAAGTAGAGCAATTTCTAGATATGTAAAAGATGCAAAATTCTGAAATCAAGCTGCTAAATCACTTGCATTATTTACATTTGTTCAAAAAGGAATTCCTGCTTTTAATTACGGTGAAGAAATTGCTTTATCTAATGCTATTTTTAATGATAGAAGTGAATTTAGAGATGTTGATGTTGCTAACTCATTTAAAGTCTTTGTTGATCAAAATAAAATATATACTGAAAATGAAATGAGAGTTGCTCATATTATTAATTCTCGTGATAATAGTAGATTACCAATGGTTTGAGATAATGTAAGTGAATACCACGGTTTTAGTTCTGTTAAACCTTGAGTTAAATTTAGTCAAAACCATAATTCAACATCAGTAGAAAAACAGCTTAAGGATCCACAATCTGTTTTACATTTTTACAAGAAATTAATTCAATTAAGAAAAGATTCAATATATAAAAATATCTTAATTGATGGTAAATCTAATTTTTCAGTTGAAGATGGAATTTTTGTAATTACTCGGACATTGAAAAATAAATCTATTAAAGCATTCATCAACTTAGATAATGTTATAGTTAAGAAAAATTATGATCCAAATAAGGTTATATTGAGTTCATATAATGATTCAGAAGAAAATGTATTACGCGAGTATGAATCAATATTAATCGAGGTATAAATGAAACAAATAAAAGGCCTAATTTTTGATTTAGATGGCGTAATTACTGAAACGGCAAGTCTGCATTACAAAGCTTGAGCTAAGATTCTAAAAGATAAAGGTATTGAATATACTGAAGAAGAAAATGCTTCAATTAAAGGATTGCCTAGACCTGATACTTTAAAAGCGATTTTAAAAATGAAGAAAATTGAAAACAAATTTTCACAATTAGAATTTGAACAAATTTTAGAAGATAAAAATACTTATTATGTTCAAAGTCTAAAATCAAAATTAACAAAATCAGACATTTTGCCAGGAATTAAAAAGCTGCTTGATGATGCTAAAAAAAATAATTTAAAAATGGCTATTGTATCTAGTTCTAGAAATGCTCCTATGATTTTAGAATCACTAGATTTAATAAATTATTTTGATTATATTGCTGATCCTGTTGAAGTTAAAAACGGTAAACCGGCTCCTGATATATTTTTATTAGGTGTTAAAGGATTAAATCTTAAACCAAGTGAAGTAATTGGCTTTGAAGATGCAATTGAAGGAGCTAAAGGTCTTTTTGATGCAAATGTTTATACAGTTGTAATAACACACAATGTAGAAGCTAATTGAAGCGAATATGCTTCTCAAATTTATAAAAATACCAGTCAACTTGACTTAGAAACAATTATGAAAGCAGCTTTAAAAAGTTAATATGAATAAACCAGAATTAAAATATGATTTAGATAATTTATTAATTATCCAGAACAATTATTTACCTAATTATGCTAAAAAAACAGAATCAATATTTGCACAAGGAAATTCCTATTTAGGTTTAAGGGCTGTTGATCCTGAATATCATACGTTGCATAAAGAAGATTTCTTTTTAGCAGGATTTTATAATAAAGGTGATCAAAACGAAGAAACAGAATTAGCTAATATTGCTAACATGCTTCAAAATAATTTGTTTTTAAATGGAGAATTTTTTGAATTATCTAAAAATGATAAATATCAAAAGGTACTTGATTTAAAAACTGGTGAATTAATTAGAACTGTAGTTGCTAAATGTAATGATTCAACTATTAAAATTTTGTTACGAAGAAATGTATCACAAAGCAATAAGCATATTTTTGGTGAACAAATTAGTTTTGAATTAGTTTCAGGTCCAAGTGTAAAAATATTAATTCAGCCACATATTAATGGTTCGGTTACAAACAGTGGAATTATGCATTTTCAAGAAGGAACTAAAAAACTTTTTCAAGATAATATAATCCAATATGTAGCTCAAAGTACAGCTTCAAAACAATATGTTGTAAATACAATGAAATTATCGCTTTTTAAAGCAGGCATTGAACAAAAATACCGTGGAGATGATTTTGTTTTATTCATGAAACGTCGCCAAGTTGGTTTTTCAATTAAAATCGATTTAGAAATAAATAAGCCAATTATTTTAGAAAAAATCATGGCTGTAAATTCATCTCAAGATAAAATTTCTCAAAAAATGGATCTTAAAGAAACTATTGAAAAATCTAATATATTAGCTGAATTAATTTCTAATATAGACTATGAGCAAATTCATAATTCAAATATAATTTCATGATCTAAAATTTTCAAACAATGAGATGTTGAAATTATTGGAAAAAGTGACGATGCTAAATATGATGCCTTAGCTTTAAAATATTCAATCAATCATATGAATACATTCGTCCCAAAATATAGTGATCAATATTCAGTTGGTGCAAAAGGACTTTCTGGAGAAGGATATCAAGGTCATAATTATTGAGATACAGAATTATTTATTTTGCCAAATTTTATTTTTAACGATTATAAACAAGCTAAGCAAATGCTTATGTATCGTTATCATGGTTTAACTGGAGCAAGAAACAAAGCACAAGAAAAAAATCATATTGGCGCTCAATATCCTTGAGAAACTGCTTTACCACATGAAGGAGAAGTGACTCCATTTTGAGGTCAGCCAGATATAAGAACAGGTAAGCAAGTTCCTATTGCAAGTAGAGAACATGAAATTCATGTTTCAGCAGATGTTGCATATGCAGTTGAACAATATTACAAAGTTAGTTCTGATCAAGATTTTATGGATAATTATGGATATGAAATAATTATTGATACTGCAATTTGATGGACTCAAAGAGCTGAGTGAGATAGTCAAAAAAACCAATATGTAATAACTAATGTTATGGGTCCAAACGAGTATAAAGGTAACATAGACAACAATGCTTTTATCAATAGAATGGCTAAATTTAATCTAGATTTAGCTATAAAATATATTGAAAAATTGTCAAAAGATAATCCTGAATTATTAAAAACAATTAACAATAAAATTCCTTATAAATATGATCTTGAAAAAATCAAACATGTAAGCAATTTGTTAAAAATTCAAAAGCCAAATTCAGAAATGGTAATTGCTGAAAATGATCAATTCCTAGGATTAGAAAAAAAAGATATTAAAGATTTTCAATTGCTTGGTGATGCAGGAAAAAAATTATTTAATACCGAAGAAGGAATTTTAAAATTAAGTGGACAATTAGTAAAACAAGCTGATGTGATTTTATTGAATTATCTAATTTCTGAAGATGTCTCAAAAGAAGTAGCTAAAAAGAATTGAGATTTTTATGAAATTTCAACTACTCATGATTCATCACTTTCTCCTTCTACTTATGCTATATCAGCAATCGAATTACGTCATAGATTAGACTATGCATACGATTTATTTAAATATTCACTTAATATTGATTTAGGTACTAATTTTAATAGTAGTGATGCAGGAATACATGCTGGTTCATTAGCTGCTATTTATCAAATGATTGTATTTGGATATGGTGGATTAAAATTAATAAACGGTGAATTACACATTAATCCAATTTTGCCAAAACAATGAGAAGGATTAAATTACAAAGTCAAATTTCAAAATTCAATTTTACATATTAAAGTTTTAAAAGATATTTTTGAAGTTGAATCAAGCGAAAATATCAAATTAAATATAAACGGAACTAATGAAATAATTCAGAAAAATCAAACTAGAGAGTTTTCGATTAATAAAGGATAAAATGACTCGTAATAACATTTACATACCAAATAAAACAAGAGCATACTTGGATAGTTTTACAACTATCCGTTTTTTTGACTTAAAAAGTGAATTTAATTCTGACAAAATTTTTAAAATAGTTAATAGTTCAAAAAAAATAATTTCAAATTTGTCAATTAAAAATATTGAAATTAGTGATTTTAAAGAAATAACAAGTCAAACATTCTTCTTTAAAATTGAAAAGGAAATTGATTTTTTTAATCAAGACTATTACTTATTGGTTGATAGTGATAAATTATTTCCCATACATATTGGGATGATTACAAATACTAAGGAATTTGATGAAAGATATGATGCTAGAAACGAAGATTTAGGTGTTGTAACTACAAAAAAAACAACTACATTCAAAATTTGGAGCCCTGTATCGCATTGAGCAAAATTAAAAATTAAAAGTTTCAATGAAGCTAAGTATTCAAGCTATGATTTAGTTAAAAAAGAAAATGGTGTTTTTGAATTCACATTTAATGGAAAATTATACGAACACCAATACTATTATGAAGTTTATAATGATTTTGAAGTTAAAAGAGTTTCCGATCCATATGCTACTGCATCATATGGCTATCAAAATGATTCTGTTGTTGTAGACCATAATTGAATTGCAGAATCTTTTGAAATTTTCCCGCTGCGTCCTATATACAAAAATAACGTTGATTTAATTTTGTACGAATTGCATTTATCTGATTTTCTAGCTAGTAGAACAAAGCTGGAAGAAGATGAATCCTTATATCATACAATTTTTAATTATGAAATGGTATCTTATGATCAATATGAATTCCCAATAAATTATTTAGTTGAATTAGGGATTACTCATATTCAAGTATTACCAATATTTGACTTCGGTTCTGTTGATGAAAGTTCGTTTTTAGAGCAGTATAATTGGGGTTATGATCCTGTTCAATTTAACGTTTTAGAAGGTTCATATTTTAATGATTTAAGTCCAACTGATAAGATAATAACATTTAGAAAATTTATCAATGCATTACATGAATTAGGAATTGGTTTTATTATGGATGTTGTATATAATCACGTTTATAAACCTAGTGAATTTTCTTTTAATTCATTAGTGCCATATTATTTTAATAGATATAACAAAGATGGTTCAATGGTTAATGATTCTGGTGTAGGCAATGATGTTGATAGTGCAAAAAATATGGTTCGTAAGTTTATAGTTGATTCAGCAAAATACTGAGTTTCAAATTTCAAAATTGATGGTTTTAGATTTGATCTTTTAGGACTAATGGATTTAGAAACTGCATTATTAATTAAAAAAGAAATTAGTGCGATTAATCCAAATTTCATTTTTTATGGTGAAGGATGAGATATGGTAAAAGATAAAACAATGGAATATGCAACAATGTTTAATGCAAAAAAAATGGGTAATTTTGCATTTTTTAATGATAAATTCAGAAAGACAATTAAAGGTGAATTTAACGGTGATGATAGTTGAAATGATACATTTATGTTTTCAAATTTAAATAGTAATTTAACTGAATTGAAAGAAGTTATTTCAGGTAGTGTTGGAATATATGAAAAAGAATATTTAAGTGAAAATCCAAATCATGTAATTAATTATATTCAGGTACATGATGGTAAAACATTTTTTGATTGAATTGAATTCAAAAAACTCAATTTAAGTGAACAAGAAAACAAATTAATTGCTAAAACAGGAATGATATTAACAATCTTGTCACAAGGGATCCCATTAATTCATTCTGGTCAAGAACTTTATAATTCTAAAAGAGGTATGTCAAATACATATTCTGCTAGTCCGCACATTAATGCTTTCCGTTGAGATAATTTAGATGAAGATCATGAACCAGTAAAACTTTTAACTCACCTAATTAAATTAAGAACAGAATGATATTTATTTAGACTCAAAACAAAAAAAGAAATAAAAAATCATATCAGTATTGATATTACAAATAATATATTGACATATATTTTAGAAGATGAGAAAGTCAAATTTTCAATTTATTCTAATTTGAGTTCGAAAATTACAATGCCTGTATCTTTAAAATCAAATGAGGAAATAATTATTAATAATTTTTCTACAGAAAAATACAATGGTGAACTTATGCCTTTACAAACTATAGTTGTAGGCACTTACAAAGGAACCCATGAAATTTCAAGTGCAACACTTAAGTAAAAGGTTGCATTTTTTTAATGACAAAAAAGGGAAAAGGGCAAAATATAAATATGGGAGCTAACAAAAATTAACGGTCTTAGCAGAAAGGACCGTTTTTATTATGAAAAAAATGGAAAGCAATTTGA
>NZ_NNCE01000012.1 GCF_002245785.1 Mycoplasma testudineum
TCATACTCAGTTGCAGCTGCTGGAAGTCCGTATTTAAAACTTTCTGACATCTCACCAAAACTATACTGTTCCCAAGTGTTTGCAGATTTTTTGAATGAATTTTATCATTTACCTAACTATTCTACAAAACAATCAGATATTTACAAAATCAGTAATATCCCAAATGAAAAAATAAAAATTTATTAAACAATTAGATATAGAAAAAATTCATGCCCGTTAATGAGCATGAATTTTTATTTATTTAAGTAGTGCTTGGTTAAGTATGGATAGTCATTTAAGTTCATCATATTTACTAAAATGCTATTATTTGTATTAATACCTAATTCTTTTTTATTTAAAACCGTCATGACCGTTCTTTGTTTATGTCAATTGTAATATATTACAAGTGGTATGTAAGGATTTTTTAAAAAATTAAAACGAGATTGTTGATTCTCATTTACAGTTTTAAGTCAGTTGATAGATTTGTCATTGTTTCTTTCTATGTTAATAGTCTTGACATCCAATTCATTTTGATTAGAATTGAATTGAATGTCAACAATTTCTTCAAATTCGCCGATTGTTGAAATTAGGATTAAATTTTCTTCAAAAAAATTGTTATCAATATTATTGAATTTAGCTACATTTTTTAATTTTTCCTGTTTTAAATTTAGCAAATAGTCAAGACTAGATTTCGAGGCTAAATTTGACTCAATATTTTCATCCGTATTAAATGAATATGATAAATAAGTTTTTAAATCATCAAATGTAGTTATTACTTTGTTAAAATTATTCAATTTGTAAGAATATTTTTGTTTACCTAAATTGTTGTCTATAGGTTCTTCAATAATTAAACCATTATTAAGTAAATCAATAACTCGATCACCAGGCAGTCTATTTATTAATTCTAAATTAGTTTCTGTATCAATGAATCCTCGATAAAACTTATCTACATTAATTCCAAAACCGCCATTTCAAAAATGTTTTTTTATAAACTTATTTTTTTCTGAAAACGTAGACCAACTTCAAGATATATTTTCATCAAAGTCAATTCCTTTGAAAAAATAATAATTATTATTTACAGAAACTTTCATGTTCAATAATTTATCGGAAGTATCAATAAATTTAATTTTATTAAAAGAGTTTTGCATTTTTTTAGCAATGACTTTATTTTGCTCAATACTTAATTCGTATTCTTGTTTTGTTTGTGAGCAAGATAAAACAATAAATGAAATAGAAGTAGTCATAAATAAAAATGGTAACAATATTTTTTTCATAATATATGTTTCCTTTCATTTTAATAGGTAATTTTCAAAATTTGTATGTAAGTCTTAATTCATTAAAAATTCGAGTGGGAGGAAAATAATATAATTTTGCTAACTAATCATAATTAAGTTTCATTGATGAAATGAGCATTCTATATTTAAAATTCCTTAATTATGTTTTATGTTGTAATTATTTTTTAAATGTGATTCAAGCTTTATAACAGATTGAGCCTAATTAAAATACTTACTTAATTTTAATTAACATAAAATAGTTTTTATTTGAAATGAATACATGTATAAATATAAAACTTGTATCATTTTGTTTTAAATAGTTCCAATTCTATTTATTCAAATAGTGATTAGTTAAAAGAAAATAATTATCCAAGACCGTTTCTTTTACTTTAATATCACTGGAATCAGATATGCCATATTGTTTTTTGTTTATAACAGTTAATTTAGTATGTTGCTCATGATGATTTCAACCAACAACTGTCGGATAATCAATCCCAACAGTTGTTATTCTTTTAGTTCATATTTCTAAATCATTAACAAGTTTGGTTCAATTATAAAAATTTTCACCTTCTATTTGAATGTGCATCGTTTGAATATTTAGAGTATTAGTTTTTGGATTAAATTGCATATCAACAATTCTTTCACCAATATTGGTAGTTGTTAAAAGAATTAAATTATCTTTAAAATAATTAGCGTCAATTGAATTAAAGTTTTTTAAATTATTTATTTTTTCATTTTTTAATTTTGATAAATAATCAATTCCTTCTTCAGTATCTAGTCTAATATTTGAATCATCTTTTCAATTTTTTGTATAGGATAAAAAATGTTTAAAATCATCAAATGAAGAAATGATTTTATTATAGCTATCAGAACCCCATAAAGTTCTTTTATACATGTCATAATCTGGATTATTACCTTCAATAATTAATTTATTTTTAATTAATTCATTTATTTGTTTTTCAGATAGCTTATTTAAATCCTCCATATTTTTAATTGTGTTAAGAAATCCATAATATATTTTTTTATCTCCATTTTCAATTTTGAAACTTGGCTTTTTATGAAAATTATATTGACGGTCACGCTCACCTAATCAATATTCATTATTTACATTAGCGTCTAATTCTAATGACGAATTTGTTTCATCAACTGTTTTAATTTTATTAAATGTTTTTTCTAATAAAGCGGCAATTTGTTTGTTTTCAACTTCACTAATTGTATATTTTACTTCTTCTTGTAAATTAGGATATGTATCAAATGTATGTTGGTTACAAGATACAGCAATGGCAGCTGTTGTAATCAATGTTAATGGTAATATTTTTAGTAATTTAAATTTTTTCATTATTTTACCCCAATCAAAAGGTATGCATTTTCTAAAAATGATCATTAAATTTTAGAAAATGTTTTAACTAAAATACTAATTTGTATTTAATTATTGCACTATCTTCACTATCACAACATAATTATCCTATATTTGCAATAAAAGATTAGTTTTCATTTAAATTAATGATTATAAAAAACAGCATTTTAGGATATATCATTTTCACTTCAAAAAAATTTAAAAAATTGATTACAAGTCGAGTTTTGAAATTTTTAAAGAATATGTTCAAAATTGAAGTTAATAATGCTATTTAATTTAATTTAAATAAAAAAATCAATTTTTATATAATACCGGCATGAAAAGAAAAATCTTATTTGTATCTATTGGTACACTTAGCACAATGACCATTTCAGTTTCTGCAATTGCATGTGGTAATACTTTTGAAAAAGAACCAATTTTAGAATTACCTACTCCAGTATTAGGAGGTGGTAATGGTAACGTAATTACACCTACACCAGGTGATGGTGAAGAAACTTCTCCAAAACCAGGTGATGGTAACGAAACGTCTCCTAAACCAGGGCAAGGTGAAGAAATAAAAAAACCAGAAAATGGTGCAGGTTCAGGCAATGAACAAAAAGAACCTGATCAAAATGGCAGCAGTAAAGTTACAGACAATAATCCTAATAATGATCCTAAAAACGAAGAAAATCCTAAACCTAGTAATCCTGATGATAAAAAAGTTGATGCTTTACCAGAAACAAACAATTATAAATATCAATTGAAAGCTGATTTTGGAACACAAAAATTATCAACATCATTTTCTGATGCAGGAACGCCAAATGATCCTGATGTAAAAAATAAATCAGTAAATAATCAAACAATCAATTCTCAGGCTCAAAGACTAGATAAAATTGAAGCCTTAAAACTAATTCATGATCGTACATTTTCAATAAGAATAAGTACAACTTCAGACGGAAAATCTTACTTATCAACGCCGCAACAGCGTGGTACTGCTTGATTACTTGATTATCATAAAAAAAGTGAAAATAGTTACACTTTGTTTTTTGCTTCAAACATTCACGTACTTGAATCAATTCATAATACAGCAGCGACCGGATTAGATTTTGACTACAATGTTAAAAACCCTAATCAAGAAGTTAATATTGCTTTTGGTAAAGTTAAACAGGAATTGCAATACAATCCTTTAAATGAAGATGGAAACGGCTATAGAGTAAATGGTGGTAACGGATTTGGTGAAGTAGCTTATGTAACTAATAAAAAATATGATAATAGTTCATTTCAATCAACATACGGTTCATATTTTCAAGGAATGTCAAGTCCTAAATTAATTTTTGCTGCAGCTGATTTTATGTCTGATGAAACAACTAATCAATTTAGTACTATTTTTAAAGATAGAGCATCAAATAAAAATATTTTGGATAATGATTCACAAAAAGAAGAAAAAATAAATCAACTAATAAATCAAAATAAATTTGGATTCATGAAAGATTTTGCTGTTTTTGCTGTGGATATTGACTTAAATAATACAAACTTTGAAGCATTAACAAATTCGGTCTGAGGTAATGATTTTAAATCAAATCAAGAAGGTATTGAATTTACTAAAAAATGATTTAAAAATGCAATGGCTAGTGTTGATAAATCAATTGAATTATCAAAGAAAAAAATACCAAATACTAATGGTGAATTAGCTTACATGAACCAAGATGTTGTAAGTGCAGCTTTTGATAATGGCACTCACACGGATAATCAATTAGTTAATGCTTCAAGTCAGATAAAAAATATTAATATTTTAGGTTATCCAGTAAGAAATGGTATTGCAAGACCAATTTATAATAACTATCAATATAGTGGTTTTAAACCAATAGCTGAAAATGAAAATGTAATTGATTTAGTTAATAAAGACGGAATTGATTCCGGGATTCAAGCAGTAAGTATAGATAACATAAGTTTAGAATGATTTATGGGTAAATTTTGATTTGATTATTATGGATATCAATTCAGACTTAAGCATGCAAGTATCGGTGGCGGAGGAAGTGGTTCACTAGTTACAAGCGATTTTGGATTACCAATAGGAATATATTTTGGAGCAACTCAAACAATGCACGGTGATGATCAAAGTGGTATTGGTTTGGTTGAACCTTTTAGTCAAAGTCAAGATATGTATATTAATTTTAGTGGCGGGCAAGCAATATTACATTCATATAATTTAATTGATAAAACTAAACATAAATTTCAAAAGAATTCTTACCGTTCTAATTTAAAAAGCATTATGGATAAAAACGGGCAAACTGTTTACAAAACTGCATTATTCCCCGAAGGAGTATAACCATGAATAAATCAAAAAAAATTGCTCTAGTTTTAAGTTCTATAATTTCAATATCAACAATAGCAGTTGTTGCTTCTTGTGCTAATAAAATAGGTATTATTGATCCAAGTACAGATCCAGGACTAATTGATGATAAAGATATTATTAAAAAAGGTGATGGTGAAAAAGACCCAGCTAAAAGTGATATTAATACTGTAGATAAGTTTGTTGAATTTTGAAATAAACAGGATAAAAATTTAATAGTGAATGTAGATAAAACTGCTGAAAATTTAAATGAAGAAATGAAGTCAATTTCTTATTCTTCATTAACTGATTTATTAAAAAATAAAAGTAATTATTTTGAATTATCAAATTCTGCAACAGTTAAAAATATTAAGCAAGAATTAAAGGGGAATACCTTATTAATTTCATATCAATATACTCAAGCAAATAAGGAATTATACAATTTAGTTTTAACATTAACTGGCTTTAAAGATGAATCGGTAAAACAGCCAGAAAATCCTAATCCGGAAAACCCTAAACCAGAAAACCCTAGTCCGGAAAATCCTAGTCCGGAAAATCCTAAGCCAGAAAATCCTAAATCAGAAGTAAATTTTGTTTATTCAAATAAAGTAAATAAACAGTCAAATTTTAATCCTATTACAGTTTCAAAAGATGCTTCAACACTTTTAAGTGATGAAGAAATAAATCAAAGAATTTATGATCGAACATTTGGAATATCAATTCACTCTACACCACCAGATGAAACCGACATAATTTATAATTTTTCACAAGGAACAGCATGACTTTTAGATTATGCTTGAAATAGTTCTAAAACAGAAGTTATGCTATATTTAGCTACTAATGCACACGTTTACGGAGCAGCATATAATTCAATGAATTCACAATTCAATAGTCAATTCCCAGAATATGTTTCTACTCAAGGAAATGTAAGCGCTTTTAGTTTAGGTAAAGCAACAGATAATGTTAATTTAAATTCAATTCCAAATGAAACTAACCCAGGAAGTTCAAATGACATAATTTATTATCATAATAATGATAAAGCTAGAAGTGTTCAGACAAGCACTTCAAGTCAAAATAATATTTTTGTTGGTGATGATATCGTTTCTAATCCAAAAACAATATTTGTAGCAACTAATTTTTTTGATGAAAATGCTAATAATGAAATAATTAAAGCATTACAAGATAAAGGTCAAGAATCTGATTATTTTATAAAAGATTTTGCTGTTTTTGGTATTAAAATTAATTACCAAAAACTAGTTGAAAGTATTAAAACAAAAAGTGAAAACCAAAAATTAAAAAATGATATTGATAAAGCAATTTCATCTTTAGATAAAGATATTTTAAGAGCAAAAAATACTAAATTAGCTAATCACATTCAAGGAACTATGCCGTATATAAGTGTTGATTATCTTTCACTTGCTAGATTAGATAAAGATAATATTATTAAAAATAATTCAGAATTTAGTAATTGATATTCTTCACCTAGAAAAGCTTTTATCGGTGGTTATCCAGTTAATAATGGTAAGCCTTTCTTTTTACATAATCATCCTTCTGATGGTGTTTCATTTATAAATCCAGGAATTTTTAATAATAGATCCTTTGGTTCATCAACTAGTGAACAAATAGAATTTTTTTCTAAAAAAGCAACTAAAATTGATGGCGCACATAGAATTGACAATAGCAGTTTATATTACGGTGCTAGTGGGTCTATGGTCATGAATGAAGAAGGGTTGACAATGGGTATTTATACAAACTTATCTTCACGTGTAGAATCAGCTTTTCAAACAAATCATTATGGATTTATTGCATTTTTAGAAAAATCAGTTGATGAATATCTTTTATATGAAAGTATGAACGATGGAAGTCCTGTTGTATATGCACATAATTTAATTGACGGAACTAACAAAAATAAATATCCTAGGCAAACTAAATCATATCGTCAGAATTTAAAAAAAATGGCTTCAGATTTTGATGGATTTACCAAAACTGCTTTATTTCCTAATGGAGTATAAAAATATAATTTAATTGGCAAATTAGTAAAAATTGTTATAATAATCTCATGAAATTTAAACACGCATTAAATAACAATAATAACCACTAATTGCAGTGTTATTTTTAGATTTCAAATTATTATTAAAAATAATCACTGCCTCAATCAGTGGTTATTTTTAATAAATTGAGGCAGTAAAAATTTAAAGGAAAAAATGTACAAATCAAAATTATCAATTAACGATACACAAAAAGCAATCGGAATTATTAAAAGTGTATTTCCAGAATATTTAGCAAAGGAATTAAGTTTAACTAGAGCTACATCTCCATTATTTGTTGATCCAAGAACCGGATTAAATGATGGATTAAACGGTGAATTACCTGTTAGCTTCTCATTTAAAGGCGATCCTACTGTTGTAGAAGTAGTTCATTCACTTGCTAAATGAAAAAGATACTCATTAAAACATTATCAATATCCAATAGGTACAGGTTTATATGCTGATATGAACGCTATTAGACGTGAAGAAGAAGTTGGGCCTATGCATTCTTATTATGTAGACCAATGAGACTGAGAAAAAGCAATTGATGTTAAAGACAGAACCTATGAGTATTTGCAAAGAGTTGTTCGTTCAATTTATGCACAAGTTAAGCGTGCTGAATATAGATTAAAAAGTGAATTTGATGAATTAAGCATTAAATTACCTGAAAAAATTCAATTTATTTCAACACAGGAATTAGAAGATTTATATCCTAATTTAACACCAAAAGAAAGAGAACACACTCACTCAAGAAAAGTTAAAGCTTTCTTTTTAACTCAAGTTGGTTGAGAACTTAAAAGTGGTAAAGTACATGATTCTAGAGCTTTTGACTATGATGATTGAAATTTAAATGGAGATATTATTGTTTATCATCCGACTTTAGATAAATCAATCGAATTAAGTTCCATGGGTATAAGAGTTGATGCTGAAGCAATGCGTTTACAAGCTAGAAAAGCACATAAATTAAGTTTTGAAGATTTAATGGTTAAAAGCCCTTATCATAAATCTATTTTAGAAGCAAAATTACCTTATTCAATTGGTGGCGGAATTGGACAAAGTCGTTTATGTATGTTTTTATTAGAAAAAGCACATGTTGGTGAAGTTCAAGCAAGTTATTGACCTGAAAAAGAAATTCTTAGAGCCGAAAAAGAAGGAATCTTTTTACTTTAATTTATATTAAAAATTAGCTTAATTTGCGACCTAAAAAGTTCAGATTTTGATTTTTTAAATTTTTAATTTATCTATAAAAATTCATTTAAAATTAAATTACTATTATTTTTTACGAGTAGTTTTAACATCACTAAAATTTAATAGAATTTAATTCACGCACCCGTGGCTCAACGGATAGAGCATCAGTTTGCGGTACTGGGGGTTGGGAGTTCGATTCTCTCCGGGTGCGCCATATAAAAACTGTTAAAGGAACAGATCAGGTTCGAGTCCTGAGGTTTTTAAAAAATTATGAACCAAATTTTCGAAAAAATTCCACTAAAAAGAATTGTTCCGGCAATCATATTCATGGTTGTTCTTTTTTCAATCCTTTTTATAAGCATTTTTACAAATGGGAATAATGAAGCATATGCTATAGCTTTAAGATCTTTAATTTTAGTTGTAGTAACCATAACCATATCTTTATTAATTTATGAATTATTAAAATCATTTGAGATTCATTGAAGTATGAGAATTTTATTTATTGCTTTGGCTATAACAAGCATAATAGTTAGTGATAAAACTCAAACAATTCAAAACAGTTTAATTAACAATCCTCCGGTAAATCAAATGGCTTTTAGATTAAAAAGCGATGTATTAGCTGATTGAACTATGTATGCAATTTTAGGTGCTGCTTTTGTATCTTTAATAGGTTATTATTTTATATTTAATAACCAACTTAAAAATAGTGAATTAAGAATTGAAGAAAAAAGATTAATGGCTCCGAAAATAATCTTTTTAAATTCAATTGCTATACTTTTTAGTTACTCACTTATTATAATTTTTTATAGAGGAATATGATTAACAGCTACTTTGCAATGAGAGTTTCTAATTTTACTTTTTGGAATTCCGATAATTTCAGATACTAGTGCTTTTTTAGTAGGTTCATGAATAGGTAAGAAAATAATTAAAAGACCATTTGCACCAATAATTAGTCCTAATAAATCTTTTGAAGGTTTTTTTGCTGGTCTATTAACTAGTATTATTTTTGTTCAAGCGATTTATTGAGGACTAGATTTGAATTCACGTTTTATATCAATTTCACAAACCGATAATGTTGGAATGAAAGTTAATTCAATAATATTATTAAGTTTAGTCGCACCTCTTGTTTCTCCAATTGGTGATTTGTGATTTTCATATTTAAAAAGGAGTAATGGAATAAAAGATTATTCAAATTTACTTGGCGGTCATGGCGGTATGCTTGATCGATTAGATAGTACTTTATTTGTGAATTTTATAATAATGTTAGCTTTTGCTTTTTATTAGATTCTGGTTATCAGGATCTTTTTTTTACTTTAAAAATGGCTTAATGATTTTTTTATATTACAATAAAAACATGAGCAATTTTTTAAAACTAGCAAACAGTTTCGGTATAAAAGTTAAAGATAAATTTAGCAATATTTTAGTAAATGAATGTTCATACGATGAACAGTCAAATTCTGTTGAATTAGGTCTAGAATATAATGAAAAAATTACAGAAACAGAAATGAAAAAGTTAGTTAATGATATCAAAAAAGGTTTTAATAAACATTTTGATAAAGCACTTATAAATTTGTATTGCAACAATATAATTTATGAATCTAATTTTTTATTTTCTAAATTAAAATTAATTGCTAAAAATCAACTTAATGATTCAAATTTATTCAATCATTTACAAAGATTCCATTTAGAATCAAAGCAAAATGATAGTAATATTATCGACTTAGTTACAGATGATGATGTTAGTTACAATTATGTAAAAACTTTTAAACTAAAACTAATTGAATGTATGTCACAAGAAGGTATATCAAATTGTGAAATCAAGCTTGAAAAATCACAACTAAATCATACAATAATAGAAGATTCACATGCTTTAAATTCGGCAATGCAATCTTATGTTGAAAATTCAGTTAAACCAGTAAATGAAGAAAAACAATTTTCAAAATTTAAAAATTCTTTTACACCGTTAACTAATTTAGAATTTTATGAAAGCATGGAACATGATGTTTGTTTAGAAGGTAGAATTTTCAAATTTGATATAGCTAAATCCAAAAAAGGAAATTACTATGCCACAATTGAATTTACTGATGAAACAGAAGCGATTTCTGCAATAGCTTTTGCTAAAACAAAAGAAGAATTTAGTGAACTAGGAATAAATAAATATATTCAAGCTTTTGGTAGTAATAATAATGACCGTAACGGTAATAAACAATTAGTTATTAGAAAATATTCAATTAAAAATGTTTATGAATCAAAACGATTAGATACAAGTAATAACAAGCATACTGAATTAGGTTTTCATACCAAAATGTCAACAATGGACGGTATTGCTACTCCTGAAGAAATAATAGAACAAGCTAAAAGATTTAAACATAAATACATTGGTGTTACAGATACTAATAGTGTTCAACATTTTCCAACTTTTTATCAACTTACAAAAAAAGATAAAGACTTAAATGTAATATATGGAATTAGTTTATCAGTTATTAAAACTAAAGAAAAAGTTTTGTTAAATTCTAATGAAAATAACATTGTTAAGACACACTTAAAAGATATTACTTATGTTTCTTTTGATCTTGAAACAACAGGATTTGCGCCAATTGTTGATGATATTATTGAATTTGGAGCTGCTTTAATAAGTGAAGGAAAAATTAAAGAAAAATATCAATTTTTCATTAAAACCAATCGTGAAATTTCTTCTAAAATTACCGAATTAACCGGAATTAGTAATGCTGATTTAATTAATGGTTATGAAATTAAAGAAGCATTATTAAAAATAAAAGATATCTTTAAAGATTATGTAGTTTTAGCTCATAATGCTGGTTTTGACTTAGGATTTTTAAAACAAAAAGGACTACAATTCGGAATTAAATTTGACAATATTTTTTTAGATACATTGCAAGTTTCTTATTTATTGAATATAGATGAAAAATCTCATAATTTAGGTAGAGTAGCGCAGCGACATCAAATTGTTTATGATTCAAATGTTGCACACCGCGGTGATTATGATGCTGATGTTTTAGCTAAAACTTGAATAATTATGATTTCAAGATTAGTTGATTTAAATATTACAACACTAGAAGAATTAGACAATTATCAAGTTGACGGTTATTTAAAAAAACAACGTGAAAATGAAATTAAAATTTGAATAAAAAAACAAGCAGGTTTAAAAGAGTTATACAAAATTATTTCAAGTGCTCTTACTGAATATTTTTATGATCCGGCAAAATATCCAATTGAATCATTAAAATTATCTGATAACTTAATTTCATCATCAGGTGGTGTTGACGGCCCTATTTACGAAACTTTATTTACAAGAGATGAAGAAGAATTAAGTTGATGAATGGACCAAGTTGAATACATTGAATTAGTTCCTTTATCCGGTTTAAGTCATAAATTTGTTGATAATTCTAGAGAAGATATTATTGTTCTTGTTAAAAAATTAATTTCAATGGCAAAAAATAAAAATAAGAAAATAATTGTTTCTGCTTCACCTAGATATGTAAATCCAAATGATAAGATCGTTCACGAAGTATATATTGAAGCATCTGGAATTAAAAACAAACGTAATAAATTATTCAGTTACCGGGCTAAAGATGAAGTTAAATATCCTGACATGCATTTTTTTACTACTACAGAATTATTTGATGATTTTAAAGACTTGCAATTAGATGAACACGAATTACTTGAATACATTGTTTTAAATCCTAATTCATTAGCTGCTTCAGTAGAAAAAATTAAGATACTTCCAGATAAATTGTACACACCAGAATTTGACAATAGTAAAGTCAAATTAAAAGAATTAGTTTATGAAAATGCATATAAACAATATGGTAATCCTTTACCAGAAAATATTGCAAGTAGAATCGAAAGAGAATTAACACCTATTTTAAAATATGGTTTTGACGTAATTTATTGAATTAGTACTAAATTAGTTGCTAAAACAAATGCAGACGGTCACATCGTTGGTTCACGTGGTTCGGTAGGTTCATCTATTGTTGCTACACTTTCAAAAATAACTGAAATAAATCCTTTAGAGCCTCATTATTATTGCACTAATTGTAAATATATTGAATTTGTAGAAAATCCGCCTACAAGTAGTGGTTTTGATTTAGATGATAAAATTTGCCATAACTGTAATATAAAATTACGCAAAGACGGACAAACCATTCCTTTTGAAACTTTTCTAGGTTTTGATGCTGATAAAGTTCCTGATATAGATTTAAATTTTACCGGTGATTATCAAGCGACAATTCATAATGAAGTTAGAGAATTATTTGGCGAAGCTTACACTTATAGAGCCGGAACAATATCTGCTGCAGCTTCAAAAACAGCTTATGGTTATTTAATGTCACATTTTGATAACAAAAGTAAAAAACCTTCTGATGCTTATATTAATTATCTTTTAACTAAAGCAGAAAAAGTTAAAAGAACTACAGGACAGCATCCTGGCGGGATCATAGTTATACCTAAGCAATTTGAAGTTGAAGATTTTACTCCGATTAATTATCCAGCTGAAAATTTAGATAGCGACTGAAAAACAATTCACTTTGATTATCGAGCTATACATGATAATTTATTAAAACTTGATTTACTAGGACATAAAGATCCAAAAGCACTAGAAATGCTACTTAGAATAACTAATATAAAAGTAGAAGATATTCCTACTAAAGATGAAGCTGTTATTAAAATATTTTCATCATTAGAATCATTAAATATTAAACCAGAAGATATTAACGGTGAAAAAACCGGGGCTTTAGGTATACCTGAATTTGGAACAGAATTTGTTAGAGGAATGCTTTGAGATATAAAACCTAAAAGTTTTTCTGATTTAGTTGCTGTTTCTGGTTTATCCCATGGTATCGATGTTTGACTTAATAACGGTGAAATTTTAGTTAAACAAAAAGGTTACAGTTTAGAAGAAGTTATAACAACTAGAGATGAGATGCTTCGAAAATTAACTAAAATGGGAGTAGAAAATAAATTATCTTTTAACATTATGGAAAAAGTCCGTAAGGGCAAGGGAATAAGTGATGAAGAAAGACAAATAATGACACAACATGGAGTTAATAAAGACTATATTGACTCTATGGATAAAATTAAATATCTTTTCCCGCGTGCACATGCTGCTGCTTATGCTTTTATGGCTTGAAGAGTAGCTTATTTTAAAGTTCATCACCCGCTTGAATATTATGCTACATATTTTACGGTTAGAACCGAGCATTTTGATATTAAGTCAATGATTGGTGGTAAATCAGCTATTGATGCAAAAATTAAAGAATTGCAAAATCAAAGATCACAAACAGGTAAAGCACTTTCAAGTACACAATCAAGTATTTTACAAACACTTTATATAGCTCAAGAAGCTAGTGCTAGGGGCATAAAATTTGCTATCTTAGATTTAGATAAATCATTAGCAATAGAATGGATTTTTGACAAAGAAAATAATGTATTAATTCCTCCATTTTCAGTTGTTGATGGGCTTGGTGCTATAGTTGCTGAAAACATTATTAAAGCAAGACAAGAAAGACCTTACAAAACAATTGATGATTTTGTAAAACGAAGTGGAGCAAATAAAAACTCAGTAAATCTTTTGATGGAAATTAGTGTCTTTGATGAAATAGCCCAAGAAGAACAAAACACATTATGATAGGATTATTTTATGCAAAATAAATGAAGTAAAGAATATTTAAATAAATTGACTTTAAAAATGAAAATTGGTTTAAGTATTTATTTTGTATCTTTTTGATCTTTGATATTGTTTATCGTTTCTTTAATTATTTTCTATTTTTCATATATGCAACCTAGATCAATTAATATATCTCATTACGGAGTAATAGTAGCTGTAATTGTGGCAATAATAATTTTTATAATGTCTATATTCCTAGGTTATAAAATTAGTCAAGAAATAAAAAGAATTAGCGAAGATGAAAACAATACACCAATTGAAACTAAATTTATTAAAACCATAAGTGAATCAATGATACAAATTTCTAAATCAATTTATAGTTTTAAAAAAATCGTTGAAGCATTCAAAATTATTAAAGAATTTAAGAATAATTATTTTCTTCAATAGTATTTGAATCATTTAATATTAATACAATTACATGTCACTTGATTTAGTGTGAATTTTTATTAAACAGCAAAATTCTTAGTTAAATTGTCTTATCAATCTAGTACTTTATTTTTAATTCAAGAATAAAAAGTGCTTGCAATGTATGTTAACTTCTATCTATATAACTCTGTAAACAATTTATAAAATAATTAAAATTGCAATTTTGTATAATTTATGTATGTATAAAATTAAAAAACAAAAAAACTATTTGAGATTTAAAATGAAGAAATTTATATTATGAAATTTTTTAACTGTAATTTCGCCTACTTTATTAGCTGCGATATCATGTTCTCAATCAAATCCAGAAAACGATTACACATTAAATACTGAGCAAAACAAAGAAATTGCTAAACTTATAGAAAAAACTTTCAATTTGATTAAAAATATTGATGGCGAAAACAATCAATTGAAATTAAAATTATAAATTAATGCTGGATATAAATTAGATATTAATGACGGAAAAGTGAAAATTAGCGAAAAAAATTGATATGACTTAAATGATCAAAATTTTAAAAAATATTTTTATGGTTTTATAGACACTATATCGAATCTAGAACTGATGAATCATTTAACTGAAAATCAGTTTTCCGATTTTTTGAAAAACAAATTGATTATTCAGGATTCAATTCCAAATTTTATTAATGATAATACGTTTATTCACAGAGAATCATTGCAAAATTATCATAATGTAATTACTTCATTCGAACAATTTAAATCATTTATTACTTCATCAGAAGATTTAACCGATATACAAAAAAATGAATTTGGTACGCAAAAAAGTATTGACTACTTTAAAAAACTAAAAAAAGATAAACTTGACACATTAGTTGAATTCAATGGTATAAATGAATTATTTTTCAAAGAAAATTTCATTCTTTTATCAGCAATGAATAAACATGAGCATATTGTCGATATAAAATTCAATCAATCAAAAAGAGAATTAAATGTTAAAACTTTTGGATTTGAAAAACAAGATGTTAATTCAATTGATTGAGAGAATATCGTTAATAAAAAAGAAAAATGATCTATAGAATATAGTAAAACTAAAGAAATAGTCCCGGAACCTACAAATTGATGACATGAACAAATTCCCGTTTTGACAGTATTAAATAAAAATAGTTTAGAAATAAGGTTAGGGCCGTTTTATATTGAAGGAGTTTTTAATTTTGAAAATATTAGCATTTTCCGTAAATATTTTTCATAAAAATTAGTTAAATCACTTTAAAAATTTATTTACTGCATACAAAAAACTATGACTAATCAATTTGTAGTCAATTAAGGGTGGTTTTATTCTTTATTTATTTATAGTTGTACTATTTTTATTTAAAATTTAGTTTTGATAATTCGTGTTTTAACGAATTAAGAATTACTCCAAATGAATTGTCAACAATCTCAAGTATTTTCGGGTATGTGTGTCTCCCTACTTCGTAAAGCTTGTTAATCATATTGTCTCTTTGGTCTTTGATTATTTTTATCTTATTGTCGAGAATAATTTTTAGTTTTGCCTTATTGTCATTAAAAACTTTTG
>NZ_NNCE01000013.1 GCF_002245785.1 Mycoplasma testudineum
CTAAGGTAAAAATGAGACTTAATTTTAAGTTTCTAAAAAAAATAAAATTTTAAATCCGTTAATTTTTACTTGCTCCCAAATTTCTATTCAAAATTTATTTATCAAAGTACTTTGTGCAATGATTACAATTTAAAGATAAGAGCCGTTTCTCAAGGTTCGGTTCAAACAGGACTGAACGCTAGACAATATTCAAATTTTGAATTTAATGTTACTTCATATGAAGAACAAGTAAAAATTGGTGAATTGTTAGAAACATTCGATTCTCTAATTACCCTTCATCAGCGTAAGTACAAATTGCTAATTTAATCCAAAAAGAAATCTCGTAATGTATGTATTACGTTTCATTTTAAATAGTGCAATAAAGAAAGCAATTAATTACGTATTATTTTTAATATAATTTTAAATTACCACATGTAAAATTATAAATTTATGTTAAAAGGAAAAAATGATACAAAATATTAAATATATTAATTTTAAAAATTCACTTGTTTTACATATTAATAAGCTCTCTAATTTTAATGTGGAACATTACAATAATTATCATAAAGATAATAAAAGTCATAACATCGAGACACTTTTATCAGAAATTTGTTTATTTGTTCGTCTTATTGATGAGTTTTTATCTAAACACAACGAAAATAATGTCGATGACCAATGGCATTATTCAGTTATAAGTAGCAAATTACATTACAATAAATTTGAATTTGATAATAAAAGCATCTTTACATCCATTTTTAAAAAAATTAGAAATTTTCCATTAGATAATGATACTAAAAATTCTCTTCTAGATAAAATAAGCAAGTTTATCCAAAACGATCCTTACTTAGAAAAAGCAAATATAATAAAAAATGAAGCCAAAATATTTGAAAATATAACTGTAATTTCTTGTAATTATGAAGGAAAAAGGAACGATAAAATTGTTTACTTTGTTGTTGGCATAAATGAAAATGAACATACAATAAGTTTCCTTAGTGAATTATTTTTTGAAAAATACGATGTGATAGAAAAAATTTTATTTTTTTATTTAAAAGCAGATTTTCAAAACTATTATTATTATTCAAAACAAAATAAAATACATGTTAACAATCAATATTTAGAACAAATTAATATAAACTCAGAAATTGAAAAATTTGATGATGAAATAACTGATATAAGAAAATATGCATTAGCTTATTATTATGAAAAAATTCCAAAAAATTGTTTGTTTTTTAAAAATATAAGTAAGTATATAATTTACAAATTTTATCCCATTCAATTGTCACCGTTTTTTGCATATTTTCCAGATCCTGGGCCAAAAAGAGATTTTTTTTATTATAAAAACATTGAAAAATATTTAGGTGATAAAGAAATAATTAATGTTGAATACGGTAAAGTGGAATTACGAAAATTTATTGAAAAAACAAATATCCCTTTTATTATATCTGATGAAAACATAATTAAAAAATACAAAATTTTGGATTGCACAAATGTTAAACAAGATTCTAAATTTGATTGATGCTACATATCTACTTCAGGAAGGTTTTACATTACTTTAAATAAGATAATGTTTCTTATAAGTGCTTTAAAAGATATTTTTAAAATAAGTGAATTATGAACGGGCGAACCCGGATCAGGTAAAACAAATAAAGCTATTGACCAGGTAATTAAAAATGATGATAAAATCACTTTGATTATTACACCAACATACAAGGCAGAAAATTTATATAGAGAAAGATTGAAAAATAATTTAAATGTCAAGTATATTCAAATTAATTACATTAATAAAAACAGCCGTTACATTAGTAACTTAGATTTATCTAAATATTCGGCGATAATATTTGACGAAATAAGTATGTATGATATAGACCATTGATTGTCTATTCATATATTATTTTCTAAATACAAAGAAAAAATAAAATTTATGTTCATTGGAGACGAAAATCAAATTAGACCGTTTAGTAAAGTAAATATCTTAAAGTGAATAAAGCGATTTATTTCAGAAAAGCAAAATCAAAATATAGTTACATGTGACAAGATTTGTAGATTTGAAAATAAAAAAAAGTTATCATCACATATAAATTTAAAAAAAGATCTTTTAAGAGGAAGATTAGATTTAAAAAATAATTATTCAAATTTTTTTAAATCATATGAAAACATAAGTGAATTAATTGCAAAAATTAAAAAAATAAGCAGTGAATATACATTTTTGTTAGCAAAAAATGATGGATTACTTTCTGTTAATAATTTTAATCATAATATTTTTTCAACTATTGATAAATATAAGGTTGATGATATTGTTTTTGCTTCGGATTCTAAATATTTTTTTGCAGGTGAAAAATTAAAAATTAAATGAATAGACATCAAAGGAGATCGTACTACATATTTTCTAGAAAGTTTGCAAAGTGATAAGACATTGGCGGTTGACGTTTTCGGTAAACATAACTCATATTTTGACAAAGGTAGAGCGATAACGGTTCACAGAGCTCAAGGCATGACACTTGATAATGTTGCAATAGTATTAACGAACGACACATTGGAAACGTACGATTGGCTTTATACCGCGGTAACAAGAGCTAAAAAAGATTTAATAATATTTCATAATGGGCAATTAGAAAAATATTTTAAACCCATTAAAACAATTAATTTTATTAGTGAATATCCAACTTTAAGAGAAAATTTTTTGAATATTGATGTATGTAATAATTTATTAAAATTTGAACCATCCACTTGAAATTCTGATAAATTCAATTTTTTTAAAAAAATTAGTAATTAATTTAGATAAAAAATTATGTTGTTGATAACAAATAAAGTCTTATTATAATGTATCAATGACTGTGATTTAAAGTCATAATACATAGTTATTTTAATTTGTTTTAAGCTTTTCGATTATTATTGTAGAATTTTCTAATTCAGAAACTATATTCAATTTAATTATTTTGATTATTGTTATTTTTAACTTTGATAAATTTTAATTTTCTTCATGCATCCAAAACAAAAGAATTTTTACATAATATAAATTAATTTAAATATTGATTTTATGTCCTAATAATTTCTATGATAAAATTTAAAAGATTTTTAATTTTTATTTAATAATCAAGCACAATTGTGAATTTTCTAGGGTGTGCGCTCAATGATATAGCGTGCTTAGATTTTGAAACAATTGGAAGTTATAACAAACTAAACATAGGAGAAAAACATGGAAGATAAAAATCTTAATGTTGAACTTAAAGAAAAACCAAGTTCAATTAATGAAAATGACAAAATAGTTTCAAATGAGCTTTTATTAAAAGCCGGAATTTATTTTGGTCACAAAACACAAGTATGAAATCCTAAAATGGCCAAATTCATTCACTCAAAAAGAAAAGGAATTCACATTTTAGATGTTTCTAAAACTATTAAAGCAATCGAATTTGCTTACAAAATAGTTAATGAATATGCTCAAAAAGGTGCTACATTTATCTTTGTTGGTACTAAAAAACATGCTAAAGAAATTGTTAAAGAACAAGCTCTTAGAACTAATTCATTTTTCGTTAGTGAAAGATGATTAGGTGGTACATTAACAAACCAAGCAACTATTTTCAAACAACTTAAAAAATTAACAGAATTAGAAGCAGCACAAGCAGCAGGATTTCCTGAAAGAACAAAAAAAGAAGCTCTTAATGATGAGCGTGCTTTATTAAAATTACAAAAAAACTTTGAAGGTATTCGTGAAATGCGTCGTCAACCTGCATTTATGATTGTTGTTGATCCAAATAACGATACTATTGCTGTTCAAGAAGCTCGTAAAAAAGGTGTAAAAATAATTGGTATAGTTGATAGTGATGGTGATCCAGATTTAGTAGATTTACCAATTCCTGCTAATGATGATAGCGTTAAATCAATTCGTTTAATTTTAACAATTTTAGCTGATGCTATAGTCCAAGCTAAAGGTGGAGTAGTAGAACTAGCATATCAAAATAAAGAAGAATATGACCTAGGTGAAAACGAAGCTGAAGTTAAAAAACCTGAAGATAGAACTTCTAGAAATAAATATCAACCTAAAGTTAGAACTAAACTAGGACCTAAACCTAAAGTTCATGCTTCATTAAAAGAAGAAGGAAATAAATAATTATGGATGCAAAACAAAAAGCAGAATTAGTTAGAGAACTTAGAGATAGAACCGGATCAGGATTTTTAGATGTTAAAAAGGCTTTAGAAGCTACTAATTATGATATTAATAAAGCTATTGATTTTTTACAAGAATCAGGTAAAGCTAAAGCAGCTAAAAAAGGTGATAGAATTGCAGCTGAAGGTTTAGTTAGAGCGCTTCGTGATGATAAAAAAGCTATTATTTATGAAATTAATAGTGAAACAGATTTTGTTAGTCAAAATGAACAATTTGTTAATTTAGTAGACGAAATTGGTCAAACATTATTAAAAAATAATTTTTCAAATTTCGAACAAGCTTTACAATTAAAACTAAATAATGGTTTTTCTATTGCTGAAGCAATTGAAAAAGCTACAGCAACAATCGGAGAAAAAATCTCATTTAGACGTGTTGAAGCAGCTGCTTTAAATGATAATGTTAAAGCAGGTGCATATACTCATGCTAATGGTAGAGTAGCATCTTTAATGGTTGTTGAAGCTAAAAGTGATGAAGCAGCTAGAAATGTTGCTATGCATATTGCTGCAATGAATCCTGAATATATGATTTCTACTGAAGTACCTAGTGAAAGAATTAAAAAATTAGAACTAGAATTTAGTCAAAGTCCAGCTTTAGCTAATAAACCTGAAAAAATCAAAGAAAGCATTATGGCAGGTATGCTAAATAAAGCTTTAAGTGAATTTACATTATTAAACCAAGCATTTGTTATGGATAATGCTTTAAGTGTTGAAAAATACTTAAGTTCACAAAATGCTAAAGCAATCAAAATGATTCGTTTTGAAGTTGGTGAAGGAATTGAAAAAATTGAAACCGACTTTGCAGCTGAAGTTGCAGCACAAATGAAAAAATAAAAATCTATTAAACAATTAGATATAGAAAAAATTCATGCCCGTTAATGAGCATGAATTTTTATTTATCTTAATACCTTAAATTTGTCTAGCAATTTAAACTAATAAAATACTGGGAGCTAACAAAAATTAACGGTCTTAGCAGAAAGGACCGTTTTTATTATGAAAAAAATGGAAAGCAATTTGATCG
>NZ_NNCE01000014.1:0-741 GCF_002245785.1 Mycoplasma testudineum
TCGATCAAATTGCTTTCCATTTTTTTCATAATAAAAACGGTCCTTTCTGCTAAGACCGTTAATTTTTGTTAGCTCCCGATACAAAAATATAATACTATGCCAAAACAGTTATCAATACTTACAACATCAATAGTTAGTTTATTGATACAAAAATATAATACTATGCCAAAACAAGCTGTTGCCATGCATTTACAAAATGTATGTTTATTGATACAAAAATATAATACTATGCCAAAACCCAAAGTGGTGCCTTCTTGCATCTTCATTAGTTTATTGATACAAAAATATAATACTATGCCAAAACCTATGGTTATACCAGCTAATTGGTTATAATGTTTATTGATACAAAATATAATACTATGCCAAAACTATAAACGAAGTTCCAACAATACCCGGCTTGTTTATTGATACAAAAATATAATACTATGCCAAAACATGAAAAAAGTTATGAAACCGAAACATTTCGTTTATTGATACAAAAATATAATACTATGCCAAAACATAAATGTTTGAATTTCAGTAAAATGTCAAGTTTATTGATACAAAAATATAATACTATGCCAAAACTACAGAAAGAAGTTAAAAATGAATTACACAGTTTATTGATACAAAAATATAATACTATGCCAAAACAGGCCCAAAAGGAGAAGCTGGTCAAACTGGGTTTATTGATACAAAAATATAATACTATGCCAAAACTCACTCGAGAATTTTGTAGACTGTTTTTAAGTTTATTGATAA
>NZ_NNCE01000014.1:837-3367 GCF_002245785.1 Mycoplasma testudineum
AGAGTTTATTGATACAAAAATATAATACTATGCCAAAACTCACTCGAGAATTTTGTAGACTGTTTTTAAGTTTATTGATACAAAAATATAATACTATGCCAAAACTTACACTTTAAACGAACCTATATTGAAAAAGTTTATTGATACAAAAATATAATACTATGCCAAAACAACAAACAGGAATCAGTTACTTATCGAAAAGTTTATTGATACAAAAATATAATACTATGCCAAAACTACGACTGAACAAGGAAAAATTACGACTAAGTTTATTGATACAAAAATATAATACTATGCCAAAACCGGCTGTCGTTCTGGTTTCCTTAGTATTGTGTTTATTGATACAAAAATATAATACTATGCCAAAACAAGAGGAATATATTAATCACTCGTGATATAGTTTATTGATACAAAAATATAATACTATGCCAAAACTCACTCGAGAATTTTGTAGACTGTTTTTAAGTTTATTGATACAAAAATATAATACTATGCCAAAACTTACACTTTAAACGAACCTATATTGAAAAAGTTTATTGATACAAAAATATAATACTATGCCAAAACTACCTCGGTAGCAGTAAGTGCTACATCGAAGTTTATTGATACAAAAATATAATACTATGCCAAAACATTATTTATTCAAAAAGCGTTATTTTTGTCGTTTATTGATACAAAAATATAATACTATGCCAAAACTAAAGGTAGTTTATAAAATTCTCGAGTGAAGTTTATTGATACAAAAATATAATACTATGCCAAAACTAGGTATAAGTGAGTGGTATATCCCTGCCAGTTTATTGATACAAAAATATAATACTATGCCAAAACGAATCTTACATCCATAATAAAAAAGGAAAAGTTTATTGATACAAAAATATAATACTATGCCAAAACGCCGCAGGGCTATTTTTTTTTTGAAAATTGTTTATTGATACAAAAATATAATACTATGCCAAAACGGGATTCGAGTATTATGCATATAACCATATGTTTATTGATACAAAAATATAATACTATGCCAAAACGTATGTCATCAATTGGATTTGAGAATGTTAGTTTATTGATACAAAAATATAATACTATGCCAAAACATGACGATTTTCAAGTAGCAGATTTAGTAGGTTTATTGATACAAAAATATAATACTATGCCAAAACCACACACAAACGCAATTACTGACGGGAAAAGTTTATTGATACAAAAATATAATACTATGCCAAAACAATCGTTTAGGTTGTTAATGTAGGTTAGGCGTTTATTGATACAAAAATATAATACTATGCCAAAACATTATTAACTCAAAAAGCATTATTTTTGTCGTTTATTGATACAAAAATATAATACTATGCCAAAACACGCCCTGATTTTTGAGGTTGTTAAGAAGAGTTTATTGATACAAAAATATAATACTATGCCAAAACTGCGTTTTCGTACTCGGTAGTCAGTTCGAAGTTTATTGATACAAAAATATAATACTATGCCAAAACAATATTTAACTATTAAACAAAATAATACTGGTTTATTGATACAAAAATATAATACTATGCCAAAACTTTCTACTAAATCTGTGACTTGAAAATCGTGTTTATTGATACAAAAATATAATACTATGCCAAAACTACTATGTCGGACATCCTTTTCAATTCTATGTTTATTGATACAAAAATATAATACTATGCCAAAACTATTCGACACTAACAAATACCTCAACTACTGTTTATTGATACAAAAATATAATACTATGCCAAAACTGAAATAATAAGTAAAGGAATAACTAAACTGTTTATTGATACAAAAATATAATACTATGCCAAAACAACCTCTGAAATTTTGGAAATTGAGGAAGAATTTATTGATACAAAAATATAATACTATGCCAAAACTGCGTTTTCGTACGCGGTAGTCAGTTCGAAGTTTATTGATACAAAAATATAATACTATGCCAAAACGCCAATTGGGATGATTATTTCGTATAAAGAGTTTATTGATACAAAAATATAATACTATGCCAAAACTAAACTACGGCTGTCAAAAAAATACACATTGTTTATTGATACAAAAATATAATACTATGCCAAAACTCATTTTCTTCTCCTTTACTTATCTTATAAGTTTATTGATACAAAAATATAATACTATGCCAAAACTTTTTAATTTCTTCGTTATTTATTTTCATTGTTTATTGATACAAAAATATAATACTATGCCAAAACTCTGGAGCAAATATTTAACGACCTGATTTAGTTTATTGATACAAAAATATAATACTATGCCAAAACTATATCACAGCTGTCGATAACGCAATAATTGTTTATTGATACAAAAATATAATACTATGCCAAAACCTGAACTAACTCTTGTCTCTTTAGTATTGTGTTTATTGATACAAAAATATAATACTATGCCAAAACCTCATTTATTAAAAAAACTCAATTTTTTAAATTGTGATATGAAAGCGACTGTTTTATTTTAAAGGGTGAAAGTGAGTAAAATTTATAAATGAAAAAATTAACAGTTAGAGAACACT
>NZ_NNCE01000015.1 GCF_002245785.1 Mycoplasma testudineum
ATGTCGCCTTATAACTTTAGACAACATTCCTTAGAATATATATAATTTTTTTAGTCCAACTTTAAGGTACCACTACACATTTTATAAACGTTGCACCTAAACTATAATTAAATAACCGCTTGATTCGTTGCACTATTCAGTCAGCTGGTTGTATGTGTCATCATCAACACGTACAGTTGTTAATACTCAATCTTTTAATGTTTCATTATTTAGTGAATTTGCGGCACTTGCCCGACCATTTAGTCCACCTAGTAATACTTTATGTGTAGTCTCATTTAATTCTAATTCAACTTCAAAAACACGAACTTTTACTGATTTGTAATCACCTATCAGTTTAGTTTTAGTACCCGGATTTGCCATAAATTGTCTAATTTTTGCAACATCATCTTCAACATCCTGACTCATTAAAGTCATTTTTCTTATTGTTCCATTTGCAGAACTACCTGTTTGCGGATTATGAATTAATCTTTCAAATCCTTCCGCAATTTGTTGATTAATTTCATCTACTGATGTTGGGCCATTATTGTTAACAAAATGTGCCATTCATTCACTCAATTTTTGATTATTACCAAAAATTCCTGAATTTTGTGTTGCAACCATTAGATTAGCTGCTTGTGCTTGTAACTGAGCTAAGTCGCTAGTAATTTCTGAAAGTGATAACGAACCTTTTTTGACTTCAGTAAGATCTGATACTTCTGTACCATCAGCACTAAAATAAGTTGTTGCAGTTCCAGTTGTTTTTGTTAAATAGTATTCTATTTTTAATGTTGTCGCATCAGCATTAGTTGTAATTTCTTCAACATTAAATACAGGTGTGTAATCAGCTAAAGTAGTAGGAGTATTATTTTCTTCGATTGGGGTGGTCAAAATAAAATCAAGTTTTGCTTTAACAGTTGCTCGAGATGTATCGTCAAATGCTGCTTTTGCAGTATTTCTAGTAAATGTAGCTTGAGCGTTTGCTCTAAACTGCTTTACTTGTCAATCTGTGCGTTTTGCTCATTTATCGTATCATGCTTTTACATTTGCATCTGCTTGTTTGAATCCACTTATAGAAATTTCAACTGTTTTGCTAGTTGTTGCTCCATCTTTAGATATAGTTATTTTAAATGATTTTGTACCAGTATCAACATTATTAACAAATTCACTAAAAACTAAATTAGTTCCTTTATCTTCAAAACCAGTCACTTTTATATCTTCAAGGAATTTCTCGGCATTTGAATAATCATTATCTTTTGTAGGGTAAGCAGCAGTCATTGAAGTTGCTTTATTTACAAGTTTTTGTAATTCTAGTTGAACTGCATCTACATCTGCTTGAGCCGCTTGAGCAGTTGTTTGAAATCCTGTTACTGTAAATGATAAAGTTGCACTTGCACCTGATTTAGTAATAGTAATTGTAAATGTTTTAGTACCAGCTGCATCATCATTTTTAAATTCTGTTAGTGCTAATGTAGAACCATTTACATTAATATCCTTTTGGTTGATGTCTGTTAAAAATTCTGTTGAATTTGTATAATCAGTTGTTTTACTTGGCAGTGTACCGGAATGTGTTGTTGTTTTTTTAATTTCAATAGCTTCTAAACTTGCCTTTACAGCATCTACATTTGCTTGAGCTAATTTTAATGTTGTATTGAATCCACTCACTTTGAAATTAAGTGTCGCAGTCGCATCATCTTTAGTAATAGTAATTGTAAATGATTTTGTTCCTTCAGTTTCGTTGTTAGTTATTTCGCCTAAAGTTAGTGTTGTTCCTCTTAAATTAAAGTTTGGTTGACTTACATCTGCTAATAATAATTGAACAGTTGAATAATTATTATTTGTTGTAGGTAATTCATTTTTGTGGCCAGCTGTCATTTTTGGAGTAATAGCTTCTAAATCTACTTTAACTGCATTTACATCTGCTTGCGCACCTTGTACAGTTGTTTTAAATCCGCTAACAACAATCATAGTAGTTGTTGCACTATTTGCATTTCCTTTAGCAACTGTAATTGTAAATGACTTAGTTCCTTCTGATTCATTATTTGTAATTGAACCTAGAGTAAGTGTTGTTCCTTTTGTATTAAAACTTGATTGTCCAATATCTGTCAAAAATGCCAAAGCACTAGAGTAGTCATTTGAAGTTGTAGGTAAATTAGAACTATGTGTAGTTGTAATTCTTGGGGTAATCGCTTCTAAGGACGCTTTCACTGAATCAACATCTGCTTGATTTTGATTTACAGGGTCTGGATTAGGTGTAGGAGTAGTATTTAGTGATTTTTGACTTGGTAATGGGCTAACTGTAACATTAGCATCTTTTGTGGCGGTCCCATTACTTAATGTTAAAGTAATTACAATTGAAGTTGCATCTTCATTAGCGGGCGCAGTTACAACAACTTTTGTAATAGTTGCAGCACCTAAATCTGTATCAAAATTGCCACTAATTCATGCCTTCATTCCGGTTGTTAAATTGCCATTATTTAACCCGTAATAATTTTTTTCAGTTTTATGTTAATTTTTTTTGTGTTTTTGTCCGCTTGATTAAGGGGGATTTGTAGGGAAAAAATTCTCATAATTTTGTCGAATCACTTTACTCAAAAATTGACTAGTAGTATTTAGTATGATTTTGTGAATATTTACCTTTATAGTAACTTTCTATATAATAATAAAGAAATCCTTAATTAATTTACTTATTTATTCCGTTATTTATTTTTAAATAAAATTAATAAAAATGGTTAGGGCCGTTTTATATTGAAGGACTTTTTAATTTTGAAAATATTAGCATTTTCCGTAAATATTTTTCATAAAAAATAGTTAAATTACTTTAAAAATTTATTTACTGCATACAAAAAACTATGACTAATCAATTTGTAGTCAATTAAGTGTGGTTTTATTCTTTATTTATAGTTGTACTATTTTTATTTAAAACTTAGTTTTGATAATTCGTGTTTTAGCGAATTAAGAATTACTCAAAATGAATTGTCAACAATCTCAAGTATTTCCGGGTATGTGTGTCTCCCTACTTCGTAAAGCTTGTTAATCATATTGTTTCTTTGGTCTTTGATTATTTTTATCTTATTGTCGAGAATAATTTTTAGTTTTGCCTTATTATCATTAAAAACTTTTG
>NZ_NNCE01000016.1 GCF_002245785.1 Mycoplasma testudineum
TCATACTCAGTTGCAGCTGCTGGAAGTCCGTATTTAAAACTTTCTGACATCTCACCAAAACTATACTGTTCCCAAGTGTTAGTAAAACCTTTGAATCTAATTGCAGGTTTTAATGTACTTTTTTCCATATCTATTTGCCTTTAAGTAGTGATTTTAACTCACTTAACCCTTTCATGTCATATTCATCACCTTCTAAGTCATCTATTAGTGATAATAATGTGTTTTGATTATCTTTAATTTCATTTACAATATCTGAAAAGGTTACATTATATTTATCATCTAAATCTACAATTAAAGAAACGAGAGTATTGATAATATCATTTGGCAATTTAGCAATAGCTTCAGTTATTGGCTTAATTCACTTTTGTTTTAATAAATCTTTTGCTTGTAAATCAGTTAACGATTCAATTGCAATCTTAGTTTTATCTTGTAAATCTAATAATTCCCTTTTGATATTGATCTTTAATTCTTTTTCTTCTTCTTTTAAATCACTATATCTAATTAGTTTAGATTTAAATAATTCATCTTCTTCTTGATTAACATCTAAAACTTTGATAAGATGCTTTACTTTTTTAGTATCAAATTTATTGCCTTCTTCAGAAAAAGACCTTTCTTTTTCTTCATCTGTTAATTGTTCAATAATTTCTTGAAATTCAGACTCGATTTCATTTAAGCGATTTTCTTTATCTTCTAAACTAGTTAATTCACTATTCAGTAAATTCTTCTGAACAACTTCAAAAGGAATAATTCTACCCATTCAGCCTTCTTGATATTCTTCTTCATGAATACCTTTTTTTCTAATAATCATTTTAGGATCAACTTTTCTAATTGCATCAAAACCTTCTGATTGAATAATTTCAAGGTCAATAGAAGTTTTAACTCATTCATCTTCAAGGGCTTGATAAGCTTTGTATTTATCCAAAAGTTTAAAATCTTTTAATCTATCAAAAATTTCATTACTAATATCTTCTTGTTCAAGAACAATATTTAAATTATTCATATTAGAAATTAATCTAGTTTCTAAAAATAAATCTAAATCCTTGAAATTATTTTTAAATTTATCTAAATAGTTAATAACATCTCAGTTATTGCTCATTACTGTTTTAATATCTTTATTTTTAAGAGAATAATAAGCATCATTTATTTCTTCAAACAAATCATTTTTAAGAGACGGAAATTCGTTTCAATAATTTTCAAGCACTTTTAATTCTGATTTTGGGATTCCGCCATACATTAATGAATGAATATCTCAAGTTTTAGTGGCTTCAGATGTATCAACATATCTTGTAATATTTAAATTGTAATCATTCTTGCGAATCTCTTCTAAACTAACAACACGTGAAAAATTATCAACAGATTCTCTATTAATAACAGTATCAGTAATTTTCTTAATATCAGAAGCTCTTAATTGATTTTTATTGCCAACTTTAACAAAACCTTTAGAAGCATCTATCATCAAAATATCTGTGTTTTCTTTACTACTCTTTTTAAGTACCATTATTATTGTTGGAATACCAGTACCAAAGAAAATATCTGCTGGCAAACCGATAATTGTATCTATATGATTTTTTTCAACTAAATTTTTTCTGATTTCACCTTCTTCACCAGCTCTAAATAAAACACCATGAGGTAAAACTATTGTCATAATTCCATCTGTTTTAACATGGTATAAATCATGTAATAAAAAGGCATAATCTGCTTTACCTTTAGGTGCTAAACCAAATTCTGAGTATCTAGGATCAGATTCTTTATTATCTCTATTTCATTCTAAAGAATATGGAGGATTAGATACAACTGCATCTACAAGTAAAGGATCATAAGATATTCTTGAATCAGATTCATCAAAAAGAGGTCAATCATTTTCTAATGTATCTGCATTTCTGGCAACAATATTATCTGGTAATATACCGTGCATAACTAAATTCATTCTAGTTAAGTTATAAGTGTTTTCTTTTAATTCCTGAGCATAATATTTTATATTGTTGCGGTTGGAAGTGTGTTTTTGAATTGAATAACCAATATTAATAAGTAATGAACCAGATCCACTAGTTGGATCGTATATTTTGATTTCAGTATTATTTTTTAAATGGTCTGCAACAATATCTGACATTAACACAGATACTTCATGAGGGGTATAAAATTCACCTGCTTTTTTACCAGCATTTACAGCAAAATTACTAATTAAGTATTCATAAATGAATCCTAAAACATCATAATCTTGTTTATTATTCATTGGAATAATTTTTAATACTTGGATAAGATCTTTTATAGCTTTAGTTTGTTCTGAAGCAGTAACTCCTAATTTATTTAATCCAGTTTCAAGAGTATTAAAAATACGATCAAAAACTTTTTTATGTTGATTACTTATTAATCTTGAAAAAGCATTTAAAGCATCTCTAACATCACTTAAATCAAAATCAAGACCTTTTTCAATTCATGTTGAAAATAAATTGTTGTAGGCAATAAAATAACCAATATTGCGCTGTACAAATTCAACTGTTTGAGTATCTTCTTCAGATAATTCTTTAATATCTTCATCGGTCCAATGTTTTTCTTTTAAAAATTTTACTTGTTCTTCAGATAAAAATTTATAAAACATAAATCCTATAATGTAGTCTTTATACTCACCTGCTTCAATTTTTGAACGCATTTTATTTGCTGATTCTCAAATTTTGGATGCTAATTGCTGTTTATTCACTTTTTCACTCTTCTTTCATTTTTTAATTAAAATTTTTACAAATTTAAAATAATATTAATTTCATTATTAAAATAATCAGACTTTAATAATGAAATGTAAAGTTAATTTAATCAGTTTTAGAAATATTAATACTTTATATCTACTTAATAATTATTAATTTTCACATCTAATTTGTAATATTTTTATTGTATATTTGACATTATAAATGAAAAGTTATTTTAAAATTTATAACATGTAAAATACTATTTCTTATATCTAAAATTATTTGAAATGTTTTAAGTATTTTAGGGAGCAAGTAAAAATTAACGGATTTAAAATTTTATTTTTTTTAGAAACTTAAAATTAAGTCTCATTTTTACCTTAG
>NZ_NNCE01000017.1 GCF_002245785.1 Mycoplasma testudineum
CTAAGGTAAAAATGAGACTTAATTTTAAGTTTCTAAAAAAAATAAAATTTTAAATCCGTTAATTTTTACTTGCTCCCTATAAATATTGTTGTTTTCAACTAAATTGCATTATTTATAAACTGTCTATTTCTTAATTAAATACTATTTCAATATTTGCTATTTCCATATCGTTAACATGTGGAAATATACTTGTAATAATTTATAAATATATTGATAAAAATTATTTAATGAAGCTCAAAAGCGCTTAAGTAAAATAGCATATTTTTTAGTCGAAAATCAAAGATTAGCTAATATGTGGAAAAATGTGGAAAATTTTACTTTTTTTCAATGCAAATAATATTAATATGGTATGGAGAATATAATTATAAGTGTAAGGAGATTTAATGCACGATTATAAAACAAATTTTCAAAATGCTATGCAATTTGGAATGAATAAAGCAAAACTAGAATGATGAAGAATTTTAATTATGGGATTTCTAGGCGGAGTTTATATCGCCATTGCATTCTATGGGTTTGTAAAAGTAACTTCACTTTTTTCTGTAATAACAGATGGAGCACTAAGTATCAGGCCAGAAGGAAGAATTGCTGCAGCAGCAGTTTTCCCTGTTGGAATATTATTTGTACTATTTCTAGGCGCTGCAGTATTTAATGGAGATAACTTAGCATTCTTAGGATGTTTAAAAAAAGAAAGTAAATTTAGAAGCTTATTATTAAGATGAAGTATTGTCTTATTTGCTAATTTTCTAGGCGGCTTAGTAATGGCTTATGTTTTTCACTGAGCTGCTGCTTGAAACGAAAATGATTTATTAGTAATTAAAGGAATTATTGAAGGAAAACTATATAACGCTCGCGGTGGTGAGTGACATCAAATATTTTTCTCTTCAATTGTAAGTAATATAGTTATTGTTGGAGCAATTTGATCATCAATGGCTTCAAAAAATGCAGTTGGTAAAATTCTAATAGTTTGATTGCCTATATTCTTATTAGCAATTGCTGGATTCAACCATATACCTGTTAACTTAAGTATTTATACAATTGGTTTAGCTGAGTTCCCAACAGTTGCTGCTTCAAATTACGGAAGCATGTGAGCTGCAATATTTATTTATAATACCTTATTGCCAACACTAATAGGAAACTGAATTTCTGGAGCTCTTATTCTACCTTCACTTTACTATGTGTTAGTTAATTTTAGATCATCTAAAAATAAATATATTGCTAAATTCTGTTCACTTGAATACATTCATGATGGTAATATCACAAATGCATTTTGTGAACCTGGTGAAGAATTAAATGCACAAGCAGAAACCGAAGCGCAAAAAGCTATTGAAAACAAACCTTTTATATTTTCTTTATACGATAAAATTAAAAATCGAAAACGAAAAAAATAAAGTATAGAAAACTATAATTGCAAAAGTGGTTTACATTTATATGTAACCATTTTTTTAATTTATTTTAGGGAGCTAACAAAAATTAACGGATTTTAAATATTGGCAGTTTAATATTTCATACTAATATTAAACTTTAATTACACAAAATCAATTTTGTAATTAAAACAGCTTTTAATTTTTAAATTTGCAAAAAATTTTAGATTATTGAATTAGAAAAAAATAATTTATAAAGTTAAAAGGTTGTTTATTATTTAACTTCTAAAGGATACCGATTTTAACTCATATTCCTTTTATTTCAAAAAATATGAGTTTCTGATTTAAAAAGTGTTTGTTGTCGTTAATAATTTATTTTTTTGTCCAGAAAAATGTTCAATTAGTGCAGAAAAATCTCTAAGATTGTGCACTTTTATATTTAATGAATCAATGCCTTTCGTTCCAATTAATGATTTGTTTATAACTGTGATTTTTGTTTTCATATCATATCAATTGTATTTCACAAATGGTTGAGAGTAAGGATATTCTCAATCTTTTCAGCGTGATTTAATAAAATTTACGGTTTCTAATCAATTTATTGATTGGTCTTGGTTTGTCACTAAACTTAATGATTTAATTATTAAATCACCTTTTGTCAAGTCTGCCTTAACATCGATTACTATGTCATTTTCGGGCATTGCCGATAGAATAATAAAATT
>NZ_NNCE01000018.1 GCF_002245785.1 Mycoplasma testudineum
TTTTTCAAAGAACAAGTAAAAATAGGTCAATTATTGGAAAAGTTCGATTCTCTAATTACCCTTTATCAGCGTAAGTATGAAAAACTTGTAAGCATTAAAAAGAGTTTGTTAAGCAAAATGTTTCCAAATAATGGTGAAATTGTACCTAAAATCAGGTTTAAAGGATTTGCTAACGCTTGAGAACGGCGTAAACTCGGAGAAATGGCAATAAATTTGAAATACGGGCTTCCGGCAACTACTAAAGAATATGATGGAATAAACAAATTCCTAAGAATAACTGAAATTGATGTTAATACTAGATTATTTAAAAGTAACCAACTCACATCGCCAAACTATAACCTGAATAATGCAGATGAATATTTATTAGACTATGGTGATGTTTTGTTTGCATCTACTGGAAATGGTAGTGTTGGGAGAACTTATATTCACAAAAATATTGGAGATAAAGTGTATTACACCGGTAATTTGCTTAGAGTAAAATTTTTAAAAAATTACAATCCAGAATTTATTTTTCAAAATACACTAACAGATCAATACAAAAATATGATCGAAATTACTTCACAAAGATCGGCACAGAGAGCAGTTAACTCTAAAGAATATTCTAATTATGTAATTGATGTTCCTTCACAATCTGAACAAAATAGTATTTCAAATCTCTTAGAAACATTCGATTCTCTAATTACCCTTCATCAGCGTAAGTACAAATTGCTAATTTAATCCAGAAAGCAATCTCATAACTTGATCTATATCTTTATTTTCTAATTCATGAATTATATGTAAGTATGTTTTTTGTGTTGTTGTCATGCTTGCATGCCCCAATCTTCTTGCAACACTTGCAATTGATACTCCTGAAAATAGTAATAGAGAAGCATGCGTATGTCTTAAACCGTGAATAGAAATTTGTGGAATGTTTAATTTCTTACAATGTCGATATAAAATTTGATTAATAGTAGAATTATATGTTTTATCTTTAACAAATATAGGTTCATTTATGTCTTTATCTTTAAGTAGTCCAACGAATTGAGTAACAGTTTTTCAATCTATCTGAATTTTCCTCATAGATGATTTGTTTTTCGTTTCTTGAAAACCACCTTCACCTTTATAATCTCATGTTTTATTGATTGAAATTGTTTGGTTTTGATAATCAAAATCTTTAGGCGTTAAACCAAGAGCTTCAGAAAATCTCATACCAGTTTTAGCTATAACTAAAATTAGTCAATCGGAATTTATTTCATTTAATAAATTTAAGTGAGATAAAAGTGTTTGCAATTGGAATTGATTTAAATATTTAATTCTTTTTTCTCTTGGTTTCCTACCCTTTATTATTACTTTTCTAGTTGGATCATTTGATATTAACCCATCATCAACTGCATCTAATATTGACCCTTTTAATTGATGGTGAAAATCCATTGTTGTTTGTTTTTCGTGATGTTCTGCATAATCATTTAGCAATTGTTGATAAACGCTTCTAGTTATCTCGGATGTTTTAAGGTTTGGGGCAATTTTTTTAACTCATTTTAGAGCCAAATAATATTTATTTAAGGTTACTTTTCTTATTGCTCCTTCTTTGTACATTTTTATTCAGTTTTCATAATAATCTATAAATAATTTGCTTCTTTTTCTTATCATTTCTTCCTCCTTTATTTGTACTTACGCTGATAAAGGGTAATTAGAGAATCGAACTTTTCCAATAATTGACCTATTTTTACTTGTTCTTTGAAAAA
>NZ_NNCE01000019.1 GCF_002245785.1 Mycoplasma testudineum
AAACTTAAGGGGTTTTTCTTATGAAACTAACATATGAAGACAAAATCAAAATAATCGAGATGATCGATAAAGGTGTTCCTATGAACCAAATTGCACAAACTTATCAACTTAATGATTCCACTGTCTTAGGAATAAAAAACAAGTACTTTCAACTAGGCCTTGAGGGATTAAAGAGAAATAAATACACTATTTACACACAGGAATTCAAATTATCTGTAATCAAAAATTATTGAAAAGGTATACCTTTACAACAATTGGCAATTGACTATAATATTCCCAATGGAGCATCTACAATTTACCGGTGAATAAAAGAATATGAAAAGTATGGGATTGATGCACTTGCTCCTAAAAAACGTGGAAGAAAGCGAGTCAATTTTTCGAATATGAACAATAACGATAAAAAAGAAATTTCGGGTAAAAATGATAAAACGGAATTGAATAATTTAAATGTCAAAGATGATGAACTTAAAAAAGCAAGATATGAAATTGAGTATTTAAGAGCCGAAAATGATTACTTAAAAAAGTTGCAAGCCGCAGTTTTGTCACTGGAAAAGAACTCAAGAAAGAAAAAATCAAAATAGTTTTTGAATTGAGCAAAAAGCACAAAATAAAATTTCTATTAAAAGCGGCCAACATTTCGAAATCTACATATTTTTACAATTTGAAATGTCTAGAATTAAGTGACAAAGACAAGGAAATTCATCAAAAAATTCTTGAAATAGCTAAATTAAACAATTTTAGTTACGGATACAGAAGAATAAAATTAGAATTACAAAATCAAAACATTGTAGTCAATCATAAGAAAATATTAAAAATTATGAGGCATTTATCACTTTCTCCACTTAAGAAAGCGAAAAAATTTAAAACTTACAAAGGTGAAATTGGAAAATGAAAACCAAATTTGTTAATTGAGAAGCAAATTGTTAATAATAAGGAAATATACATACAAAATTTTAAGGCAAATAGAATTAATGAAAAATGAGCTACTGATGTTACAGAATTCTCGATTGCTTCTGGGAAATTATATTTATCACCAATTATAGATTTATTCAGCCGTGAAATAGTTTCATATTCAATTTCTAAAAGTCCTAATTTCAAGCAAATAACAGATATGTTAAAAATTGCCTTTGATAAATTTGATAATTTAGATGGTTTGATTTTTCACTCAGACCAAGGATGGCAATATCAGATGAGATATTACCAAAATGAGTTAAAAAAGAACGGAATTATTCAAAGCATGTCTAGAAAAGGAAATTGCTTGGATAACTCTATTATTGAAAACTTTTTTAGTATTTTGAAAACTGAAATGTTTTACAAAAATCAAAAATACTTTAATTCTTTAGAAGAACTAGAACTAGCAATTATTGAATATATTGATTATTATAATAATCGAAGAATTAAAGCAAAATTAAAAGGAATGTCGCCTTATAACTTTAGACAACATTCCTTAGAATATATATAATTTTTTTAGTCCAACTTTAAGGTACCACTACA
>NZ_NNCE01000001.1:0-12525 GCF_002245785.1 Mycoplasma testudineum
AACACCTTTATCGATCATCTCGATTATTTTGATTTTGTCTTCATATGTTAGTTTCATAAGAAAAACCCCTTAAGTTTAGATCTGGCCCTACTTAAAGGGTTCTCTACAAAAGCAAAAGCTACCCCTTTTTCTTCAAAATTAGTTAAACTAATATCATTAAAGAAGTCTTCTTTATTTTTGTAATTGTTTGTTTCTGAAGGATATTCGGCTGTTTTCTTAGTTGTTTTATCAACTAATGCTTTAAATGAATTTTGAACCGCATCTACATCAGCTTGTGCAACTTTGGCGGTTGTATTAAAACCAGTAACAGTTATTTTAGTAGTTGCATCTTTTGAACCTGATTTAGAAATAGTAATTATAATTGTTTTAGTTCCTTTAGTTGAATCGTTTGTAATCTCACCTAAAGCTAAAGTAGTTGATTTTTTGTTAAAGCTTTCTTTTTTAAGATCAGTTAATAACTCATTAACTGTTTTGTAATTATTTGATTCAGTTGGCAAATCCGATGTATGTTTAGATGTTACTTTTGGTTCCATTGCTTCTAAATCAGCTTTAACTGTTTCAACTTCAGCCTGAGCAACTTTAGCCGTTGTATTAAATCCAGTTATAGTAATTGTTGCTGTAGTGTTTGTAGCATCTTTTTTTGAAATACTGATTACAACTGTTTTTGTTCCTGCTGCTTCATCATTTGTTGTTTTACCTAGAGCTAGTGTTGCTTGTTTACTATCAAAAGTATTTTGATTTAAATCAGTTAGTAATTCATCAACAGTTTTATAATCGTTGTTAGTTGTAGGTAATTCATTTTTATGCCCGACTGTTGTTTTAGGATTAACTGCTTCTAAAGCAGCTTTAACAGCATTTACATCCGCTGGTGCTCCTTGGGCTGTTGTTTTAAAACCGCTAACTGTAACTGTTAGTGTTGCACTTGTGGCACCTGTTTTTGATATTGTGATTGTAAATGATTTGATTCCAAAGTTAGCATCATTTTTAAAACTGCTTAGAGTTAATGTAGTTTCTTTCGTATCAAATTTATTTTGGTTAATATCTGCTAAAAATTTAGCTGCATCATCATAGTTATTTTTTGCATCGGGTAAATCATTTTTATGATTAACAGTTGTTCTAACACTAATAGCTTCTAAAGCTGTTTTAACCTCATTTACATCTAGTTGATTTTTATTTTCTGGTGTAATTTTACTATCTAATGATTTTTTACTTGGTAGTGGACTAACTGTAATTTTTACATCTTTATTAGCGGTCCCATTACTTAATGTTAATGTCATAATAATAGTTGTCGCTTCATCATTAGCGGGCGCAGTTACAACAACTTTTGTAATAGTTGCAGCACCTAAACCTGTATCAAAATTGCCATTATTTTACCTTGAATATTAGCATGAATATAAACGAATATAAATTTCAATATTTATATCATTATAAATATATTTAAGAAAGGTAAAAATGGACAAATACATTAAATATTTAGATAAAAATAATTATTCAAAAAACACCATAAAAACATATAAAAATATATTAGAAAACTATGTTGATTTATTATCTGACATGAGACTGGTTAGGTCAAAATTGTTAGATGATAAATACAGCCCCAATACTATGTGAACACATTACAATGTTCTTTTATCATATTTGAAATTCAAAAAGGATAAAAGAACGAATGTTTTATCAAGAATAAAACTTTCGAAAATTCCTAATGTTTATAGACAAGTATTTACAAAAGATTTTTTATATAAAAAAACAAGTGATCTTGACAATTATAAAAATATTATTGTCAGACTTTTATTTGAAACAGGGATTAGAGCTAATGAACTTAAAAGTTTAACTTTAGTAGATCAATCTACTATTAAAGTAGTTGGTAAAGGTAATAAAACTAGAGAAATTTTTCATAATTTTGAGACAACAAAATTATTTAAAGGTTTTGAATATAGTTATAAAACATTAAGAATGTGAGTTAAAGAAGTTTTAGGCAATGAATATACTCCTCATAGTATAAGAAGAAGCCATGCAACTCATATGCTTTTAAGAGGCGCTAATCCTAAAACGGTAATGTTGCAATTAGGGCATTCAAAAGTTGAAACAACTTATAAGTATTTAAATTTATCAAAAAAAGAAAATAGAAAACAGTATTTAAAACATTTTTAAGTATTAAATAATATTTTCAATAATCACACTTTTATAAATCTAAAAGTGCTTTTTTTCATAACTATTTATATGTTTTTTAAACTAATTAAAATATGTAAGTTGATAGTTATTAAATTCAAAAATAATAATTGATTTTTAATTTGCTTACATATTTTTTGAATTAAATTTAAAAAAAATCAGATTTTAATTAATACTTAAGCAAAAAAGCAATTTTTTTATAATAAGGCAGATTAAAAAAATAATCACGGTTTAAAAATTAAAAAGCAATATTGTCTTGAAAGGAAATATATGAAAAAACGTAAACTAATTTCACTTCTAATTAGTCCTTTACTAATAAGTTTTATTGCAACTATTTCCTGCAATCAAAATCCTAGTGTTAGTGCTAATTTAGCTTTATCAAATATAATCAAAGGTATTTCTGATCAAACTATTAATGCTGATGATGGAATATTAGTTAATGATTTATCTAAATCTATTAATGCATTAACTAATTCTAATTCAAATTACATAACTAAAAAAATTAAAATCTTATTATTGCCAACATTTCAAGCAGCTCTTGGAGAAATTGCAAAAATAGAATCAGTTACTTTTAATACAAATGGTGAAGATGTAAGTTTAAAATTAATTATTTCTTATCCTAATGCAACTAGTAATCAAGAAGTAACATTTAAAATTGCTAATCTAAAATCATTAATTGATTTAGATGCTATTTTTAATAATCTAAATAGTAAAACATATAAACCTAAAGTTGAATATTCATCTAGAACTCCCTTCGAGTGAATGACATGAATAGAATCTTTTAATTTACATAGTTTAAATAATGAATTTAAAAAGCGAATTGAATCTAGTTTTAGTAATGATTTAAATGGTGCTTTAATTACTAAAATTGCAGTTACAAAACCTAATAGCGAATCTACTTTTTTAAATGTCAAACTTACTTTAAGTAATGCAATTAATGAAAAACAAGTAACAATTAATATTGGACCATTATGAAATCAAAAGTCAATTCCTTCTGAAATTGATAAAAATGTGGCTTTAAATATTTATCCTAAACTTGTTAATTCAAGCATTGTAAATTTACTTGAAAGAAAAAAAAGAGCTACTGAAGTAGTATCAAATTTATTAAATACACATAACTTCAAAATATTTGAAGCTGTTACAGATTTATTAAATTTATAACCAACTTCTAATTCTATTTATAATTTAACAACTGATGAATCAGAATTAGTAATTAACGATGATTATTCATTAAGATCAATTGTTAATAAATCAGAAGCAACTGATCAAAATGGTTCTTTTGCTGTTTGATTTGTCTTATATAAAAATTCAACTAATCAGTATCTATCTAAAGATGGATCTAGATTAGATTATGATTTTAAAAATGTAAATGCTCATAGTGTGAATTTTTATGGCTATATTACTAGTGATGTTTCGGCTTATTATAATTCTGTTTTAGATCAATATAAATTTGTACCAACTAAAGCTGATTCAGCAGAATTATTTGTAAAAAATTTAGCTAAATATGATCCAATTTCTAAAGAAGCTAAATTAACTAGAGCAGAATTATTAGGCTTATTTCCTTCAATTAGATTAGGTTCATTACCTAATTCTGTTTTAGAATTAAATTCATATCCTTTTAAAGATGAATATGTTATTAAGTTAGCCGAAGCAAATGATACAGAAGCAAAATTAATTATTAAAGCACGACTTTTATGAAATAAATGATTATATGATGTTAGTGGATTATTAATTGGTGATGAAAATTCACTAGGTGTTAAAAATATTACAGTAACTGGTTTTACAATTCCGCAAGCTAAACAAGATATATTAGATGTTAATGATGTTGAATATAGATTAAGACAATTAACTAAATCTTTAAGTCATAAGTACAAAAATACAGTTCCATCTGAATTAAATAATTATTCAAGTGCACTTGATTTTTTTAGTGATATTAATGAAAGTGATTTTAATACTAGAAATACAAATATAACTTTTAGTAATTTTGTTAATAATTTAAGTAATGGTACAAAATCATTTAATATCATTATTTCTAGTCCTAGTGCTAGAACTAAAACAGTTCCTTTTGTTGTTTCTGGATTTAAAAAAGGTGATCAAGCTGCTAAAAGTTGATATCAAAAATGAAGTTCAAGAACAAATTGATTAGTTCATCAATATGATCTAGAAAAAAATCAATTAGCTTTAACTAGAAAAAGCGCTATAGCCGCTTGAAATAAACATAATAATATTGAAAGTAAATTTAATGCACTCTTAAGTACTAATTTAGATGAAAATCAAAGTCCAACTACTTTAAGTGGATATTTACCTGTTTTTAATATCTAAGTAATAACTACAAATCCTAGTAGCACTACTTTAAATATTGAATATTATTTATCTAAAATTGATATTAATACATCTTTAGTTACATATATAGCATAAATATGGTAATGAAAGCACAGATTTATCTAAATTAAAAAAATCAATTTTAACACTAACAGACTTAGTTAGTGATAATCAGCAATTACTAACTCAAATTGTAAGTATAAGAGCTGCTGATAATAATTATGGGATTTATAATGCTTTTTGAAGTCTTAAAGAATGAGAAGATTATTTTAAAAATAGCACTGCAAACATATTAGAAAATCTTAATTCAAGAATTGCTCAAGGCTTATGATTAAGGTCTGTTAATGAACAAACTGGGCCTGAAGCAAATGCAACATTAACTAAAGTTAAATTGCTTAATAAAAATAATCAAACTGATCAAATTACTATTAAAGCATTTATGTCTATACCAACAGTTAAATCTAAATTACTTGGCGGAGTCTATGATTCAATTAAAATAAGAGTGTATGTTTTAACATTAAGTTTAAATGGCACGACTCTAGATGTAATAGTAGGCGGACTTCATTCAAATGGTGGTAATGGCTGAGATTTAGATAAACCTAGATCAAAACAAGTTGCTGAAGGTATTAAATAGGAAAATTTACCTGAATAAAATTAAAAGATAAGATTTTAATTATTTTTAATGTCGAATTTAGGTTTTTTAAGTTTTTTTAGTAAAATGATCTAAATAATTTCAGCTTTAGTTGTTTAAAAAACAACAAAAAAATTTTTAAAGAATTTATAAATATTTGAATTAATTTTTTAGTGATTTATATAGGATATAGGCATGAAAATAAGGAGTCATACATGAAAGCAAACAAATTAATATTTTTTACTGGACTACCATTGGTAGTAGGTGCAACGGCAGCGGTGTCTATTGCCTGTGCTAATCCAATAAGTAAAAACGACCAAGACAAACTAAATAGTATTATCGCTGCTCTAAATGGTAAAACTGTAGATTTAAAAACTCAAACCCAATTAAGTGATTTTATTAACACTATAAATAATGTAAATAACGAAAATATCGACAAAACTATCGATGATTTATTTGGTACTCCAATAAGTGCCAATATCGGTGAGTTCGCCAAAATTGAAAAAATTGAATTTGATAAAGCGACTAAAAGTTTAACTGTAACTATAAAATATAACAATGTCGCTGATTCAAGAAGTGCAACTTTTACAGTTGGTAATTTAATTGATCCAAAAAGTAATTTTAAAGTTGATTTAGCAACAATCGCTAACTTAATTAGTGATAAAACATATAATCCAATCACTAGATATGACAATTTAGATTCAGCTGGTTGAACTCAATTAGCAAATAGTTTATCTCAAAGTGATAATACCGAAATAATCAAATCATTATTTGATCCTCAATTTAGTAAAGATCTTAATGAAGCATCAATTGATAATATAAGTTTTAGTCAAATTGCAAGTAGTACAACTACATTAAATGTAAGTATTAAAATTTCTAATGACATCGAACAAACAAAAGATGTTAGTTTTAAACTAAACTTACCAAATCAAATTAAAAAAGAAGTTACACAAGCTTTAGAATTAGAATCTAGAAAACTTTTCCCAGAAAGTAGAGTAACAAGTTCTACAAACTTACTGCCTTCTGAACAAAAAGTTAACAGTTTTGAAGAGTTAATGAAATTAGTTGCTCCAGCTGTTGATTACACCGAAGATGCTGCAATTACATATGCGTTATTCAAAATAGTTGATAATGACGCAACTGGAACTAAGTCAGTTACAATTAGATTAACAAAAGAAGGTATTGATAAAGATCTTACTTGATTAATTAGTGGATACAACACTACTACATTTGTTGATACTAAAATTGTTAATGAAGAAGTTGCTAAATTTGCAAGTTTAACTAAAAAAGCAAAACAAAGTACTTTAAAACCAAGCCAAGTAACAATTGATAGTTTAGATTCACTAAATAAAGCAGTAAGTGAGCCATATACATTTACTTTAAGTAAAGATGTAACTTATTCATTTACATCTAAAAACGATGATGAAAAAGGAACTAAAGTAGTTACAGTTACTTTAACAAAAGGGGATGTTAAAGCAACAATTGATGTTACAATTTCAGGATTCTTAACTACTGATAAGGAAATAGCAAACGAACTAGAAGTTGAATTAGCTAAACTTAAACCTTCTGAAGAACAAAAAGCATCTCAGCCAGATAAGTTACCTTCAGATGTTACAGTTAGTGATTTTGCTTCATTAAATTTAGCAATATCTGCTCCATTTGCTTATGAACAACAAAAAGATGTTACTTATAAATTTGAAAGTACTAATGATAATAACACTGGTGTTAAAACAGTAAAAATTATTGCAACAAAAAATAGCGTAAGTAAAGAAATTACAATCACAATTGCTGGATTCCAATCACAAACAGAAGTGGAAAAAGAAAAGCAAGATGCAGCAGATTTAAAAACTTTTGTTGAGTCACTAGGTACAACTGGTGAAACTAAATCAAAAAGTAGAAGAGCTAATAGTTCAACAGACTATAAAGATTTAACAGAGTTTTTAAACAATATAGATAAAAACATTAAACACGATGGTATGAGTGCTACTTTTGCTAATTTCGTAAACAATGCAGATACCGGAGGTAAAACTTTTGATATAACTATTGTCAAAGGTAAATCAAGCCAAGTTGTTAAATTTACTGTTAGCGGCTTTTCAGTTGAATTATCTAATATTGTAAAAACACTTTCAAAAGCTAATAAATACGCTCATTATCCATTAAAAGCAACAACTGATGCTGACAGAATAAAATTAAAAGCATATATTACCGATATAATTACAAATACTACTAGTGATATAGATAAGTTCTTTGATAAATTACTTTATGTATTTGAAGCTTCAATGGAATATAACTCAGTTAGAGAAATTACAAAAAATTACGAACTAGATTTAAGTACACCTGTTGTAGTAAGTAATGCATTTGATGATAAAACCGGTCAAGTTAAACCAGCAATTAAATTTACTCTAGTTTCTAAATTTGATACTGCCAACAAACAAGAAGTTAAAATGGTTGTTGATAATGATAGATCTGACTTAGTAGGTAATGAATACTTATTCTGAGATTCAAAACCTGCTGTAAAAGTAGAAGATAATATTTGACAAGTAGTTCTAGTTGATATAGATGGAAGAGAATTAACAAAATCTCAAGTAGCATTATTAGCACAATACGCAGGAAATAATTTCTGAGGAAAACTTTCAATTAATAGATATGCATTCAGTATGTGATTGGTTGTTGGCAAAGCTCTTCCAAGATATGAAACAGTTAAGAAAATTTATTTATATGATGTTAACAAAGTTAAAGATAGTGTGGCTGATTTATCGAAATTAGATAATACATACACAGAATACAAACCTTCTGAAGGATATATTGGCGGAATTTCTGCATCAGTTTCTGCAAGAGAAAACAGCTTCAAGTCATTCTATGGAGACCCTATGTTAAATATTGAAAGCGAAACTAAATTTTATAGAGAAATTAGTGGTGCATTCATCTTATTTGCCGATAAATCAATAACAGGAACAAACGCTTATAACGGCACAAATCCCGAAGATACTTCTAAAAAATAAAATTCAATAAAACTAAAAAGCATTTTGTTACGGAATGTTTTTTAGTTTTAAATATTATGAAACCCCTTTAATACTTCAGTATCTGTTTTCACCTGTCGAATATGAGTTTTAATGATTGAAATTCCTGACTTAGGTTTCGTTTACCATTTTAGAAGTTTATTTTCAAATAACATATTTTTCATATAGCTTCACTATAACTTAAAGCACATTTAACTTAAATTTAGAGCCATCTATATTTGTCCTTTAATTTCTTTTACATTTCAATTGCTAATTCGGTAGTTTTAATTCTGGAGCTTATTCAATGTACTTAAATTTTAGCATAGCAATTCTAAACTCAACAATAAGTGATTTTCAAATTACGAAATGTTAAGGTTAAAATTTAGATAACTCTAAAATTTGGATGCTGTTGTTCGAATTCTATATAAAGATAATTAAGAATTAAAATCTAAATAAAATTAATTTTTAGTCACTAAATAAATCTTAAAAATCTGGTAAATAAAAGTCAAATATTTAAATTACCTTTTTTGTGAATTTTATAAAATTTGTTCTTAAGAGTAAGGAGTAAATGTGAACTTAAAAAAAATAATTTTTTTCACAAGCCTACCATTTGTAGTAGGAACAACGGCAGCAGTTTCAATTGCTTGTGCTAATCCATTAAATAAAACTAATCAAGAAAAATTAAATAGTATTATTGAAGCTTTAAGTGGAAAAACCATAGATTTAAAAACACAAACTGAACTAAATGAATTCATAAACAACATTTCAGATTTAAATAGTGAAACAGTTGATCAAAAAGTTGACAAATTATTTGGTTCAGTTGTAAGTGCTACAATTGGAAAATTCGCAAGCATTCAGAAATTAAATTTTGATAAAGATACTAAAAAGTTAACTGTAACTATTAAATACAATGATGTTAATGAAACAAAAGTAGTAAGCTTTGTAGTTGGAAATTTAGTTGATTCAAAAAGCAAGTTTAAAGTTGACATTGCAACAATTGCTAATTTAATTAGTAATAAAACTTACAATCCAGTTTCAAAATATGACACGTTAGATTTAAATGGTTGAAATTTATTAGCGATTAATTTAACTTTAAATAATAAAACTAATACAATTAAAAGTTGATTTGAAACACAATTTAGTCAAGATTTAGGTGAAGCAAATATCGAAAGTATAATATTTACCCAACCAATAGCTAATTCAGTAACATTAGATGTCAACATTAAAATTGTTGATGACATAAGACAAACTGAAGATGTTATTTTCAAATTAAATTTACCAAATCAAATCAAACTTGAAACTACTGAAGCTCTAGAAGCTGAAAATCAAAAATTATTACCAGAAAACAGAATTACAAATACTCCAAACTTTCTCCCATCTGAACAAGAAATTACTAGTTTTGAACAATTAATGACATCAGTTGAACCTGAATTAAGTTTAATAGTAGATAATTCTATTACTTATTCACTATTAAAAGTTATTGATAATGATGAAAACGGAACTAAATCTGTTACTATTCGTTTAACTAAAGGAGGTATTAATAAAGATTTAACCTGATTAATTACCGGATACAGTACTACTACATTTATTAATACAAAAGCTATTAATGATGAAATTGTCAAATTTGATAGTTTAACTAAAGAAACTAATGATAGTAATTTATTGCCAAGCCAGGCACAAATAGATAGTTTTACAACATTAAATAAATTTTTAAAATCCCCATATAAATTTAATATAAATACTGATGTGACTTATTTATTTAAAGTTAAAGATGAGGATCAAAAAGGTACAAAAGTAGTTGAAATTACTTTAAGCAAAGGTGAAATTAGTGCAAAAATTGATGTTGTTATTTCAGGATTTTTAACTACTTCTAAATTAGCTCAAAGTTATTTAGAAGCTGAATTATTAAAGTTAAAAATTGATGAAAATCAAAAAGCAACAGATTCAAATAAATTGCCTTCAGAAGTTTTAATAACTGATTTTGATTCACTTAATTTAGCAATATCAGCTCCATATTCCTACAAACAAGCAAGTGATATTAAATATACTTTCAAAAGTGAAGGTGATGATAAATTAGGTACTAAAACTGTAACAATTTCTTTAATGAAAGATGGTGTAGTTAAAGAAATTACAATTACCATTTCAGGGTTTTTAACTACCGCAAAAGCAACACAAAATTATTTAGAAACGGAAGTAGTAAAATTAAAAGCTGATAATAAGAAAGCAAAAGATTCATCTAAATTTCCTTCAGAAATTACAATTACTAATTTAGCTTTGCTTAATTTAGCAATATCAAATCCATATTCTTATAAACAAGCAAGTGATATTACATATACTTTCAAAAGTAAAGATGATGATCAATTAGGTACTAAAACCGTAACAATTACTTTAACTAAAAATCGTATTAGTAAAGAAGTCACAATTGTTATATCAGGATTTAAATCTAAAGTATTCGTTGAAGCAGAAGCTGCAAAAGATAGACAAGATGCTATAGATGTTCAAGCTTTTGTTAATTACTTAGGTACAAGCGGAATTACGAAATCAAAAACTAGACAACCAAACGCTTCAACTGACTATAAAGATGTAACAACATTTTTAGAAAATATAAATAAAACTTATAACACTAATGGTTTTAATGTTACATTTAGTAATTTTGTAAATGATAAAGCTGAAGGAGCCAAAACATTTGATATAACAATTACCAAAGGAAAAACAATAAAAATTGTAAACTTCGTTGTAAGTGAGTTTTCAACTGAATTATATAAATTTGCTAAAGTTTTTGACAAACCCTTAGCATACACTGATGCAGTTATTAAAGCAGATACAAATATTAAAAGAGTTGAATTACTATCACATCTAGCAAATATTAGATCAAATAATTCAAGTGATTTAGATTTCTTTTTCTGAAAATTATTTAATGTCTTCCGCGTTGACTTAATAATATTTGAATATAAAGAATTCTTCAAAAATTACTTATTAGATTTAAGTAAACCGGTTGCAATAAGTAATTCATTTGATAATAAAACTGGAAAAGTTACTCCTAGTGTTAAATTTACAATAGTTTCAAAATCTAATTCTGCAGATAAAGAAGAAATTGAAATTAAAACCGATAATCTTAAACAAGATCTAGTTGGTAAGGAATACTTATTTTGAAATACAAAATCTGTTTTAAAAGTCAAGGATAATATTTGACAAGTAGTATTAGTTGATGTCGATGGAAATGAATTAACAAAATCTCAAGTAGCATTATTAGCACAATATGTAGGTAATAATTACTGAGCTAAATTGCCAATTAATGGATATTCTTTTGGAATGGCCTCGGTAATTACTCAAGCAATACCAAATGGTAATAATGTTAAAAAAGTTTATTTATATGATGTTAACGCAGTTAAAGACAGTGTACCTAATTTATCAAAAATAAATAATACATACATAGAATACAATCCTGCCGACGGCTATGTCGGTGGAGTTGCTAAATCAGTACGAACAAGAGCAAATGACTTTAAAACATTCTATGACTATACAACTTTATTAAATGAAGCAAGTACAACCAAAAACGAAGAACAATTTAGTGGCGCATTCTTGTTATTAGCAGATAAAGCAATAACCGGAGCAAATGCTTATAATGGCACAAATCCAATTGTTCCTTCTATGAAGTAAACATTCATAAATCAAAAAATGCATCCTTATTCGGGAATGCGTTTTTTAATAGGTCAGTATCACTTTCATTATCCTTATGACCTAGTTTGCATAATTACATGATCGTTTCAAATATTTTAAATATTATGAAATCCCTTTAAGATTGTAATATCAGCTTTAATGCTTACAATTTCATCTTTGATTTCTTTGATAATCTCAAAAAGTTTATTTTCAAACGATTTATTTTTCATATTAGTTTCATTATAACTTAAACTAACGTCTGACTTTAGTTTATAATCATCTAATATTTTTCCTTCAATTGGATTACCATTTCATTCACACAATTTGGCCAGTTTACTTCTAGAGTTTAAAACCAATTTTTCTCCAATATTATGACTTCGAATGTAATTTTCAAACTTTTGAGCATCTGTGTTTTTAATAGTTTTAATAAATGTACTTTTGATTGCGTAAAAATATTACTATTATTAATGCAATTTGATTTACTAAAAAAGCACTCTGATTCAGAATGCCTTTTTAACTAGGTCAATATCACTTTCACTATCCTAATGACCTAGTTTGCTTAGTTACACGATGGTTACAAATATTTTTAAATATTATGAAATCCCTTTAAGACTGTGATATCAGCTTTCATTTCAGCAATTTCAACTTTTATATTCGCAATATCAGCTTTAATTTCTTTGATCATCTCAAAAAGTTGACTTTCAAACGATTTATTTTTCATATTAGTTTCATTATAACTTAAAG
>NZ_NNCE01000001.1:12623-185768 GCF_002245785.1 Mycoplasma testudineum
GCTTTAATTTCTTTGATCATCTCAAAAAGTTGACTTTCAAACGATTTATTTTTCATATTAGTTTCATTATAACTTAAAGTAACGTCTAATTTAAGTTTATAATCTTCTAATATTTTTCCTTCAATTGGATTACTATTTCATTCATACAATTCAGCCAGTTTATTTCTAGAGTTTAAAACCAAGTTTTCTCCAATATTATGACTTCAAATGTAATTTTCAAACTTTTGAGCATCTTTGTTTTTAATAGTTTTAATAAATGTACTTTTGATTGCGTCAAAATATTACTATTATTAATGCAATTTGATTTACTAAAAAAGCACTCTGATTCAGAATGCCTTTTAAACTAGGCCAATATCACTTTCATTATCCTAATGACCTAGTTTGCTTAGTTACACGATGGTTACAAATATTTTAAATATTATGAAATCCCTTTAAGACTGTGATATCAGTTTTCATATCTGCAATCTCCACTTTCATTTCAGCGATTTCAACTTTTATATCAGCGATTTCAACTTTTATGTTCGCAATATCAGTTTTCATTTCAACGATATCTGCTTTAATGCCGACAATTTCATCTTTAATTTCTTTGATCATCTCAAAAAGTTGACTTTCAAACGATTTATTTTTCATATTAGTTTCATTATAACTTAAAGTAACGTCTAATTTAAGTTTATAATCATCTAATATTTTTCCTTCAATTGGATTACCATTTCATTCATACAATTCGGCCAGTTTACTTCTAGAGTTTAAAACTAATTTTTCCCCAATATTATGACTTCGAATGTAATTTTCAAACTTTTGAGCATATGTGTTTTTAGTTGTTTCGATATATACCTCCTTTATCCAATTATAAAACCTAATTACCGTTCATTTTATAATGTTGATAAAAATTTCCACATTTTTCCACATTGTAATTTAGAACACCGTTTTAATAATGTTATTTTTCAATGGTTTTTTGAAATATATAAAATGCAAATTTTTATAACATTTACTAATCGAAAAACAAAAAAAGCGTTTTTGTTAAACACTTTAAAAATAATTATTTTTTAAAAATTTCTTTTCCTAAAGAAATAAATTTATCAACTTTTTGATTCAATAATTCAAAAGCCAAATCGTAAATTTCTGGACTATATAAATCAATTCCTGATTCTTTTAGTAAATCAGCAGGTCATAATTTTGAACCCATTGATAAGAATTTATCGATGTAATTTTCTAAAGCTGAAATACCTTCATCTTTGTATTTTTTGAAAAATACATTAGCAACTACATAACCAATAGCATATTTATAAACATAAAAATTATAATAATAATGCGGAACCATAACAGATAATATTGCTTGTTCATGTTTTTCAACAACTTCCGGGAAATTATCAATTTTATATTTGTTACCTAGATCTTGGTATATTTTTTGTAAATCTTCAAATGTCCCCAAAGGCACATTTTGATCCATTGCCTTATATAAAGTGTATTCATATTCGCTAAAGTGAGTTTGTCTAAATACTGTATTTTGAAAATCTTGTATTGAATCACTTAAAAGATTAAATTGTAATTTTTTATCTTTAGTTTTGTGCATTAAATAATCTTCAAGCATTAATTCATTAAAAATAGATGCAATTTCGGCTAGAAAAATTGGGTATTGGCTTAAATTATATGCTTGCTTTTTATCTGAAAAATAAGAGTGCATTGAATGACCCAGTTCATGAGCTAAAGTTTTAACTGAAGTCAATTTGTAATCATAGTTCATGTTTATATATTTTTTTTCTAATGGATAAGACTGTCCTATTGAATATGCACCACTTCTTTTATTATCAACTGGCATATAATCTATTCAGTTTTCATTAAATGCTTTCTTAAGAACATCTTGGTATTCTTGACCCAAATCTTTTGTTGCGGCTAATATTAATTCTTGAGCTTCTTCAACTGAGTATTTACTTTGAACTTTCACTAAAGGTAATTTTGAATCTCATCTTTTGTAAGTTTTATTATACTTAGATTTAAAAAATTTAGCATAGTTAGTTCAGTACTTTTGCAAAATATGAGTATTTGAAGCTACTTTTTGATATAAGTTTTTTACTAAAACTTTATCAACTTGATCTTCTCATAAATATGATTCAACACTAGATTTGTGACCTCTTAATAATGCAGCAGCAGAAATGTCTCTAAAATGTGAAATTAGTAATTTAGCAAATGATTGTCTATGTTTTGCAAAACCTCTGTTGTAGCCAATGTAAGCGCTTTTTCTAAAGTCTTCATCTTTATCTTCAAGTAATGAAACATGATTGGCTAAAGTTATTTTAGTTTTACGTTTACCTTCTTTTGTTTGAGCATAACCATAATCTAATTCTGAATTAGAAATAACTGAAAAAATTTCACTTAAATTAATATCAGCATATGCTCTTTTTTTAAGATATTCTTCAACTTTAGCTGGAAGTCTAAATTTTTTTGAATTTAATGTAAATTCTAAATCTTTACGATAGTTTTTAAATGCTTCATCTTTTAATCATTCTTTAAGTAAAGATTCTGCATCTAAAATTCTTTTTTCATGATCACCAAACTTAGCTATAAATTTGTAATAAATTGTCATAAATTTTTGATTTAGTTGGTTATATTTTGGATCAATTACATTTACTGCTAAATTATTAGAAATATAATTAGATGCTTTATCAACTAATTTTGACCATCTATCATAAGCTTTTAAAAATTTTAAAAATGAATCTTTATCTTTTAAATATTCATCTTTAACTTCAACTAATTTTTCTGCACCTTGAGTAATTTTTTCAAAAAGACTTTCTATTGTTGATCCTTCTAAAATTGCTTCTAGATCAAATCGATATTTTTCAGGTACATCTTCATATTTTTTATATTGCATATTTTTCCTATTCAACTGTAATTAAGCTCTCTACTGGAGCATTTAATATTTTTCTTCCTTCTAAAAAAGCTAATTCCATTAAAACTATAATTTTTATAACACTAACTCCTTGAGAAGTAAGTAAATCAATGATTGCATTTAAAGTACCACCTGTAGCTAATACATCATCAATGATAACGGCTTTTTGACCAGCTTTTACGTAGCCTTTTTGTAATTCTAAAATATTTTTTCCATATTCCAAGGCATAATTTTTTCTGATTACTTCACCAGGCAATTTACCTGCTTTGCGGACCATAATAAAAGGTTTTTCTAAAAAAGCAGCTACTGGTGTACCAAAAAGAAAACCACGTGCATCTGGTCCTACTATAATGTCAGCATCTTTAGCCATTTCAGCAATTTGTTTAATTGTATAATTAAGCGCTTTACCATTTGCTAATAAAGGCGAAATGTCTTTAAAGATTATTCCCTTTGAAGGAAAATCTGGAACATCTTTAATATATTTTTTTAAATCCATAACCTATTAATTATAATTCATTTTTAACGATAGGTTATTATTGCCTTGCTTAAATTTAAAGATAAGCAGCTAATTATCTTAATAATATTAATTTAATTTATAATTTGATTTTATATGGATAAATCAAGAATAAGAAATTTTTCAATTATAGCCCACATTGATCATGGAAAAAGTACATTAGCAGATCGGATTTTAGAACTAACTAATGCAGTTGAAAAACGCGATCTATTAGCTCAGCATTTAGATTCTTTAGATATAGAAAGAGAACGCGGTATTACAATTAAATTGAATGCAGCTCAAATTAAATATAAAGACTACACTTTCCATTTAATTGACACACCTGGCCATGTTGATTTTACTTATGAAGTATCGCGATCTTTAGCAGCTAGTGAAGGAGCCTTATTAATTGTTGATGCTTCGCAAGGAATCGAAGCCCAAACTTTAGCTAATGTTTATTTAGCTATTGAAAATAATTTAGAAATTATTCCAATAATTAACAAAATTGATTTACCTTCAGCTGATGTTGAAAAAGTTAAAAATGACATTGAAGAAATTATTGGTATAGATGCTAGTGATGCTATTTTAATTTCTGCTAAAAATAATATAAATATTGAAGCGGTTATGGAAGCTATTGTTGCTAAAATTCCTGCACCAAAAAATGCTGATGATTCTAAACCATTAAAAGCTTTAGTTTTTGATTCATATTTTGATCCTTACCGCGGTGTTGTACTTTTAGTTAGAATCATCGAAGGTAAAATAAAAGTAGGCGATAAATTCATTTTTATGGCAACTAAAAATGAATTCCATGTTACTGAATTAGGAGTTAAAACTCCTGTTGAAGTTAAAAAAGAATTTCTTGAAGCTGGTGAAGTAGGTTGAATAGCTGCTTCAATTAGAAATGCTAAAGATGTTTCTGTTGGAGATACAATTACTTTAGTTGACAGACCCACTGAAAATGCTTTACCTGGTTATAAAAAAATGAAAGCAGTTGTTTTTACCGGTTTTTACCCAATAGATGGTAAAGATTATCCAATGCTAAAAGATTCATTAGAAAAAATTGCCTTAAGTGATAGTTCGATTACTTGAGAATTAGAAACTTCAAAAGCATTAGGTTTTGGATTTAGAGTTGGATTCTTAGGACTTTTACATATGGAAGTTTTACAAGAAAGACTTTCTAGAGAATTCAATGTTGATTTAATAGCTACTAGTCCGAGTGTTACATATGAAGTAACTAAAACAGACGGAAGTGTTGAATATATTTCTAATCCAGCAGATTTTCCAGAAAAAAATTACATTACTAAAATGGCAGAACCATTTATTAAAGCGAAAATATTAGTAATTGAAGAATATATTGGAGCTGTAATGGAATTATGTAATTCTAAACGCGGTAAGTATATCGATATTGAATATCATTCAAAACGAATGACTGTAATTTATGAAATGCCACTTGGTGAAATTATTTTAGATTTTTTTGATAGATTAAAATCAGTTACAAAAGGTTATGCATCATTTGATTATGAAATGATTGGTTATAAAGAACAAAGACTAGAAAAAGTTGACATACTTTTAAATCGTGAAAAAGTTGATGCTTTTAGTTTTATTAGTCACATTGACTTTTCATATGAAAAAAGTAAAGCACTAGTTGAAAGATTAAAAGAAGTAATTCCAAGACAATCTTTTGAAGTGCCGGTTCAAGCCGTTATTGGCGCTAAAGTAATTGCTAGAGAAACCATAAAAGCTTACCGAAAAGATGTAACTGCAAAACTATATGGTGGAGACGTAACGCGTAGACAAAAACTTCTTAAAAAACAAAAAGAAGGTAAAAAGCGTATGAAGGCAATTGGTTCAGTTAACATCCCGCAAGAAGCATTTTTGGCAGTTTTAAAAACAAATACAGACAAAAATTAGATTCAAAATATTTAATTTTTTAGTTTGTTTTGAGCAATTTAAAGTTAATTTTATTTTGTGAAATTAATTATAAATTTGTCAATTTTTTTGACGCACCCAAGATAAAAACAATATAGAAAATTAAATATTTTGGTAAAATTATATTAATTCATGGATTTAGTAATTTATAATACCTTTTGAGTCTTATTTGAAAGCTCAATGAATTAATTAGTTCAATGAATAAATCCAGAATTAAACTTAATCGTTATTGAATAGTTAATTATTCGTACATGAGAGGAAAGAATGAAAAAACACATCACAGATTTAGAACTGCGAGGTAAAAAAGTTTTAGTTAGACTTGACCTTAATGTTCCTATGAACAAAAGAGGACAAATTACTTCAACTACAAGAATAGAAGCTGCATTAGAAACATTAAGACATATCATTGACCACGGTGGTAGAGCTATTGTTTTTTCTCACTTAGGAAGAGTTAAAACTAAAGAGGATAAAGAAGCAAATACATTAGCACCAGTTGCAGCAAAATTAGCTGAATTACTTGGAGAAGATGTTAAATTTGTACCTCAAACAAGAGGTAAAAGATTAGAAGCTACAATTGACAGAATGAAAGATGGAGAAGTTGTTGTAGTTGAAAATACAAGATTTGAAGATTTAAATGGAAAGCTTGAATCAGGTAATGATGCAGAACTAGGAAAATACTGGGCTTCATTAGGTGATGTTTTCATTAACGATGCATTTGGTACAGCTCATAGAGCACACGCTTCTAACGTTGGGATCGCAACATATATTAAAGAATCAGCATTAGGATTTTTAGTTAAAAAAGAAATTCAAGCGCTTGAAGTTGCATTGCACAGTCCTGAAAGACCATATATTGCTATTGTTGGTGGTGCAAAAGTTAGTGATAAAATTGAAGTTCTTAAAAAATTAGTAGACAATGTTGATAAATTAGTAATCGGTGGAGCTATGGCATATACATTTATGGCTGCACAAGGTGTTGGTTACGGTAATTCATTAGTTGAAAAAGACAAAATTGAATTAGCTCGTGAATTCATTAAAACATACCATGACAAGCTTATTCTTCCAATTGATCATGCAATCTCAAGAGAATTTAAAGATTTTCCACCTCAATTCAATTCAGAAAATCCAATTGAAATTCCAGCAACTTTTATCGGAATGGATATTGGACCTGAAACAATTAAATTAATTAAAAAACATATTGTTGGAGACGAACTAGAAGGAATTCCTACTGCAAAAACATTATTCTGAAACGGACCTATGGGAGTTACAGAATTTAAAAATTACCAAGCAGGTACTCACGGAGTAGTTGAAGCAGTTAAAGCATCAGGCTCACTATACAGTGTTGTTGGTGGTGGAGATTCAGTAGCCGCAATTGAAACTTTACATGCAGCAGATTACTTTAGTCATATTTCAACTGGTGGTGGTGCTTCTATAGAATTTATAGAAGGTAAAGAATTACCAGGTTGAGAAGTTATTCAAGATAGAGATGCAATGCCAATCGATTTATATGAGCATTCAAATGTTTATGCAAATGATAGTTTAGATGATGTCTTGGTTCAAGAACCACATGTTGAAATATCTAGAGAACTTGATGCTTATGCAGATACAATGAATATGAGTTCTCCAGAAGTTGAAGTACATCAATCACAAGATTTATTTTTAGATGAAGAAGAAAATGACTTTTCAGAACTTTCAACAATCGAATTAGAACAATCACTTTTAAATGATCTAGAAGTTATTGACAGTAAAGATCAAGTTCACGATGTTGTAGTTGCTTCAGAAATTAGTCAAAGTGCTGAACAAAGTGCAGAAATTGAACATTCAACAGATGAATTATTTGAAGAAATCGATGAAGCCGATGATTTATTATTAGTTACCGAAACACAAGAAGAAGCATTTGACACTCATGAACATGAAGATGTTGAGCATCAGGATCATCACACAGAAGAAACTTACAATACACAAGAGCAAGCAAATACTCAAGAAGATTATTTCCATACTAAAGAAAATTACATAACTCAAGAAGAAACTCAAGAAGACTTTAATATTGAAGATAGTTATTCAACTCAAGAAGATGCTTTTGAAAATTTCACTACTGATGAACAAAGCTACTCTACACAAGAACAAACTGGTACAATTGAAAATGAAAGTACAATCGAAATGTCTAATAGTGATACTTTAGAAGATGAACTTGAATCTGAAAATGGTACAGATACAGACGAATTTTTAAGTGTTACCGAAGAACAAGATTTATCACAAGTTGATGATTTCTTAGATGAACATTCAGCTGGTAAAGAAAATATCGAATCAATGTTTGAAGATGTAGAAACTAATTCACAAGAAATTGATGATTCACCTAAAAAACGTGGTTTCTTTTCTAAGTTATTCAAGAAAAAATAGAATTAAATTAGTGTCTCAAATGAGACATTTTTCATTAAATTAAAATTTAAAATTACCTTAAAACAAAAGCCACCTCCAAAAATATTGGGGTGGCGTTATTTTATTAGTAAGCTATTTTATGATTTAATTTGGCAAAGATTTTCTTGTGACAAATTTACCAGCTTCATAACTAATAATATAATGTAAATCAACACTTAAATCTTGTTCAAGAATTTTTTGCGCTAGCATTGATTCAATATTGTCTTGAAGATATCTTTTAATTGGACGGGCACCGTATTGCTCATTAAAACCTCTTTGACTAATTTGATAAATAACATTTTCATCAAACGAAATATTGTAGTGATTTTTACTTAATCTTTGAGCTAATTTTGATAATTCTAATTTGACAATTTCAGCTTTAGTCGATTCATCTAACTTATTAAAAATTACAGTTGAGTCAATTCGATTTAAAAACTCGGGGCGTAAAAATTTTAATAATTCTGTTGTTACTTGACTTTCAGAAGCTTGATTAATATTTTCAATTGATGAAGTAAGATTACTTGTCATAATAACAATTAAATTTTTACCATTAATTTTTCTGCCTTGTGAATCAGTTAATTCTCCATTATCTAAAAGCTGCAATCAAATATTCATAACATCTGGGTGAGCTTTTTCGATTTCATCGATTAAAAGGATTGAATAAGGTCTTCTTCTAATTTTTTCTGTTAATTGTCCACCTGATTCAAAACCAATATAACCTGGAGGGCTACCAATTAATTTAGAAACAGAATGTTTTTCCATATATTCTGACATATCAAGTCTAATTAAATCGTTTTCACTTGCAAAAAGAATTTTTGCTAAAGCACGAGCCATTTCTGTTTTTCCAACACCTGAAGGACCTAAAAACAAGAATGAGCCAATAGGTTTTCTAGGATCGTTTATATTAGCTTTATTTCTCATAATTATTTTATGAACTTCTTTAATAGCTTCATTTTGACCTTTAATTTGCTTTCTTAATTCAGAATCAAGATGCAAGATTTTATCTCTTTCAGTTTTTGCTAATTTTGAAGCTGGTATACCAGTTCATTTTGAAATTATTATCATAATTTCTTCACGAGTAACTTTATTTTTTATTAATTGATCAGGATCGTTATTGATTGCTTCTTCTAATTTTTTAGTTTCTTCTTCTAATTTTGGCAATGAATTATATTTTAAAGCAGCTGCTTTTTCGTAATCTGCTTCACTATAATATTGTTCAATTTTATGATTTGTTTCATAAATTTTATCTTGCAAAATTGCTAATTTATCAATATTAGATTTAGATTTAAGTCATTTTTTTTCTAAATCTTTGTATTTTTCTTGACTATCTTTTAATAATTCATCAATTTCATCTAACCTATTTTTATGTTTATCTGCATCACTAGAACGCAATGCAACTTTTTCCATTTCTAAAGAAGCTCTTTTTTCTTTTTCTTCAATAATTACTAACGGTTCATAGTTCATTTCTACTTTTATTGAAGCTGCTGCTTCATCTACTAAATCAATTGCTTTATCTGGTAAAAATCTATCAGCAATATATCTATCACTCATAGTTGCAGCTGTAACTAAAGCTTCATCATCTATTTTAACTTTATGGAATGCTTCAAATCTATCTTTAATACCGCGCAATATTGTAATTGTGTCGTTAACTGTTGATTCATTAACAATAATTTTTTGCATTCTTCTTTCAAAGGCAGGGTCAGTTTCAATGTATTGCTTAAATTCATTTAAAGTAGTAGCACCAATTAAATGCATTTGCCCGCGTGCTAACATAGGTTTTATAATGTTGGCAGCATCCATACCACTTCCACTTGAATTTTTACCCATTCCACTAATCATGTGAATTTCATCTATAAAAAGAATGATTCTCCCGTTTTCGTTTTCGATTTGTTTTAACAAATCTTTTAGTCGCTTTTCAAATTGGCCTTGATATGAAGCTCCTGCAATTAACGAAGGTAAATCAATTTCGTATAATTCCTTATTTAATAGATCTAACGGAACTTGCTTTTCGACAATTTTTCTAGCTAATCCTTCAACAATTGCAGTTTTTCCAACACCTGGATCTCCAATTAAAACTGGGTTATTTTTACTTTTTCTAGACAATATTCGAATCATTTGCCTTATTTCGCCATCACGATTAATTACCGGCTCTAGTTTATTTTCTCTTGCTAAAGCAGTAAGATTTCTTCCATATTTTTCCAATGGTTTGCGATTATCGTTTTCTGTAAAATTTGCTTGCATAATTACCTCCTAATGTTTTTATATTTTAATTTTAGCACTCTTAGCCTTCTAGTGCTAAAAAAATTTAATTTTGTTAAATTGCTTTTGCTATCAAAAAAAACATCCGTAATTCAAATAAAAATTTCTTAAAAAATTTACTTCATTTTTACAATGCATGTATATAATAAATAAGCCTACTAAGCAAAAAAACACTTGCCCGAGTGGCGGAATAGGTAGACGCAGGGGACTTAAAATCCCCCGGCAGAAATGCTGTGCTGGTTCAAGTCCAGTTTCGGGTACCATTTAAGCGCCCTTAGCTCAGCAGGTAGAGCAAATGGCTTTTAACCATTGGGTCAGAGGTTCGAATCCTCTAGGGCGTACCATTTCATTTTAAATGACTAATTTATGTTCTTCGGAACATTTTTTATTACTCTTTGTAGTAAGACAAATAATTTTACATATTCTTATATCAACTTAGGCCATTATAAAATTTAATTTGCTTTTATAGAATTGGTTTATAATTTTAAACAGGCCCGTGTGGTGAAATGGCAGACACAGTTGACTCAAAATCAACCGCGAAAGCATGCTGGTTCGAGTCCAGTCACGGGCACCATATACAAATGTACCTAAGTGAGCAATATTGCTCATTTTTATTTTGACTAAAATAGATTAAAATAGAACTATCATGAATATAAAAAAAGCAGCTTTTACAATTTTATCAACATTTGTAATTGCAATATCTGTGACATTATTCATTTTATATTCATATACATTAATAACAATCCACTACCAGTTTAATCCTTCAGTGATTAATAATGATGTAATAGCATATGTTAATACCATAATTCCTTTAAGCATCTTTGCAATTTTAAGTGCAACAGTTTTAACAGGCTCTATTTTGCTTTACATGATAGGTAAGTATTGATATTCAAATTCGGAATCCAAACAATCAGAAAACTATTTAAGATTTAGAAAGAAAAGCAGCTTGATTTATTTTAATTTGCTAGTTATAGTTTTTGTAGTTTTATTAATTTTAACAATTGTAATTCTTAGTTTAAATATTCATTACATAGAACTATATTATTCTTATTTAGATTTAAGTATTGTGAAAGTACAAGTTAATGTTTCGATTGTTTCACTAGTTTTTTACCCAGTTTTGTTAATAATCTTTACTTTTATAACTTGATTATTAGTAAAAACATTCGAATTAATCAGAAATTTAAGAGTATTAAGATTAAATACTAAAACTAGTCATTATGTAATTAACTCACTAGTTTATAAAATATTTCCGCTTTTAAATAAACTGACATTTAATTATTATAAAAATGTAAATTTAATCTATTTAAATACTATGTCGAAGAAGTAAAAAAGCGATTTTTCCACAAATTTGAAAATTAAACAAAAAAATTTTAATGTGATATTATTACCGTACCAAATCAAATATGGAAATATATTTAATCGGAGGCAACTGTGTTAAATAAAAAAACCGTTATTTTACTAACCGCAGGATTGGGAGTTTTTGTAGTAGGAGCAGGAGCTGCTTCAGGAATCATTGTTAGCACTAGAAATAATAAAAACGTTACTATAGAACCTGTTCAAGCTGTCCAAAATACAGATTCATCTGAATTTGTTGAGCAAATTAAAAATTTTGATTTCAATAGAACAGAAAGCGCTCAAAGTATTTTTTCTAAAGGGAAAATGAGTGCAGACCAAGTTTCTAAATATATTGATACAAAAAAATTAAAAGATGATGAAAAATTAGAAATTGAAGTTACTGAATTAAGTGATGAAAAAGCTGTAATGAATGTTTATGTCTTAAAAAACGAAACTGTACAAAGTCAAAGCGAAATTACAATTTCGGATTTTAACAAAACACTTTTTAGTTATAACTCAAATACTAATGTTGAAGTTGTTACTCCAAATACCTTTGAAGAAGAAATTAAAAATTTCACTACTAAATTAACTTCAAGAAGTTTTCCGGTTAATCCAAAAATACAAACATCAGTTTTTGAAAAGCAATTTAATTCAAAATCAAATGCCGATAAAGTAACTTATGTTTATTCTTTTAACGATGAACTAAGAACATTATTAAATTCAAGACCAGAATATAGGGTTAGCAAACTTGAAATTACAGATTGAGATAAATTAGTTGTTGATTTAAAAGTAACTATGACTAGTTCTGATAAAAGTTGAGAAATTAATTTTAGACTTGCAGATTTTGCTCAAGAAAATGCAAGTTCTAATAATTCAACAAGTCCAGAAATTGATACTGCATTAATAGAATTAGAAACTATTAAAAAATCATATATGTCAGAATATAAAAATTTAAATGCATCACTTGATTTAAATGCTTTTTCTTCTGGTTTAACTAAAGATAATTTAATTTCTAAACTTGAATCAAATTTCCAAAATTTTGAATTTTTAGGTAAAGACTATTTAGTTGACTTTACAACTGAAGTTAGCAATTTACAAAATAAAGTAAACATAAAACTGAAATTACAATCTAAAAACGAAACAGTCATTATAAGTTTTAATTTAGTTAATTTTGTCGTAATTGATTCTAAATCTGTAGAACAATTTGAAGCACTTGAAAAATTAGTAAAAAGCAAAAACAATTCATTAATTATTAGTGTTAATAAAACTGCAGAAGATTTTTATGAATCATTCTTAAAGGGAAATTCAGTTAAAGCTCAAGAAGACTATTTAAAAGCCAATCTAGATAAATCATCTTTAACTGTTTTTAATGAACTTATTAAAAAAGAACTAAATTTTGCATTTCAATCAAATATAGTATTGAATAAAGCTAATAATGATAGTTCAAGTGGGTATCTAGAATTACAATTAAGTGCATTAATAAATAACAAAATTAGACACATCAATGTACAAATTGTTGGTTTTTTATCAAAAGTTGAATACCAAGCATTTTTAAATAAAGTTGCTCAAGAAGAATTCCAAAAAGCACTTCAAAAAGAAATCGAGCAAAAAGCAAAGCAAGAAAAACTTGAATTAGAAAAAGTTAATGCATTAATTACTAAATTGCAAAATACAAAATCATTAGAAATTAGTGCTTCACAATCACTAAAACAATTGTATGATGAATTAAGAGTTCTTCCATTTAGTGAAGCGATTTTGAAAATAAGAAATTTTGTTAAATTGAGCGAATTTTCAGAAATCAACAATTATGTTGCTATTGAAAGTGTAATTTTTAATTTCAATACAAAAGCAATAATTGGTCAAAATCCATTAACTGCAACAATCAAAGTAGCTCATAAATCTAGAAAGTTTACTTTGGTTTTTGAATTAAAAAAACAAGATGAATTACTAAATTACAATGGTACAACAATTGAAATGAACAGTACTTATCCTCTTACTTTAATTAGAAAGTATTTTGCTGCATCTGCAAATGATGCTAAAGAAAAATTACAGCCAGTTTTAGATGAATTAAAAAATTCAAATTTACAAGTTGTTGAATTTATTAGAAAAACAAGTTTCAAATCAGTTGTTTTAAACCCGCTTGCCAATTCAAAACATAGTTTCAATTTAGAATTGATTGACCAAAACAATATTAAGTATTTTTTCATCATGAAAATGCAACCTTACAAAGTTAATCTTTCAGAAGCATTTTACATTGAAGAAATGACTGTAAAACTACATTTAGCAGCTAGAACTAGACAATGACTTTCAAATTACAATTGACAAAGAGTTGCTGAAGTAATTTGGTTTCAACGCTTAGTTTATCCACATATAAAAGATTCTTTCCAACCGGTTATTGACAAAAATAAAATAAACAATAGAGACGTTAATCAAAAGTTTTCAATTAATCAAGAATTATATAACTTTTTAACAAGTAATAAAGTTGCGGTAATGCGTTATTTTTCAGTTGGTTCAGATAACCAAATTGGAGTTACTATAGTTTTTGATGCTATTGATGAAAATGGCAATAGAGTTGATAGTTATAATGTTGTAAACTTTATAGTTCCTTATATACAAATTTGAGAACCTCATACTCGATATTGAAGAACCTGATAATAATTTACAGCTAATATATTTTAAAAAGCACCCGATTATAATTTCGGGTGCTTTTTAATTACAATTTAGCTATTTTATGCTTAGATTAGATAAATTATTACCAAAGATTTACATTAGATTTAATTGTTACAAACAATAATTATTAACTACTACGTGTATAATTAAAGTATTAAATTTATTATTATAGAAAGAAGGAAATATGGCAATTAATGCGGCTCCATACATCTTAAAAAGAATGGAGACAATTAAAGAACCTATTAAAATCTTGATAGTAGATGGTGATGACCAACGTGCTATCGAAGCAGCAAAGATATTAGAACAATATCCAAATGTTGAAATTACTTTACTTGTTGAACAAGACTTAAACATTGGCTCATTAGAATTTATTAATATTAATAAAAATGAAGCTCAATACAAAAATTTTTGTGAGTTGCTTTTTGAACAAAGAAAAGGAAAAGACAGCATGGATTCAATTAAAAAGGCTTTAAAAACAAGACCTTTTTATGCGATGATGTTATTAAAAAGCGGGCAATTTGACGGCGTAGTTGGCGGTCTTGCTTACAGCACAGCTGATATTTTAAGAGCTGCTTTTAAAGTTATCGGACCTCAAAAAGGTGTTAAAACTATTAGTTCATTAATGATTATGGCTAAAGAAGAAAAAATGATGGTTTTTTCAGATATTAGTATAAATATTGAACCAGATGCATTGCAATTAGTTGATATTGCAAATAATTCAGCTAAATTTATGGAAAGCTTTAAAATGAATGTTAAACCTGCTTTTCTATCTTTTTCAACTCAAGGTTCAGCTACTAGTCCTCAAAGTACAAAAATGCTTGAAGCAAAAGAAAGATATAATCAAGAAAATCCACATCGTCCTGCTTTGGGTGAAATTCAATTTGATGCAGCTTTTAGCCCTGAAATATTATCGAAAAAATATAAAAATCCAGAATTTAATGATGCAACAAATTTATTTATTTTTCCGGACTTAGGTGCAGGAAACATTGGATACAAAATTGCTCAACGTTTAGGTGTATATGATGCGTTCGGACCAATTATTACTGGAGTTGCACTGCCAGTTAATGATTTAAGCCGCGGTGCTAAAACTGTAGACGTTGTTAATACTGTTTTCATTACTGCAATTCAAGCACATTCACTAAAAGAAGGTAAATAATGTCAAAAGTTTTAGTAATAAATGCTGGCTCAAGTTCAATGAAAGTTGCGCTTTTAGATAGCCAGTCAATGGAAGTAATAGCTGAAGGAATTGCTGAAAGAATTGGCTTAAATGTTTCTAATATTAGTTTTAAATTTAATGGTAAAAAATTCACTAAAGAATTAAAATTAGATAACCATGCTCAAACGGTTAAAGCATTTTTAAGCTTGTGAAAAGAAATTAATCTTTATAAAGATTCTAAAGAAATTACTCACATCGGTTTTAGAGCTGTAAATGCAGGACCTACATTTACTAAATCAGAAATTTTAACTGATTCAGTATTACAAGCTTTAACTGATAATATTGATCTAGCTCCTTTACATAATCCTGCTGCTATTGCTTCAATTAAAGCTTTTAAAAAAGAAATGCCACATGCTAAATTAAGTGTTTCTTTTGATACAGCATTTCACTCAAGCATGCCAAAACTAAGTTATGTTTATCCAGTTCCTTTAAAATGAACTAAAGAATTAGGGATTAGAAAATACGGAGCACACGGAACAAGCCACTTATATATAACTAAAAAAATGGAGCAAATTTTATCAAAACAAGAAGTTAATATAGTTTCTGCTCACATTGGTAATGGTGCTTCAATTACAGCTGTAAAACATTCTAAATCATTAGACACAAGTATGGGATTAACACCATTAGCAGGTGTTATGATGGGAACTCGTTCTGGTGATATTGATCCTTCTATTGCTGAATTTGTGATGAATAAAACTAAAATGTCAATTACTGAATTTACACAAGCACTAAATAAAGATAGTGGATTAAAAGGTGTTTCAGGTGTTTCTAGTGACATGCGTGATGTAATTTCAAAAGCCGAAGAAGGCGATGTTGATGCTGAATTTGCTTTAGAACTATATAGTCAAAAAATTGCAGATTATATTGTGATTTATTTAAATAAATTAGGTCATTGTAAAAATATTGATGCCATTGTTTTTACAGCAGGAGTAGGCGAAAACTCTTCAGTAATTAGAAAAAAAGTGGTTGAAAAATTAAGACTAGTTAATATTGAAATTGATTTACTAGAAAATGAAAAACGTCCAAGCGATTATTTAAAAATTTCTACAAATAATAGTGCAATTGCAGTTTATGTTGTTCCAACAAATGAAGAATATGTAATTGCTAAAGACGCTTTAGATTTACATTAATGAATTGATAACAGGCTTTATATGTCTGTTATTTTTTGTTTTTAGATGGAGTTTTGGCTCTAATTTAAGTGCATAGAGACACTAAATCATAAGCATTAATTGTGAAAATGAGATAATTTACTTAGGAAAGGAGTGATAAGTAGTTAACTAAATTAAGTAAAGGAAAAATATGAAAAAAAATAAATTAATAAGCCTTTTAGCAGCATCAGCACTTACAGTTACACTTATTGCTGGTATTGCTTCTAATAATTTGCAAAATCTCTCTTATAAATTACCCAATTCATTAAATAATAATAAAGTAAATTTAGAAGGTAGTGTTGAACCAATTTATAAAAACTCTGACACCGAAATAAAAAATAAGAGCAAAATAATAACCATTAAGAATAAATCTTATATGGTCCAATTAGATAAATCTTTCCATGATATAGTCGAAACAAAAGAATATACGACAAGTATTTATTTAAAATCTACAGACAATATAGATGAAATTATAAAAACACTATCTGAACAAAATTTTTCACAAATTAATCAGATTCATATTTCATCTGTTTTACCATTAATTTTAATTACATTTGATGATGAAAAATTTTATGAAAATAATGACAATATTTTAATGTCTTTACCATTTGTAGATTTTTCAATTTCCGAAGTTTCAAATAATATTGTAAATCGCGAGTTATTTTATGACAAGATTGAAGACATAACACCAATAAGGATTAATAATAATCTATTTAGAAACGAACTTTACAATTATCATAAAACTAGATCAAATAATTCACATTTAGGTAAAGTAAAAGTGGGAGTATTAGAAGCTGGTGGATATGTAGATAAGAATAATGATGCATTTAATATTTGAAGAAACACTATTCATACTATGGATAAGGATATTACATTTAATAAAACATCTGATCATGCTACAGCAGTGGCATCATTAATTACCGGAAAAAATTCTATTACCAACGATACAGAAATTTACAGTGGTGTTGTTACAAATTACACAGATCTAATAAAAACTTTTGAATGAATGATTCAAAATGGTGTAAAAATAATAAATCATAGTTATAAAAGAACTATTGTTGAACATATTAAAGGAATAGTAAATGGCAAGGAAGTAACAATTGACAAAAGGTTTATGGGTTATGTTGGATACGACCAGTTCAATTACTACTTAGATTATATTTCACAGAGATACAATATTACAAATATTTTTGCTGCAGGAAATGATGCCGAAGAAACATTTGAAGGAAGAAATTACGAAAAAATTGAAGGTTGAGCACTTAGTCCGAATGTTATAGCGGTTGGAGCATACTCTAAATCATTAAATAAAAATAATACAGAACTAATTTCAAAAACAGATTATTCTGAATCTGGAGTCGAAGAAAGCGGACTGAGTAATAAATATTATTCATTTACTGATTTACCTAAGCCGATTATTGTTGCCGAAGATAATGTTATAATAAAGTCCAAAAAAACAGAAAGTGGATTTTATGATGCTGTTGGCACAAGTTTTTCGGCTCCAAGAGTTACATTAGGATTAGCCCTAGTTGATCAAAAATTCAAAAATCTTAATAGTAGAGTAGATACTCATATGGCAATATTGGCTGCTTCTGGCAATAATTTTAAAAACAAACCATACACTAATGGCGAAAGAAAAAATGATGTCATTCGCTACAATGGTTTTGATAAAAAAGTAGGAGCAGGTAAATTAGATTATGACTCAATTAAAATTGCGGCACAAAACGTAAAACAGTATGAAGTTCCTCATCAAACTAAAAAATTTGAAGTTACCACTGATATGTTTATAATAGATTACGGCAAAATCATATCAATTGGTGTTGCGTGATTATACAATGCAGGATATAAAATGGAAGTTGAACTTCCGAGAAATAATTTTTTATATGATTTTATCCCTCGTGAAGGTCCAGCAATTATTTTTGGTTCAAATGGCGGGCCAACTCATAAAACTAAAGAAGGACAAGCTAACTTTCAAGAAGGTTACACAATTATTAAAGGAACAATATATTCTGATTTCGATGTTTACTTAGAAAATTGAAATGCATGAGGACAAAGATGGGAAACAGCAGTATCAGCACGAAGTTCATCTACAAATGTTGAAAGATTGGTGTATGAAAATAGATATGGAGGTTATACAAATAGTTTTAGAATTAGAATTGTGAAATATAGAACCGCAGAATCAAAATACGTAACCAAAGCTATTGATAAAATGTCTTTAAGCTATGTTATTTGAGACAAGGATAATTAAATGAAAAAGTACACTAAATTAATTTTGTCATTTTTTACATTTTTATCAATCCCATTAGCAGCATGTAATCCCCCCGATACATCAAATATTGTTGAAAAAGAAAAAATAAATTACGAATTAAATTTATCTATTGCAAACAAAATTGAGCGTAATATAGAAAAAATCAAAACCATAAATATCGAATCAGAAATATTGAATTTAGCAGTAAAAGTTAATTATTCATTTAATTTAAATTTACAAAATGAACTTGCAAAATTAAAATTCAAAGATTATCCGCTTAAGGAATCTGATATAAAAAATTATATTACTGGTTTTATTGACACTATAAAAAATAGAGAAATAATTGAATCACTAACTTCAAAGGAAATTAATAAACTATTTGAAAGTCAATTGTTAAATAAACAGGAATTAAATATAAAATTCAAACAAAGTATAAGTGGAAAATCACAATACGATAGATTTCCGAATTTTTACAAAATAATTGATTCATTTTCCGATTTTAAGCAATATTTGGCATATTCTAAAGACTTGCCTTTAAGTAAATTAACTGATGATTCAAATATTTTAAGTTTAAAAAAATTACAAGCAGACAGTTTGGATAACCTAATTGAATTTAACGGCATAAGCGAAAACTTCTTTAAAGATAATTTATTACTAATATCTGGATTAGCATTTTATGAAGAAGTGATAAATATAAATTATGATGAACATTCACAAAAATTAAACTTAGAAACACTAACTATAAAAAATTTTCCAGATTCGAACAATAATTATTTTGCAACCGTAAATAAATTGCAAGAAGATAAAATTGAAGAACCTTTACCTGTCCAGGATTTATCTTCAGTAATTTACCGTTGATCTAGACAGAATGAATGATTAATTGTATTAAATAAGCAGCAATTAGGAATTGGTGAAAAAATTGAAGATATTGAAATTAGTGAAACAAATTTAGATAATTATGATTTACTAGTTGAAAAATATATTTAAACTTCCACCTAATCATCTAGGCAAAATCAGGTATAAATTAGCTAATAATTTATTAGAATTATTTTTTGACACACTAAACGGAGTTGTTGTATAATGAAACAAGTTTTCTAATTTTGAAGACTGCCAAAATTAATAAATTGAAAGGAAAACATGGCAACAATTAACCAATTAATTCGCCAGGCACGTAAGCCTAAAGTTAAAAAACCTAATGCACCTGCATTAAGTCAAAACTTTAATTCTATTCACAAGAAATATACTAAACTTTCTTCACCTTTTAAAAGAGGAGTTTGTACAAGGGTTGCAACAATGACACCTAAAAAACCTAACTCTGCTTTGCGTAAATACGCAAGGGTAAGATTGTCAAACGGAATGGAAGTAACTGCTTACATCCCTGGAGAAGGACATAACTTACAAGAACACAGTGTTGTTTTAATCAGAGGAGGTCGTGTTAAAGACTTACCTGGGGTTAGATATACAATTGTACGTGGAACTCAAGATACAGCTGGTGTAAATAACAGAAAACAAGCTCGTTCACGTTACGGTGCTAAATCACCTAAATCAGAATAATTATTATTAAATTAGAGAAAGGAAAATAATATGGCAAGAAAACATAAAGCGCCGCAACGACAAGTATTACCAGATCCAGTTTTTGATCAAGTTATCATTACAAAACTAGTTAATAGTATTATGCTTGACGGTAAAAAATCAATTGCTCAGAAAATACTTTATTCAGCTTTTGACATTATTAGAGAAAAAACTCAAAAAGATCCAATGGAAGTGTTTAACGAAGCTATTAAAAATGTTACACCTCAAATTGAAATTAGAACTAGAAGAATTGGTGGAACAAACTACCAAGTTCCTATGGAAGTTTCAAAAAGAAGAAAAGCAACTTTATCATTAAGATGAATCGTTCTTTATGCTAGATTAAGAAATGAAAAAACTATGGACTTAAGATTAGCTAACGAAATCATTGATGCTTCAAACAAAATTGGTGGGGCAGTTAAAAAACAAGAGGATACACATAAAATGGCTGAAGCAAATAGAGCTTTTGCACATTTCAGATGATAGTTGATTATGGCAAGAGATTTTAAATTAGCAGATTATCGTAATATCGGTATCATGGCACACATTGATGCTGGTAAAACAACAACTACAGAAAGAATTCTTTTACATACAGGTAAAATCCATAAAATTGGAGAAACCCACGATGGTGGATCTCAAATGGACTTTATGGAACAAGAAAAAGAACGTGGTATCACTATAACAGCTGCTGCTACAACAGCTTTTTGAAAAGATAAAAGAGTTAATATAATTGATACTCCAGGTCACGTTGATTTTACAGTTGAAGTTGAACGTTCACTTAGAGTACTTGATGGAGCAGTAGCAGTTTTAGATGCACAATCAGGAGTTGAACCTCAAACCGAAACAGTTTGAAGACAAGCAACAAATTACAAAGTTCCTCGTTTAGTTTTTGTAAATAAAATGGATAAAGCTGGAGCAAGTTTTGCTAAAGCTGTTCAATCTGTTCACAAAATTTTAAGAGGAAATGCAGTTCCTATTCATTTAAATATTGGTAAAGAAAATGAATATCAAGGTCACATTGATTTAGTGGAAATGAAAGCATACATTTTTGATGGTTCACCTGAAGAAGTGGCTAAAGAAATCGAAATTCCGGCTGAATTAAAAGACAGAGCAAAAAGATGAAGAATTCGTTTAATCGATGCAGTTTCAACATATGATGATGAAATCTTTGAACTTGCTTTAGAAGAAAAAGAAATTCCAGTTCCTAAATTAAAAGCTGCAATTAGAAAAGCTACTTTAACTAGTGAATTTTTCCCAGCAGTTTGTGGTACAGCTTTTAAAAACAAAGGTGTTAAAGCTTTATTAGATGCAGTTGTTGATTATTTACCTTCGCCTTTAGATGTTCCTGCTATTAAAGGGCATTTAGGTGAAGAAGAAGTTACAGTTGAAGCAAGTGATGAAGTACCTTTTGCGGCTCTAGCTTTTAAAATTATGAACGATCCATTTGTTGGTTCATTAACATTCGTACGTTCATATGGTGGTATCCTTGAAAAAGGAACATATGTTTACAATACTACTAAAGATAAAAAAGAACGTGTTGGTCGGATTTTACAAATGCACGCTAACAGTCGTGAAGAAATCAGCCAAGTATATGCTGGTGACATTGCTGCTTTAGTAGGATTAAAATCAACTACAACTGGAGATACTTTAGTATCTGAAAAAGCTCCTAAAGTTGTTTTAGAAAAAATGGTTTTCCCAGAACCAGTTATTTCACAAGCTCTTGAACCTGAAAGTAAAGCTGCTACTGAAAAATTATCATTAGGATTACAAAAATTAGCAGCAGAAGATCCTACTTTTAGGACTTACACAGATGAAGAAACCGGGCAAACAATTATTGCTGGTATGGGTGAGTTACACTTAGATATTATTGTCGACAGACTAAAAAGAGAATTTGGTGTTCAAGCTAAAGTTGGTGCACCGCAAGTTTCATATCGTGAAACAATTACTAAAACGGCTGATATTGAAGGTAAATACATTAAACAATCAGGTGGAAAAGGACAATACGGACACGTATGAATTACTTTTGAACCTAACCCTGATAAAGGTTTTGAATTTGTTGACAAAATTGTTGGTGGTAAAATTCCTAAAGAATATATCAAAACAATCCAAAAAGGTCTTGAAGAAAAAATGGCAGCTGGTATTTTAGCCGGTTATCCTATGATAGATCTTAAAGCAACATTATTTGATGGATCATACCATGATGTTGATAGTAGTGAAATGGCTTATAAAATTGCTGCATCAATGGCACTTAGTGCTGCTAGAGATAAAGTAAATACTGTTTTACTTGAACCTATTATGGACGTATCTGTAGTTGTTCCTGAAGATAACTTTGGTGATGTTATGGGTGATTTAAGTCGACGTAGAGGTCAAATTGTTAATAATGAAACTCGTTCAGATGGAGCAAGTATTATTAGAGCACACGTACCTTTAAGTGAAATGTTTGGTTATGCAACTGAATTACGTTCAATGTCAAGTGGACGTGGTACATATCAAATGAGTTTTGATCATTACGAAAAAGCTCCTAAAAATATTTCAGACAATATTATCAAAGCAAGAAACGTAAAAAATTAATTTTTTAAAAGAGCCGCGGCTCTTTTTTTAATTACTTAATCAACTGAATCCATTTCATTACGTGTTTTCCACACTTTTAGTTTTTTCAATATAATTTTTCATTTGTTTTATAATGTGGGCGAAAAAGAGTCACAGAATAATAAAACTCTTTAAAAAAGGACTTTCTATGAAAAAAAATCGCTTATTTACATTTGCTACCTTATCTACTCTTGCTTTTACAAGTGCTTCAATTGCTATTGCCTGTTCAGCAGATCCTGGTAATAATGTAAGTGTCGCACCGATTACATATAATGTTTCGAAAATCTCAAATAATCAGGCACAAATAAATTTTAACGGTCTACAAAGTAGCCAAATTTATTTGGTTTCACTTTCTAAAAAAAGTCATGATCAATTTCAGGAAATTAAGAAAATTAATGCCTCTATTGAAACAACAATTGATAACCTAGATTCAAATACTTCATATTATTTCAAATTGCTTGATGCGCAGGATAATACTTTATTACAAGGTTCATTTAAAACAATGATCGAAAACAAAGTTACACCCAATCCAACACCAACTCCAAAACCTACTCAGCCACCTACTTCTCCTCAACCAAAACCCACACCTGAACCTACTCAGCCTCCTACTTCGCCCGAGCCAAATCCTACACCAGAACAACCAGCTCCAACACCTGAACAACCAGCTCCAACACCTGAACAACCCGCTCCAACACCTGAACAACCCGCTCCTACACCAAAACCTAATCCTAAACCTACTCAACCTCCTTCTGATTCGGCATCTACATCTAGAAATGTTGTAGTTACTTCTTCAACAAATTTGAAAATTCATTCGGGTTACGATAATAGTAATTTAACAACCATAAATGAAGTAGCGAACGCTGAAGATAATAAACGTTTTTCATATACTGAAAGTGCGGACACGACCAATTTTACAACAACGTGAAGTGCTCAAAAAGATTCAATTAATGGTTCTTTGAAAGATTCTGATTTTCTAATTTCTAACCGAAAAGCTGATTCGCCAGAATATAACCCTAACAACAATACTTTTAAAACTGCTAAAGAACAACGAGATGAAATTTATCTTTCTACTAATGGTGATGTTAATCCCGTTGGCAATGTATATGTACAGAACTATAATTTTTGATACAATTACAAAATTCAAAGCACTCGTTCACACTCAAATCTAGAAAGAACTCATATTGACAGTTTGGCAAAAGCACCGCAACCGATTAAATTACCAGATAAATTTAATTCAATGATTAAGCAAATGGATTCAACTGAAGGAATTAAGTTTAATCAAGAATCACTTAAGTATTTAGTCACTCATAATGAAATGGGTCAAAATCCAAAAATGTTTGCATGAAAATTAATTACACTTAGTGATGAGATCAGAATGAATCAAAAATCTATAATTAGTGATCAAATTCCTGAAACAAAGATTAAAGACAATGAAAAAACAATGCGTTTATTTCAAAATTTACCAAACGGTACAAAAAATATTAAGTTTTACACAGACGAAAAAGGTGCAAATAACACTACAGGTGTTCTAAAAATTTATGTTGTTTATACTGATGCAAACAACAAAGAACATGTCTTAGAAAAAGATTTAACTCCAGATTATGCTGGATTAAAAAGAGATGTTGATTATTTAGCAGCTATTGGTGACCGCTCATTTGTTATTTCATATAGATACGCTGGTTACTTTGATTCAAATGATGATTATACCGACGACAAGAATACGACTTTTAAGCCTACATATGACACAGTAAAACAATACGCAAGTGATTTCAATCGTAACCCCTCAGCTCTGAAAAGTAGAATAGATAGTTACTACAAGTACCCTAAATCTAAAAATTTAAAAAATGTTACTAATTCAGGTGGTACGGCTTGACTAGTAGATAGAATAATTGAAGATGGTCAAGATCCTAAAACTAAGCAAGATGTTTATTCATTCATAGTAGCTACAAATAAACACGTAGCTGATATTTCACGTTATTCTGGTGCTAATATAAGTGGTGGAAGACTTAATTCAGATGGATCAAATCCGTTTCCAAGTCTTTCCGTATTTAAAGGTGAAAATGCTGGAAGGTATGATGAACAAAATAGACAACGTTTAAACGCACAAGTTAGTTGAACTAATAATTCAGGATTTGATACTTTTATGTGATCTCGTTTTATTGAATCTGACCAATTAAAATATGAGAATGTAAAGCAAATTCCTTTTTGGGAAATTGAAGGAGGAAGAGCAAGGGAATCGGGTGACTATTGGAATCAAATGATTTACTACGATACATTAAGCCTCAATGCAAAACCATCTCCATGACGTCCTGTTACTAACATTCACTAAGACTATATTAAAGGACTTAGTTACTCAGACTTTCTTAACCTTAAACACAAAAATTTAGATACAACTAAATTCGAATTTAATATGAATGAAAATGATCCTACATGACTTACCAAAAGTAAGAAAAATTTTCTAGATTCTATTATCTACACGCCAAAAGTAACAATCGGCCATATTAATAGAGCTGGTAAACCAGATGAATTTAATAGTCCAATGTATAGTGCTGGTTTAAAACGTGAAAAAGATTTTGGTCATGTTACTAACGAATTATTTGGACTAGACTTATTTTTAATGAAAATGTCATTTAAACGAACTGATTTGGAATCAATGTGACCTGAATTAATTAAAATTCTTGATTCAGATGCAAGCGTTCAAAAAGAGTTTTTTTCACATAGTTTAGATGGAAGTGCCCCAGTTATTGGAGATAACGATGAACGCTTTATTTTACCAAGAACCGACGAAAGAGTAAATTCATATTTTGCTGGCTACCCTTCTAATAAAACAGTTGAACCTGATGGCCTTGCTTTTAGTTGAGGTAATCCTGAAACAAGCGGAACTTCGTCCATGAAACCTTACTACGTTGTCGGAGGAAGTAATAGTGATGATTTAAATTATTTAGATAAATTTAACAAAGAATACTTTAAGAAGTATTACTCTGAATATTCTGAAGGTGGAAGATTTAACGGCGACTTATATAACGAAAAAGATTTACCTTCTAACTTTAACCATAGTAAATTAGTTAACAATGAAAAAGCAGGTATGTGAACTTCAAATTCAAATGCTGTTACAACAACTTTCTTATCAGGTAACCCTGTTACACGTGGGTTTTCTGGGTCAATGGTGCTTGATGCAAATTTTAGAAATTATGGGATAGTTTTTGCTCAAGGTACTGCATCAAGCGAAGATGCAAAAGGAATTACCCGAGTTACATTAGTAGCTAATTTTATACAAGAAGATCCATATTCTAAAAGTCAGGTTGATGGCATTACAAGACCTAGTGTTCGTTTAGAATTAGAAAATGTTTTAAAAGCCAAATTTCCAAATTTAAAAACATTAGTTTTAAACAAATAAACCTGTTTAATTTGTCACTAAAACGGTCCCTTGTTGAAATTTCAAGTGCAATACTGGCAACAATATTACTAAAAGAGAGATGAAAAATCTCTTTTTTTAATTTTTATATATTAACAGGGCAATTAATTACAAATAGGGGGAGCTAACAAAAATTGACGGTGAAATATTTATAATTTTTTAGTCCTATTTTGTGGATTCTTTACATTTTAGGTTTTTTAATATAATTTTTCATTTGCTTTATAATTTGCGCGGAACAATGTGTCTGAATAATAAAACATTTTAAAAAGGACTTTCCATGAAAAAAAATCGCTTATTTATATTAGCTTCCTTATCTACTCTTGCTTTTACAAGTGCATCTATTGCTATTGCTTGTTCTCCTGAAAATGGTAATAATCCAAGTCAAGATTTGACAAATATTTTTACAAAGACAAAAGATCAAGTAAACAAGTATTTAACAAATACTTACAACAATAAATCTTTAACAGTTAAAAAAGATGAAGTTATAAATATTGAAAATAATGTAAGTTTTGATAACGAGTGAAGTGCCAAAGTAAAAGTTTTAGAAATTAATAATACTGACAAAAAACTTAGCTTCAATGTCAAGGTAAATTACAAATCACAATTATTCAAAAATGACGGTAATAATTATTCCTTAACTCTTTCTTATATTTCTGAAAGTTCTAATCCAATTATACCTAAACCAGGTCCGACTCCCAATCCTCAACCAGAACCAAAACCTACTCAACCACCAACTTCTTCAGAACCAAAACCCGATCCTCAACCAGAACCAAACCCCACACCTAAACCTACTGAGCCTCATACTCCTTCTGAACCAAATCCTAAACCTGATCCATCACCAGCTCCAAAACCCGAAACCGATCCAGTTGTTGACACCAATCCTGCTCAGCCCCCTACTCCTTCAGAACCAAAACCGGATCCTCAACCAGAACCAACCCCCACACCTAAACCTACTCAGCCACCTACTCCTTCAGAACCAAAACCTGAACCAAAACCTGAACCAAAACCTGAACCTGAGCCTAGTCAACCACCTTCTTCTTCAGATGCGACATCTACACCTAGAAATGTTGCAGTTGCTTCTTCAACAAATTTGAAACTACATTCTGGTTACGATAATAGTAATTTAGTTGCCCTAAATCAAGTAGCAAACTCTGACGATAATAAACGATTTGTATATAGTGAAAATTCGGACAAGACCAATTTTACAACAACGTGAAGTGCTCAAAAAGATTCAATTAATGGTTCTTTTAAAAATTCTGACTTTCTAATTTCTAATAAAAATGCTGATGCACCAGAATATAATCCTAACAGCAACACTTTTAAAATGGCTAAAGAGCAACGCGATGAAATTTATTCATCTACTAAAGGTGATGTTAATCCTGTTGGCAATGAATATAAACAGAATTATAATTTTTGATACAATTACAAAATTCAAAGCACTCGTTCACACTCAGATCTAGAAAAAACTCATATTGACAGTTTGGCAAAAGCACCGCAACCGATGAAATTGCCGGAAAAATTAAAACCACTGATTAAGCCAATGGATTCAACTGAAGGAATTAAGTTTGATCAACAATCACTTAAGTATTTAGTTACACATAATGAAATGGGTCAAAATCCAAAAATGTTTGCGTGAAAATTAATTACACTTAGTGATGAAATTAGATTGAATCAAAAATCAATAATTAGCGACCAAATTCCTGAAACAAAGATTAAAGACAATGAAAAATCAATGTACTTATTTCAAAATTTACCAAGCAACGCAAAAAATATTAGATTTTACACGGATGAAAAAGGTGCAGATAACACTACAGGTGTTCTAAAAATTTATGTTGTTTATACTGATGGCAAAAACATAGAACATGTCTTGGAAAAAGATTTAACTCCAGAATACGCTGGATTAAAAAGAGATGTTGATTATTTAGCGGCTATTGGTGACCGCTCATTTGTTATTTCATATAGATATGCTGGTTACTTTAATTCAAGTGACGATCGTAACGACAATGAAAATACGACTTTTAAGTCTAAATATGAAAACATAAAAAGATTAGCAGACGACTTCAGTAGTAGGTGACCGCGCTATGGTAGTCGCTTGAAAAGTCAAGCAGATCAATACTACACTAGACCGAATGTTAGAGATTTAAAAAATATTAGTCAGTCAGGAGGTACAGCTTGACTTGTAGACAGAATAATTGAAGATAATAAAGATCCTAAAGAAAAACAAGATGTTTATTCATTTATAGTGGCTACAAATAAACACGTTGCTAATATCGCCCGTTATTCTGGTGCTAATCCAAATGGTAATAGACCCGAATTAGATGGATCAAATCCATTCCCAAATCTTTTTGTATTTAAGAGTGAAAATGCCGGAAATTTTGATCAACAAAATAATGAAAGGTTAAATGCACAAGTCAGTTGACTTAATAATTCAGGATTTGATAATTTTATGTGATCACGTTTTAAATCATCCGACCAATCAAAGTATGAGAATGTAAAACAAATTCCTTTTTGACAAATTAATGATGGAACAGCAGAGAGTTCGGGTAATTATTGGAATCAAACCATTTTCTATGATAAACAAAACATTAATGCAAAACAATCTCCATGACGTCCTGTTGCTAACATTCATGAAGAGTATATCAAAGGGCTTAGTTACCCTGAATTTATTAATCTTAAAAACATAAATTTTGATCCAACCACATTCGAATTTAATATGAATGAAAATGATCCTACATGACTTACCAAAAGTAGACAGAACTTTCTAGATTCTATTATCTACACACCAAAAGTAACGATCGGCCATATTAATCGATCTGGTCAGGATGAATTTAATAGTTCAATATATGGAGGTGGTTTAAAACGAGAATCGGATTATGGTCATGTGACTAATGAATTAATAGGACCAGACTTATTCTTAATGAAAATGTCATTTAAACGCGCTGATTTAGAATCAATGTGACCTGAATTAATTACAATTCTTGATTCAGATGAAAGTGTTCAAAAAGAATTTTTTTCACATAGTTTAGATGGAAGTGCCCCTATTATTGGAGATAATGACGAACGCTTTATTTTACCAAGAACCGACGAAAGAGTAAATTCATATTTTGCGGGGTATCCTTCTAATAAACTTACTAGTGATGCTAGTGGCCTAGCTTTTAGTTGAGGTAATCCTGAAACTAGTGGTACTTCATCTATGAAACCTTTCTACGTTATAGGAGGAGTTTCTAATGATAGCGTGAGGTTTTTAGATAAATTCAACCAAGAATACTTTGATAAATATTACGCTGAATATGCAGAAGGTGGAAGATTTAATACCGACTTATTTAACAATAAGAATTTACCTTTTAACTTTTACCAAAGCAAATTAGTTAATAATGAAAAAGCTGGTATGTGAACTTCAAATTTAAGTGCTGCAACAACAACTTTTTTATCAGGCAATCCTGTTACACCTGGGTTTTCTGGGTGAATGGTGCTTGATGCAAATTTTAGAAATTACGGAATAGTTAATGCTCAAGGTACTGCAACAGACAAAAATGGTGGTAATACTCCAACTACATTAGTAACTAATTTTATACAAAATGATCCATATTCTAAAAGTCAAGTTGATGGTATTACAAGACCTAGTGTTCGTTTAGAATTAGAAAAAGTTTTAAAAACTAAATTCCCAAATTTAAAAACACTAGTTTTAAACAAATAAAGTCGTTTAAGATCACACTAAAAAGGCCCCATAGAAGGAAATAATAAAAATTAACGGTCATAGCAAAAACCGTTAATTTTTATTATTTTTCGTAAATTTCTACTAACTCATCGTGCATTTCAATACGGTAACTATCTAGTTTTACATTTTCTTTTTCAATTCCATATTGCTTTTTATTAATTACAGTAAGTGTTTCGTTTTGAAGTGACCATCCAAATTTTAGTGATAAGTCTACATGTATTATTTTTCAGTATCTTATATCTCTAATTTGAAAGTCGTTAACAGTTTTTATAAAATCAATAATTCCATTTTCTGATTCTGACATGTTTAGTGTTTTTAAATTTATCTTATTAACTATTTTGTCATAATCAATTTTAATTATTCTTTCATTATCACTTAATGCAGAAACTATTAATAAATTTTCTTTAAAAAATTCTTCATTAATACCGTTAAAATCAATTAAATTATCTAATTTTTCTGACTTGAATTTTTTAATTTTTTCATTTCCTTTTTCGCTTAAAATGTCATCATACAGTAATTCACCGGTGTAGGCTAAATATTTTTTAAAATCAGAAAAATTAGTTATTATTTTATGAAAGTTATAAAGTTTTCTTTGTCACAAAGCATGAAGTATTAACTCCATGCTTGGACGGGTTAATTGATCCTTATTAATTAGTCCGTTTTCAAATAAACGATTAATATCTACTTCTTTTCTAAAATCTAACCATTTTCGTTCTTTTATTGTATCGATGAAACCATAATAATATTCATATATACCCTTTTCACCACTAGGAAAATATTTTCTTTTGATTTCTATTTGACCTTTTTCGTTTTGGAATATATAACTATTATTAATTCTTACTCTTAATTCATTTTCATTCGAAATAGGATTAATATTTTTTATTTTTTTGAAATCATTTTCTATTTTTGCAGCAATTTTTGCATTCAAAATATGATTAATCTCAAATTTTTTACCATCGTCATCATTTGGTTCTTTTACTGAAATCATTTGACTACATGAAGCAAAAACTGATAATGTTAAAATTGATGAAATAGACATAAAAAATTTAAATTTTTTCATAGATTCTCCTTCTCAAATTACATAGTAAATATCTAATATTTAATACTTCATTTATATATTATGTATTGACAATACTATATTTATTAATGTAAATTTATTGATAATTATCAACCGACAAATGTTTTTATTAAAATTTATTCCCCTTTACACAAAAAATTATATATTTTTTACAAATTATGCATATTTAATAACAACTTTTTCAAACAATTGTCTAAATTATGGTGCTTTAATTTAAAATTCAACCTCATTATTATTTATAAATTTCTAAAGATATTGAATTTAGTTTAAAATCATTTCCCCAAACTAATAATTTCGTTTTGTAAAAATGTTAAAGTAATTGATATCACCGGAAAAAATAAATTAATGTTTAAAATGTATCTCGTTATAAAATAAACACAACTAGAGATTTTATATTCACCTTACAAGTTCTATTTTTGTAGTTGCTGATTTTTAAATTATAAAAAATACAACACTTTTTGATTTAGTGTTGTATTAAAATTTGATTTAATTTATTTTTTCTCATCTCAAACTACATAACTTAATGACAATTTGTCAATTGATTTATAAGCATATTTTACATCAGCACTTTTATATTTCACAACTCTAATTCTATAACTATTTGTATTGTAATCCATTGCTTTGTGAACCAATCTTTCTACATTAGTATTATATTTAGTCGATGAACCTACGGTTACTCATTTTTGACTTCACCCATTGTAATTTTCCAAGTACACGTCAAAATCTGAATATATAATACCCTTAACATTTTCGTATCCGTTTTTAAAATCAATTTGTCTTTCACTTCTACTTTTTGTAGAATTTGCATTTTCTATAGCAGCAATTGCAGTTCCTACATAGGGAATATAGTTATACAAATCGTTTTGCCATGGATTTGGTGTAAACATGTTATATCCAGCATTGTATAATCATGCAAGACCAATTGAAATTGTTTTGCCGTGATTTACATGAAACATTTTGGAATAAATTTCAAATTTACTTTGTGTGTGTGGAATTTCATATTGTGTTGTGTTTGCTGCTGCTGCATGCAATTTTCAATTATTTATTTTACCAGCACCAACTTTTTTATCAAAACCATTGTAATTTAATCATGGAGTTTTGGTTTCTCCTACATAAGGCTGACCTTCAAAATCCGATCCGGAAGCAGCTAAAATTGCCATATGGGTATATACACGACTTTTTAAATTTTTAAATTTACGATCAACAATTGATAAACTAGCAGTAACCCTCGGAGCTGAAAAACTAGTTCCTATTTTGTCATATACTCCAGTTCATTCCCTTATAGCATTAATATTTACATCATCTTCTGCAACAATTATTGGCTTTGGTAATCCTGTAAATGAAGATATCTTATCTCCCAGTTTGCTAGTTTCTATACCAAATTCAGAATAAGGAGTTTTAGTAATCACTTTACGATTATCTATGTTACTTTTTTTGGAAAATGCTCCAACTGTAATAACATTGGGACTAAGCGCATAGCCTTCAATTTTTTCATAATTTCTTCCTTCAAATGTTTCATCAGCATCGTTTCCGGCAGAAAATACGTTTGTAACATCATATCTTTGAGATATATAATCCAAATAATAGTTAAAATGGCTATAACCAATATAATCGTGAAATATCTTATTTAATATTATTGTGATGCCTTTTTCTTTTTTAGTTATATATTCTACAATTGTTCTACCATAACTATGATTAATAAGTTTAATGCCATTTCTGATCATTCATTCAATAGATTCAATTTTATTTTTTGTTGTTGCACTATATATTTCGGTTTTGTCAGTAATAGAATTTTTTCCATTAATTAATGATGCAACTGCAGTAGCGTGGTCGGATGTTTCATTAAATTTCAAATCCGATTTCATCGTATGTATCATATGTTTTGTTGATGAGAAAACTTCATGTCATTTATCTACAAATCCATCAACTTCTAAAACACCTACTTTAACATTTCCTGAATAGGCATTATCAAAAATATATTTTTCATAATTCGTTAAACCTTTATTTAAAATTTCTCTATTGTTTTCGATTGTTTGCATTTCATTATTTAAATCTTCTGATAATTCCATATTTTGTGTTGATGGTGAAATTTCAGAAATAGAAAAATCAATAAAATTCAAATTAGACAAAATCTTATTATTTGCCTCAAAATAACTTTCATCTTCAAATGTTATTAAAATTAAAGGTGCGAGACTTGATACATAAAAATTAACAATTTTTGAAAAATTTTGTTTTGATAATTCAATTATATTTTTCTCCAAATTATCTTTAGATTTTAAGTATATATTTGCAGTATATTCTTTTGTTTCAGTTATATTACTTAAACTATAATCTAATGAAACATCATATGTTTTATTTCGAACTGTTATTATATTGCTGATTGCCTTATTTTTTTCTGTTGTTTCAATCGAATTAATCAAGCTATCAAGTGTTTGCATAGTTTCTTTAGTTATTGATTTACTATTCTGTGATTTTATTTCCATTACATTTAGTGACATTGTTGAAACGATAGGAATGCTTGCAACAATCACTAATGATGAAATAAACATGTTAATTTTTTTCATAAAAGTCCTTTCTAAATATTTACTTTGTTAAAAATTAATTCCCTTTCTAAGTAAATTATCTTCTTTTCCCAATTTTTTCTTTGGTATGCTTAAATTCTTAAAATTTTTAAAACAATTTTTAGAAAATAAGAGAAAATTTTAATAGTCAAAAAGTTGTACAAATTTTAATGTTTAGAATAAAAATTTCATAACTAAGTTAGAACAATATCGATAAGAATAAAAATTTTATTCGATGGTTAAACAAATAAGTGAGAAAAGAGAGGAGATCAAAGTCATTGGTACTCATTTTAAATTCCCATAATTTTTTTGAAATTAATTTTACTAATTCTAAAATTTTGCAAAATTTTTGTTTTTTATTTTAAATTCTATTCTATTGCCTTAAGTAAAATTTTTAAACCGCTATTGGTTTTATTATTGGATTTTAAGTTATTCTTAATTGTTGGAAATTAGGCTGCAAATTTTACAAATAAGTGGAAAAAAAGTTCCATATGGAATCAAAATCATAATCATTTTTTGGAAATATGTATAATTTAAACATTAAAAATATACTTCCCAATTGTTGAAAGAATTTATATAAACTGAAGACTCGGGAATCTAATTAAGGAGAAAAAATGAAATTAAACAAAAAATTATTGTTTGGTTTAGGTGTGCCTGCTATTGGTACAATTGCAACTATTGCTGCAGTATCTTGTGGAACTGTTGACCCGTTTCCAGGACAATCAAGTAAAGATCTTGCGGAAGTACAAAACGCTTCTAACTTTACTGTTAAAAACTTTGAAGCAACTGGTGGTACCACCGAACAAAATAATGCTCTAGATACTTTCTTAAAAGGTACAACAGGAAAACCTACAATTACATTAAAAAGTGGCGTTGATAAAGTATCTGGAAAAATTGTTACCGATGATTTTGATATTTCGACAGTTTCAGGATCAACTTATTCATTTGAAATTAAAAATGTTATATATAGTGGTGCAGATAGTGCAAAACTTAATGTTCTTGTTAAAGTTACACAAGGCCCATCTACAGGATATTACGTAGAGACAATCGCTAACCCAAAAGGAGCATACACAGCTAGTGATGCAACATTCGCTATGTCATTTGGTGATCCAAATAATCCTCGTTGAATTAATGCTACAAATTATATGACTGAAGCTGCTAAAATTAATGGTTATGGCGGAAATACAACAAATGTTGGTGTTCAAAATAATCAAAATACAAATCTTTTATCTGATTTAGATAAAGGTGCAGCCGCTTTAATTATTGGTTCAATTGATGGTAATTCAGTTGGTTCTACAGTTGATTCTGCAGTAAGTAAAGGTGCACAAGTTATTGCTTATGACCGTTTAATTACTGGTACAGCTAATTACAATTGATATGTTGCATTTGACAATTACTTAATCGGACAAATTCAAGGTATGTACATGATGGCACACTTCTTTGGATTAGACACTACAGGAAAAACAGATTGAACTAAAGAAACTTTATTAGCGGCTGTTAAAGGTGCTACAAGATTAACAAGTGAAAAAGGAATTATTCTTTCGGCGGGAGCTCAAACAGATAATAATGCTGGTCTATTTTTAGGTGGTGCATTGGATATCATTAAAGAAGTAATGAAAATCGACCCACAAGTAAAAATTTACAATAGAGATGGTGCAAATTCAACTATTCAACAATTGGATACTAACTGAAGTAATACTACTGCAGCAACAAACTTTGCAGCCGTATATAACTCACTAACTACCGAACAAAAAAATTCACTAGCAGGTGTTTTAGCACCAAATGATGGTATTGCTTTAGCTATTGCCGCTACATCCGAAATAAATAGTAGAGCTAATCAAAAAGCTAACGGAATTTACATTACTGCTCACGACGGAAATATAGAAGCAATAGATCAATTGAAAAAAGGTGCAACTGATTCTTCAATTGGAATGACAATTTCAAAACCAGACATAAATTTAACTAAAGTGGCTGCATCTCTAGCAACTGTATTAGTTGCTTTCCCAAAAGCTACACCAGACCAAATTTATTCAATGGTTAGATTAGCTAACCCAACAATTGAATTTACCCTTGAACAAGGTCAATATAAAGTTGGAGCTAAAGTTATTAACACTATCATGTTAGTTCCAAGAGTTGTTACACCTCAAAACGTATCAAGTCTTTCTAACTAAAAGAAATTAAATAAAAATAAATATTAATAGTGAATTAACGCATGTTAATTCACTATTAATTTACAAATGAAATGGTGTTAATATGAATCAAAATAATTTAACAAATAGTGATCAATTTCAATCAATTTCTTCTACAAAAAAAATTCAAAATATACTCGAATTAAAAAATATCACAAAAAAATATCCTGGAGTTACAGCGCTAAGTGATGTAACTTTCGAAGTACGTAGAGGTAAAATTTTATCTCTTGTTGGTGAAAACGGAGCCGGTAAAAGCACATTACTTAAATCAATTACCGGTGTTATACCCGCTTCTGAACGTGAAGGTGATTTATACTTTGAAGGGAAAAAAGTACGCTTTAATTCAATAAAAGATAGTGAATCAAATGGAATAGCCATCATTCATCAAGAATTGTCAATTTCTCCTTTTCTGCCTGTCTATGAAAACATATTTATGGGTCATTTTAAAAGAAATAAAGTTGGAGTATTAGACTGAAATTGAATGATTAAAGAATCCAAAAAATGATTGGATTGTGTCGGATTGACTGACATTGATGTAACTAAAAATGCTGGATTTTTCAGTGTTGCCCAACAACAGTTAATTGAAATTGCAAAAGTGCTTTCACAAGAAGCAAAACTAATAATATTAGATGAGCCAACAGCTTCTTTAAATGATAGAGATAGTTATTTGCTTTTGGATATTATGAAAAAATTGAAAAATGAAAACAACATTACATCAATTTTTGTTAGCCACAAATTAAAAGAAGTCGAATATGTTGCTGATGATATTGTAGTTATTAGAGACGGAAAATTTGTTTCTTCATATAATAATGAAAAGGAAAAAATTTCAGAAGCCAAATTGATAAAAGATATAGTTGGTCGTGATTTATCTGCTAAGTTCCCAAAAAAACCTGATAGAAAAATTGGCAAAGAAACTTTAAGGGCTGAAAATGTTGTTGTTGAACATCCTCAATTAAAAGATGTATTTGTTGTTAAAAATGGATATTTTAATGTTAAAGCAGGCGAAATAGTCGGTCTAGCAGGTTTAGTTGGATCTGGTCGCTCTGAATTGGCTTTATCAGTATTTGGTAGACAAAGCGGAAAGATGACTGATGGTCAAATTTTCCTTAACGGAAAAAAAGTCATTCTTAATTCAGTTTCAAAAGCCATTAGTAACGGAGTGATGTATGCTTCGGAAGATAGAAAAGGTGCTGGTTTAATACAAATGTTTTCTATTGATTACAACATTGCTTCCTCATCTTTATCGAAATTTACTAAATTTGGTGTTTTAGATAATCATATGGCTTACAAAAATTCAGTTAAAATGAGGGAAAAATTAGGTATCAAAGTTCCTAGCGTGGATTATTTAGTTGAAACCTTGTCGGGTGGAAATCAACAAAAAGTTGTTTTGGCTAAATCTCTAACAACTGAACCTACTACATTAATAATTGACGAACCAACAAAAGGAATTGATGTTGGTTCAAAATACGAAATTTATAATATTATTTTTCAATTAGCCAGCGAAGGAAAAGCCGTCATTGTTATTTCTTCTGAATTAGAAGAGTTAATTGGATTAACTGATAGAATTTTTGTAATGGACAGTGGCTATGTAAAAGGAGAAATCCCTACTAGCGAAGCTACACAAGAAAAAATATTTGAAATTAGTCAGAGAAAGGTATAGAATGACAAATAAAAATAACCGGGGTCAGTCTCAAATTTCGGACAAATTTAAATCATTGAGTACTGGATTCAATAATACTATTAACAATTTAAGCGATGGTATTAATAAAGTAACATCTCAAGTAAGAAGCTCCTATAGAAATACCACCTTTTATAAAAAAACAAGTCCTTATACTAAAAAAATTAGACAACATGTTACTAAGAATTCAATGTATTACATTTTATTATTAGTAATCATACTTTTTAGTGTTTGAACAGGTATTAAAACTCAATCAAATATTCTGAATCCAAATCAGTTTGCATTATTATTAAGACAAAATGCACATTTAATTATTTTAACATTACCTATGCTATGGGTAATTGTAAGTGGTAATATTGACTTGTCAGTCGGTAGGCTATTTGGACTTTCTGGATATTTGGCCTTAAGAACTTTTAACCAAACCAACAGCGTGATAGCTGCTCTTATAGTTACACTATTAATTGGTTTAGTAATTGGTATTTCAACTGGTTTTTTAGTTGGATACATGAAAATTCCTGCCTTTATTGTTACTTTGGGAGGAATGTTATTATTCCAAGGATTACTTTTATTCCTGTCAAATGGAACTACAATTACACCTTCTGCGGATGTTGATGCTTCAGCATTTAGAAACTTTGCTCTATATACACTTGATTATCGAATTGGTAAATTCCATATTGTCGGATTTATAATCTTAATGTCATTAGCTATCATACTTGTAAGTTTAAATATATTTGGTTACGTTAGCAAGAAAAAAACAGGCCTTAAAGGTGAATGAGTTATTTCATTTATTATGAAACAAATTGTTATTTTAGGACTATTTACTGCAGTTGCTATACTTTTAGCGTTTTCAGAAAATGGGCTACAACTATATATACTTTATGTTATCGGTTTTGTTGCTTTATTTATTTTTATAAGTAAATATACCAAATTTGGTAGAGCGATTTATGCAATTGGTGGTAATAAAAAAGCGGCTGCACTTAGTGGTGTAAATGTCAATTGAACATTAATGAAAATATTTATGATAATTGCACTTGTAGCATCATTTGGTGGAGTAATTTATGCTAGTGTTAACTCTGCAACTGAATCATCTGCTGGGGCAGGTGCTGAATTAACCGTTATTTCTTCTGTCTTTGTTGGTGGAGCAAGTGTTTCTGGTGGTATAGGTACAATTATCGGAACTGTAATTGGTTCATTTATCATTAACTTCATTCAAATTGGGTTCGCAATTTTACAAGAACAAGCTGCTATCATCAACATTATTCAAGCTGCTATTCTTGTTGGAGTTGTATTCTACGACACAGTTGCAAGACGAAAAATCGGATAAAAATTTGAAATTGGGGAGACCCAATTTTTTAATTTTGTGGCTAAAATTCACCTAAAAATACTACATATAAATACCGATAAGACCACCAATATTTTTCTCTAAAAATAGCACTTTAATGTAAAATAGAAAAGCTATTTATGATTTAGCCTAACTAAAAAGGACAGGTTCTAGATGTAAGACTAGACAGTGGTGGTTTTAGCGCTAAAACAAATTATTATATTAAAAATTGAAAGGATTTAAAATATGGCAAAAGCAGAATTTGACCGTAGTAAGACCCACGTTAACGTTGGTACAATTGGACACGTTGACCATGGTAAAACTACTTTAACTGCAGCAATCGCTACAGTATTATCTAAAAAAGGATTGGCAGAAAAACGTGATTATGCATCTATCGATGCTGCTCCAGAAGAAAGAGCACGTGGTATTACAATTAACACAGCTCACATCGAATATGAAACAGAAAGCCGTCACTATGCACACGTAGATTGTCCAGGACACGCCGATTATGTTAAAAACATGATTACAGGTGCTGCTCAAATGGATGGTGGAATTTTAGTAGTTTCAGCAACAGACGGTCCTATGCCTCAAACTAGAGAACACATTCTTTTATCTAAGCAAGTTGGTGTTCCAAGACTTGTTGTTTTCTTAAACAAAGTTGACATGCTTGAAGGTGAAGATGAAATGATCGAACTAGTTGAATTAGAAATTAGATCATTATTATCACAATATGAATTCGATGGAGACAACACTCCTATTATTAAAGGTTCAGCTTTAAAAGCTCTTGAAGGAGATGCTAAATATGAAGCTGCAATTATGGAATTAATGGATGCAGTTGACACATGAATTCTTGAACCAGTTAAAGACTTTGAAAAACCATTCTTAATGGCTGTTGAAGACGTTTTCACAATCACAGGACGTGGAACTGTTGCTACAGGTAAAGTTGAACGTGGTACATTAAACATCAACGACGAAGTTGAAATTGTTGGATTCATTAAAAAACCTCGTAAAACAGTTGTTACTGGAATTGAAATGTTCCGTAAACTTCTTAAAAAAGCTATTGCTGGAGATAACGCTGGATTATTATTACGTGGAGTTGAACGTGACCAAGTTGAACGTGGTCAAGTATTAGCTAAACCAGGTTCAATCGTTCCTCATACAAGATTTGAAGCAGCAGTTTATGCTCTTAAAAAAGACGAAGGTGGAAGACATACACCATTCTTTGCTAACTATAAACCTCAATTCTACTTCCGTACAACTGACGTTACCGGTGGAGTTGAATTTACAGGTGGAAGAGAAATGGTTATGCCAGGAGATAACGTTGACTTAGTTGTTGAACTTATTGCTCCTATCGCTGTTGAAGAAGGTACTAAATTCTCACTACGTGAAGGTGGAAGAACTGTTGGTGCTGGATCAGTAACCAAAATCCTTGCTTAATTAATGCATTAAAAAAATTCGGAAATTAACACCGAATTTTTTTAATTTCTTAATATTTGCTTTCATCAAAAAATTTATTTGAAATTGCTTTTTTTGCTTGGATATCTTTTTCAATAAATTTCATTAACTTATTCACAGTAGAATTAGAATCAAAATTATAATTTTGTAACTCTTTTAATAATGTTTCATAAGTTCGTATCTTTTTCTGAAATACTCTTGCTTTATTTCTTTGCACTAGTATTAATTCTGCTCGTTGCATAATATCTTTATAATTATCTTCAATATGGAACATTCTTGTTACATCATCAATACTATATATTTTAAGTTCTTTAATAACTCTTTGAATATCAGTTTTAATATAAAAACGACTGTAACATTTTTTACCAGCTTTTTGATTTTCATGAATAAAAATTAAAGCACCTGCAAATGCAGCTATGGCACCATCTTTATCTAATCGTAATTTTTTAATATCTCTTTCAGAAAAATTATTTGAGATCTGTTCTTTTAAATAAGGAAAATAATTTTGCTCAAAACCACTTTTTGTTAATTTAGATAGAGAAATATTTGTATTAGGTAAAACTTCTGCAATATTTGCTTTTGGAAATATTTTTCCTAATATAACTTTTTCTAAATGTGTACTAAAACCAACAAAAGTTATATCTTCTTCTTTAAAATTTGGAAATCAATTGTTTAAATTTTCAGTAATTTTGTACTTAATATTTTCCAAAATTTCATCTTTTGATTCTACTTTTGGAAAATCAACTATATGTGTTTCATGTTCTCAATTTTTATTATTTTTGCGACCAATTGTATAAGCAAAAGGCAAATCAGGGTCTTGATTATAACCTTGTAATGAATAATTAAACGGTCCAGAAATTGCCTCAAAATCTATGTAAATTTTATGTTTCATAAGTTATTTTATTTTATTCTATATTTTTTAAATCTAGAAAATTGTTTGCTATTGTTTTAATTGATTCTTTTATAAAAGACATTAAATTCAATAGAGCCAATTTGTTGTAAAATTGTTATTATGTCGAAAAAAAGTGAATCGGAAAAAAATAAAACAATTTATAAAATATATAAGCCACGTAAGGCAACATTAATTAAAAGAACAAAGAAATTTGTTGATAAATTATTTGCAAGAAAAAAAGAATCAATTTACTTTGCGACAGGCTATAGTAATGCTGATATTGAAAAATTGCCTTGATATACAATCATAGCTTTTAAAAAATGAAATTTTATTAGAACATTTTTTGCCGCAATGATTTTAAATATTGCCGTTATATTCTTTTTAAGTCAAGCTCAAACAGTGCCAGCAGGAGTTACTGGGGCGCCAACTTTATTAATGTTTGTTATTCCAGCATTACGTCCGTATTTTGGGCTTTTATTTTTAGGAATTAACTTACCAATTATTCTTTATTACACAAAGAAATTAAAACCAAGTTTTATTTTACTTAGTTGATCTTATTTGTTATTTTCAGTATTTTGATCTTCTATTTTTAACATTAGTGTAATACAGAAAAATTTATATCCTTTATTTGATATTGCAAATGTTTGAGCAATATCAAAAATTACAAGCAGCGGCTATGAAACATGACCAATATTAGTCTATGGTGGTTTCGGTGGATTTTTACTAGGTTTAGCACAATTCATACTTTGAAAATCCGGTTCTTCTACAGTAGGCACTGATATGATTTCTTACTATATATCTGTTAAATATCAAAAAAACATCGGTGGTATTGTTAGAATCATTAGTTTAATTTCAGTAGCTGTTTATTTTGGAATTTATAGTGCTGTAAGATGAGATTTAATAAACGATGCTAATACACCATATAGAAACTTTTTAGTAATGCAGCTTTTTGGGACCATAATATCTGTAGTAGTTTCAACATTAACTATTGACCTGCTTTATCCAAAATATAAGAAAATTAACGTTTCTATATTTACAGAAAGACCTGAAACAATTAAACTATTTTTAAAGAAAATTGATTATTGACACCCTTACACTGTTGAAAAATTAGAAAAGAATAATGAAACTTCACAAAAATATAAAATGACAACTGTAATGTTTTATTTTGAATCAAAAGCTTTTATTCCCGATCTACAAAACTTTGATCCAAAAGCATGAATTAAAACATATGATATTAAAAATACTTTCGGTAGATTCAGTACACAAAAAATTGAATAAATTTAATTTTAGAAATTAGTGATTTAATTAAAATTTAGAGTTCGAAATTAGTTAAAACTCAAGCGGCATAATATTGCCGTTTTTTTACTAATTGTTAACATTCTGCAAGAATTGAGTTAACATATAAATATATTTATTTCAATATAATTTATTTAATTAAGATTCAAGGAGAAATTATGGCAGACAAAAATAAATCACAAAGATGATATTGTACTTATGCAGCTCAAGATGATGGAAAATTTCTATGATCACTAAAAAAAGCAAAAGAAGAACCTATTGGTGTTTATCAATATCAAAGAGACGCCGTTAATGTTTTTAAAGATTTAAACATTACTGCTACTTTATGATTCCAAAAAGAAGGGAAATTTGTTCGTACAATCAAAACAATTTATACTCCTGAAGGTGAAGAAAAAATCGTAATCGATTCAGATGATAGTGATGAAGTTCAAGAAGAAGCAAAAAGAAAACTAAAAGAAAGACAAAAAGCTGAAAAATCAAATATTCCAGTTCAAATTCAAGAACCTATAAAAACATACGAAAAAGAATATAGAGACGAACAAGCACAACGTTCTAAAGTTGAGAAAAAACTTGAAAAAAGTAAAGCAAGTGAAAAAACTTTAGAAATGGAACTTGCAAGATTGATTGAAGAAAATAACCGAATGGAAAGACAATTATCTGAAAAAGATAGTGATTTATCAAAGGTTCATTCAACAGTTCATTCTCTTGAAAAAGAACTAGAAGCAGAAAGATCAAAAACACAAGAATTAGCTTTACAAAATATTAATAATACTAGTGAAATCATTTTGATCGAAGAAAGAAATCGTTCAAAAGAATATGAAGAAAAACTAGCTCTTGAAAGAAAAGCAAGATTAGCTGCCGAAAGAGAAATTGAAGAAATCAATCAAACAAAAATTATTGAACTTCGTGAAAGTGAACTTCTTAACAAACCAAATGATGATGAAGTTACTGCAAGAATGAATTCAGCTGAAGCTAAAATTAGAGAACTTGAAAGAAGACTTGAAGCTAAGCGAAAATTGGAAAAATCTAATCGTCATATTGGTTTTGAAGATAAAACTAGCGAAATAATATTATCTGATATTGAAGCAAACTATCAAGATGATCATGAAGCACAAGATGAAGCAAAACGTCAGCGAGAATTATTAAATAATCCAGTGTTGCTTTCAAGTAAAAAACATAATAATGAATTAGTGGAAAAATCTTCGGAAGCAGATAAAGTTTGAAGCGAAAATGATTCTAAAAAATTAGATGAAATGGCTGATGACAATGTTGATTTAGTTAAAGCAAATCCAGAAGATGAAAAAAAATTATGAGGATTATCATCTCGTACTTGATTACTAATTGCTAAAACGTTTTTTGTTCTTGCCATTATATTCTTAGTTGCAGTTATAGCAATCGCAGTTGCATCTGGATTTGTTGCTTAATTAAAATATGGATCCAATTATAATTGCATTAATAGGTGTAATCCTATTTATATTAATAATCATTCTAGCAATTGTACTAATTCCATATATCGGACTTTTATACAGAGTTGTTTTTAAAAAATCTCGATATTCTAAATTAGGTTCATCAAGTAAAATTCGTCTTATTCACCAAGTTAAAGAAGCTGTAATTCAACTTTCAAAAGATAAAACTGGTGCAATTATAACTATTGAAAATCACGATCAAATTGATAACTTAAGAACAGATGGAGTAATTATTGATGCAAATATAAGTAGTAGTTTAATTATTGCTTTATTTCAAAAAAATAGTCCCCTACATGATGGTGCAATTGTAATTAGAGATAATAAAATTCTTTTTGCTGCTACATATTATAAAATCACTCGTAAATCAATTGATAATCGTTATGGTGCCCGCCACAGAGCTGCCATGGGTATTAGTGAATTAAGTGATGCAACAACCATTGTAGTTTCTGAAGAAACTGGAGGAATTAATATTACTAAAAATGGATTATTCCACAAAACAAATATTGATAATTTCCAAGAATCCTTAGTTAAGCTTTTAAGAGAATAAAAACTAGAAGGGAGGATACATGCCTAAAGAAAATGAAAATTATGAGCATGAAAGGTTTGAAAGCCATATTCTTCCTACTGATACAATAGAACAAGATCTTAATCCGACACAATTAAAAGATGAATTAACTTACTATATTAAACATCGCCAATTTGCCGAGTTAAGAAAAATGGTCAAAGAGTGACCAATATTAAATTTAATTGAAAGTATCTATAAAATGGAAGACATTATACAGGTACTTTTTTTTAGATTTATAACAACAGAACAAGCTGCTGAAATTTTTGCTGAATTAGATGTAGATGTTCAAGCTAGATTAATTAATCTTTTTACAGATGACCTTTCAAGTCAGATTATTAATGAAATGCGCTCTGATGAAATTAGTGACCTTATTGAAGAATTACCTGCAAGTATGACTTCAAGAATAATTTCTAAAGTTGATGATCCTGAAAAAAGAAAAAAAATTAATGAAATTTTGCTTTATGAAGATGAACAAGTCGGAAGCATTATGAGTGTTGATATTTATCCACTTAATGAAAATTGAGACTTAAGACAGTGCCTTAAAAAACTTAAAGAAGCTTATAAAAAAAACACTGAAATGAATCATTATTTCTTTGTTATAAATGAAAAATCAAAATTAAGTGGCGCAGTTTCTTTAGAAGACATAATTTTTTCAAATCGCGAAACATTACTAAAAGATGTAATGTTCCCTGTTGAAGCAGCTTTAGATACAGAATCAATCGACAGTGCCCAAAATATTTATGCTAAACAAAATATGTCTATTTTGCCAGTTGTTAATGAAAATGATTTTTTTATAGGGATACTAGATGCTGAAGCCATGCTAGATGCAGCTCGTGAATCTGCTACAGAAGATATTTATAAACAAGCTGGTATTACAGTTGCAGATTCATCAATTTCATACATGAAAAGCTCTATATGAGCAATTATTAAAAGTAGAGTCTTTTGGCTTGCTTTACTTTTAATAGGTTCAACATTAAGCCAGATTGTAATTCAAATATTTAGTGATATATCTTCTAATACATTATCTGCATTTGTGACAACTACTTTTTTAACTTCATTAGTACCAGTTCTTTCAGGTGCAGCTGGTAATAGCGGTTCTCAATCATCAACTACAATAACAAGGGCTGCTTCATTAGGTGAATTTGATGATGTAAAACTCAAAAGCATAGTTAAAAGAGAATTTTTAATAGGGTTTTGAATTGGACTAATTTTATTTGTAGTTAATCTACTTAGACTCTCTATATATTTTTCAATTGAAAGGTCATTAATAGATAGAACATTAATAACTGTAATTTTAATGTTTGCTTCATCTTTATCACTATTTATAATAATTATTTTTGCAAAAATGTTAGGAACTATTATTCCGATTATTGCAATTAAATTTAAAAAAGATCCTGCAGTTTTATCAGCGCCTATTTTGGCTACATTAAGTGATGCAATTGCTATTTTGATATTTTTTGGCCTTACCATAGCGATGTTTTTAGGAATAAATCAAATTTCACCACTAGCTTAAGTATGAATTTTTGTGATAATTTGCAGTTAAAAATTGCTCTAAAAAATATGAAAATAAAATTCGAATTTACATTTTTTGACTATAATATGCATGGACGTGAGTCTAAACATACAAAAAAAACTTTCCTAATAAAAGAATATCTGTCAATTAAATTCTTTTATTGCAATGGAAAGTTTTTTAATCACATTTTACGTTTGTTTTAGTTGCTTTTAAATAATGATAGACTTTATATTTACCTACATTTTGAAAACCCAATTTTTGATAGTTAGATAGTTTAAATTCTAAAAAAACATTTTCACCTTCAAAATTGCCATCTTCAATAATATACATATGTTCAGCTCTTCTAAATCATCCAGTCACAAATTTAATATCACCTAAGAGTCAAATTACTTTAAAATTCGAAGCTCAAAGTTGTAAAAAATCAATTAAGTCTTCAACTTTTGTAATAAATTTTACCTTGTCATTAGAACTAGTTTTAGCTAATTTTTTTGAATCATAAACATACAATTCATTTTCATTAATAAAATCTTCACTAAGCCTATTAAAAACGTTTGCATCTACTAAAAAAATGTTACTTTTAAATGTTTCTTTTAAATTTTGGCTTGTTAAATCTAATTTATTTGTAAAATTAAAAGAGTTAAACTTGTCAAAAGATGAATTAGTTGTTATCAATACTTTTATCATACCTAAATGATAAAACTTATTAAAAGGAGTGTGTTAAAAAATGCAGAAAATATTTCACTATCAAAAAATCACTTTTTTTAAGACTTGATTAAGAACGCAATTCCGTTTTACAGTTTTTGATTTAACATTAGCAGGCATCTTAATGGGGTTAGGAATTATTGTTACATATATTTCAAATCTCTCTTTAAGAGGTGTATTAAATGTTGATTTCGAGATTATATTTTCAATATTTTTTGGAATTATTTTCGGACCATTCAAAGGAGTTTTTTTAAGTGTTATTTTAGATAATCTTGGGCTTTTGTTGCGTGGCAGAATAGGCTTTTGAATGTGAGAATATGCAATTGTTGCATTTTTGATTCCAATAATAGCTTGAGGATTTTTTCAAATCTTAAAACTAAAAAAACGAATCTACATGATTATTCCAATCTCTTTTATTGTACTTTCATTAATTTCTGTTTATGGTTTGTTTATTGGATACGGAGAAATTGGTTCTTCTTTTAGATTCAGTGGCATTACTCAAAGATTTAGCTATCAGTCTATGTTAGTTATTTTAGTTGTAGGTTCAACATTAATTTTAATTGCAACATACTTTATTAGCGAGCGGTATTTTTCTACAAAAAAGAACCGTTATTATCAAATTTTAACCATTATTTCTCTAACAGTTTTTATACAAGTTATTTTTAGGTGAATTTGAGGTCCGTTTGCTTTTATCAATTATTTAAATCGTTTTAGCAGTGTACAAAATGATAGGTCATATTCAATTTATTTTCCTATTTATATGATTCCCATTGTTTTAAAAAGTTTGATTACAATTCCGCTTTTTAGTACAGTTTTAATTGTTTCGATTCCAACAATTATGTTTTTGAAGGCTAAATATGACAATACATTTTTAAATGTTTTAAAAGCAAATTAGCAATTTATTATTCTTAAAATGAGTTTATAAAAAAATCCCCTTTTGATTTAGGTGACTAAATTTTAGGGGTTTTTAAATTAATTTATAATTCTGTTCTAGATGTATAAATCCAAACGATTTATTCTTTTATATTAAAGTTTTTAACTATATTATATCTTAGAATTTTTTCAGCTGTTTCATCGCCTTCTGATCTACTTTTAACAAAATCATTAATTCAGTCTTGAGTTTTGGTTGAAGCACCTAAAGGAAATGTTGTTTCTCATTCACGATTCAACTCTTCCATTCTAAAAAGTAATTCATTTCTAGCCATAATTGAAGCAATTGCAACAGATGGATGTTTGCTTTCTGCTTTTTCACTTAAGATAATGTCAGCACCAATTTTTCTAAAACGAGGTCAATTAGCTTTTGGATTTGTTTTTTCATCAAAATAGTGATCAAAATAACCAGTAATAGCTTTTAAGGTTGAATATTGATCAATAAAAACATAATCAAAATCACTTATTTTTATAGTACTTCCTTTTCCTTTTTGACTATCAGTATAAGCTTTCATATGAACGAACATTTTAATTAAATTAGCATTACTTCTTTTGGCTAAATTATTGTAACCTTTAACACTTATGAATGCTGTTTTATATTTAGCTAGTTTTTCATCTTGGATAATTTTTGCTAGTTCTTTAATTCTAGAATCTGATAATTTTTTTGAATCAGTTATACCTAATTCATTAATTCTATCCATTTTTTTATTATCAGCAATTGCTACTGCAGCAACTAATGGAGTTAAATAATCTCCAACACCAGTTTCATCAATTCCTAAAACGTTTTTATCTTTGAAAAGAAGATCAAGGGTTTCTTGATTTTTAACTTCACTAATTTTCATATTTTCTCCTTCTTTCTTTATTGCTTAAATGTTTTTTAATTGCATGATCAATATATTCTTGTGGTTTGTTTAATAAATCTTCAATGAAATATCCAACTGCACCATCACTATTTATTTTCTTTAAATTAATTACTGCTCGATAAGCAATATCGCGATTAGCATTACCTACAGAAACAGATATGTTTGCAACTTTAAACATCGGAACATCATTAAATGAATCTCCAATAGCAACAGTTCTTTCCCATGGTATATCATAATATCTCATTAATAAAGAAACCACTTTTCCCTTACTTACTCCAGGCCTAGCTATATCAAAAGCAGGAGGTTCATTTATACCTTTACTTCAGTAACCAAATTCACCTAAATCACCAAATTTTTGTTTCATATATTTTTGTAAATCAACTGGGTCTGTAGTTGGTTTAACATCAAAAATTACTCCAGTAGGTTTAAGTGGTAATCTATGATAATCTAAGCCTTCGTGAAATTTTTTAACATTTTTAAAACCAAAGATTTTTTCCAATTTAGGATCTCTTTTACTTAACTGTACTCAGCCTGGTCCTTCGATTGCAATATTAGTAATTTCACTTTTTACTCTTTCATCACCAAGAATATACAAGACTTCATTTAAATCAAGAAAATGTACCTGCGGTGTAAAATCTTCATCTTTAGGATTATGAATTTGGGCTCCGTTGTAATTAGCAATAATTGTATCTAATTTAAGTTCTTCATACATTGGTTTAGATGAACGTCACGGCCTACCAGTTAAAATACATACTACGTGACCTGCTTCTTTAGCTTTAAAAATCATTTCCTTTGTTTTTGGGTGAATTTCACCAGTAGAACTATCTGATAAAGTTGTGCCGTCTAGATCTATCATTATTAAGAATCTTTTATCATCTGCCACTTTTTCGACTGTCTTATTTTCCATTTAAAAACCTTTCACTTTTCATGAAACTATATTCATATTTATTAGTTTGCTTATCTATTTTTAATATTACATAACCCGGGTCCGAATCATATCTTGCTAAAACTATTGATCCTGGGTTAATTGCCAAACCATTTTTTGTTTCTACAATTAATGGTACATGTGAGTGACCGGTAATAAAAAAATTTGCAGAATGTTTATTTGCAATTTCTTGCATTGCTTTTACATTCATAAGTTTATTATAACCGATTAAGTGGCCGTGCTCTATATGAAAATTAAATCCTGAAAATTCAAAATCAATTTCTTCTGGATTTAAACCGATGTCATTATTTCCATCAACAAAATAGTCAAAATATTTAATCATGAATGTTTGATTTACAATGTTATCTCCAGCTGAAATAACTAAATCAGCATTTTCAAATTCAATTATCTTTTTAGCAACAGTGTCAAAATTATGGATATCACTCATTATTAGAATTTTTATCATAATGTAAATATAACATAAAGCATCAAGTCATGCTAAATCGGCTATAATAAAAAAATGAAAATAAATATAGTTTTTTATCAACCAGAAATACCTGGTAATACAGGTAATACAATGCGAACTGCTGTAGCAACAAATTCTAAATTTCACATTATTAAACCACTTGCTTTTGATCTTGATCATCCAAAGATGAAACGTTTTGCTGCAGGTTATGATAATGATGATTTTGATATGGAAGTTCACAAATCATATGATGAATTTATTTCTAAATATGGGAATAAAAAGATTTTTTACATTACTCGTTATGGGATGAAAAATTATGCTGATAAAAATTATGTTGAAGAAGCTAAGTTAAATGGTGGAGAAATATGAATTATGTTTGGTAGAGAATCAACAGGCATTCCCAAACAAATTATGAAACAGGATTTAGATAGAGCTCTAAGAATTCCGATGTCAACAAAAGCAAGATCTTTGAATTTAGCAACAGCAGTTAATATTGTTTGCTATGAAATATTGCGCCAATTTAACTTTGAAGGATTAAGTGAATTTGAAGTTCAAAAAGGTAAGGATTGAATTCTAAATGATAACTAGTAAAGATAATCCAACTTATAAATATTTAAAATCTTTGCAAACAAAAAAAGGTAGAAAACAGCATTCTAAATTTATTATTGAAGGCTACAAGATGATTGCCGAGATTAAGAAAAAAGGCATCAATATTACGACATATGGAAAAAATGCCGATATTGAAATGGCTATTGATTTGTTAGCAAATATTTCTCAATTAGAAACTAATCCTGAAATAATTGGAGTGGTAAATTTTTTAGAAAATACAGATATTTTAAATTCTAAAAAAATTTTATATTTAGATAATGTCCAGGATCCAGGTAATGTTGGAACATTATTACGTTCGGCAGTTGCATTTAATTTTGATACAGTAGTTTTTAGAAATATAGATATTTATAATTGAAAAACAATCCAAGCTTCAAGAAATGCACATTTTGATTTAAAATTAATTAAAGAAAATGATAATCTTGATGTCTTAAAACAATTGCATAAGCAAAAGTTTTTAATTCTTGCAACCAATTTACATCAAAATTCAAAAACAATTGAAGAGATTAAAATACTAGATAAATTAGTATTAATATTAGGTAATGAAGGCCATGGAATTTCACAAGAAATATTAGCAATTGACCATCAAAACATATTAATTAAAATCAGTTCTAAAATAGAATCGCTTAATGTTGCTATTGCTGGCTCAATTTTAATGGAAAAGGTAGGCAAATAATGAAAGAACAATTTGAACAAATGTTTGTTGAAATGAAAAACAAAACATTTAATACACAAATAAATGGTTATGATGCATCAGAAGTTGATGATTTTATTGATCATATTTACAAGCAACTTAGAGGTATATCAGATGCTTGTGCAATTTTAGAAAAAGAAAAAAACGGGATTGAAATTGAGATTCATAATTTAAAAGAAAATTTAGTTGCTTGTCAAATTAAAAATGAGTTTCTAGAAGCACAAGGTTCATATAATGAAAGAAATAAATAATCAAATATTAGAACAGCAAAATATAAATTGATACCCTGGCCATATGGCAAAAGCTTTAAGACAATTAAAAGAAAAAGCGGTCATATGTGATTTATTTATTGTTGTATTAGATTCTAGAGCTCCTATATCAACTTACAATGATATATTTGATAAAATAGAACCCAATAAACCTCGTTTGTTTATTTTTTCAAAATCTGATTTAGGTGATAAATCTAAAATTGAAAAATTGAAAAATCGTTTTTCAAGTAAAGATAATTTGTTAGTCTTAAATCTTAAAAAAGAAAATTCAAAAAAAATTATTTTATCATCGGTAGAAAAATTATTAGCACCCAAAAGATTGAAGGATAAGAAAAAGGGATTGTTAAAACCAAGGTTACGTATTTTTGTAATTGGTGTTCCTAATTCTGGTAAGTCAACATTAATCAATATTTTAAGTCCTAATAAAAAAGTAAAAATTGGAAACATGCCAGGTATCACAAAAAGTCAGCAATGAATTAATATTGGTGATTATCAACTTTTAGATACACCCGGAATGTTATGGCCAAAATTTGATGATCAATTAATTGCTATTAAATTAATGATTATCGGTTCAATTAAAAAAGATGTTATTTCAATAAATGAATTATTTGAAACGTCTTTTAAATTAGTTTCTAAATATTATCCTGAAAAAATTAAGGAATTAAATTTAACACCTTGTTTAAAAAGTGTTGAAATTTATAATGAACTTGTTAAGCTTGCAATTAATTTAAATATGTTAACAAAGTCAGGATTACCTGATGTTGATAAAGCAAGAAATTGATTTTATGAAACAGTTAGAAATTGAAAGGGAGTCACATATGACTAGTAAAGAAGTAATAAAAAAAGAACCAGGTTCTTATAATGAAATGTATACCAATAGAAATGTAAGAATATTATTAAGTGATTATACTGTTGTGGTAAATAAGTTATTAAAAAATCATCCTAATGCAACTCCTTTTGCAAAAATAATTTTTGCCAAAGCAATAGTTACTTATGCTCCTTTATTACAATTATTTTCAAAAGCTGGTTCAATGCAAATTACCATTAATTCAAGCGGACCTTTTGCACCTATAAAAATTTATTTGGATCAGCCTGGTCATATTAGAGCTAATTTAGCAAATTGAGAAATAGCAACAGAATATGATAATAGCGAAAATATTAATTCAATTCCTTCTATTCTAGGAATAGGTGATAGCGGCTTAATTAAAGTTAAATATGAAATCAATAGCAAAATTTATGAATCTCAAGTTAAATTAGCAGCTGGTGATTTCAGTACAGATTTAGCATATTTATTTGACCAATCTTGACAGATATTTTCAGGCAATAATCATAGTGTTATTTTAGATAAAAATAATAACATCACAAAAGCAATTTCCGTTGTTATGCAATTGCTGCCAGGACATGATGAAGATGATATTGAATTAATTAAAAAATGTTTTAAAGATAATGATCTATCAAAATTAACGATTGATGAAATTGTCGACAGAATACCAAATTCAAAAAAATTAAGTACATTTTTATTAGATGATGATTGTAATTGTTCTTTTGATAAAAAAGTTAATAGTATTAAAAATTTAGATGAAAATGTAATTAATGATTTATATAAAAATAAAGATACAGTCGAAGTTAAATGTCCGCAATGTGGTAAGAGTGATTTTATTAAAAAATCAGATTTAGGAAAGGAAAATTAATGTATAAATTTATTAAAATTGATGATTTATTGTATCTTGAATTTGATCAAGATATTAAAAAAGGTACACGTATCTTGTGAGATGATTTATTACAAAAAGTTCCTTCATACGGAAAAAGAAAAATGTTAAATGAAACATTTAAAAGTAATGCCGTTTATAAAGATGATTATAAAGATTTAGAACAATTTTTTTTAAGTAGTCCAGTTTATGAAAATTTAGAAAATGAAAACAAATTAAAAATTGCAAATATAAAAATTCAAAAAGATAGTGAAATAATGGAATTGCAAAAATTACATGAACAAGAATCAAAAAGATTAGCCGAAACAATTACAGACCTTAATGCTATTAAAAGTAAATTAGATTTAGAAATTGTTGCTCTTAAAGGTCGATTGAATAATTTTGAAACCGAAAAACAAAAAGAAATTTTAGAGTTAGAACACAAAATGGATAATGCAATAAATTATGATAAACAGCAAAGCGAAAAAATAATCAACGAGCTTAATGAAAAAATTATCAATTTAAAAAATGACAATCAAAATTTAATAAACAATAAAGAACAGGAAATCACGATTGCAAAAAGCAAAGCCGAAATAGATGCAAATAAAAAAATTGATGAAATTCGTATAGAAAAAGAAGAAAAAATTCAAAAAATGGAATTATCATTTACTCAAAAAATAAGTGAACTTGAAACTACAAATTCTCATTTAGAAATGAATTTAAAACGAAAAGATGAAGATCTAGCTAATTTAAAAAGAGAAAAACAAAGCATAAATATCAAACTATTAGGTGAAGAACTTGAAGAAGATATTTTTCAAAAAGTTACAAATAAATATGGATTGCTTGCTGAAGGAAAAATCAAATTTGAAAAAACAACTGCACCAATTAAAGGTACTAAACCTGATTTCTTATTTGAAATTATGGATGGTAAAAAAACAGTTATGAAAATAGTGATTGAAGCAAAAACATTCCAAAAATTTGATAATGATGGTAACCCTATGTTTGGAAGTACAAAAAACAGAGATCACTATTCAAAATTAGAAAAAGATAGAAATAATTTCAAGGCTGATTATGCAATTTTAGCTACAGAATTAGAACCGCAAAACAATTTTTTAATTTCAAAACCTACCGAAAAAGAATACAGAAATATATTTGTTGTGAGACCTCAATATTTAGATAGTTTATTAGATATGTTTGTAAATATTGCAGACAAATTAAGGATAATAAATAATAAGATTATTAATTTTGAAGAAAAAGAAAATATTATTGAAAAGTTCAACAATATGAAAGACTCAATCCTAAATATCACTATCAAAAACATTGATAATCAAGCTAATAAAATTGAAACGGCAAATGAAATGATCAAAAAACAAAGCGATATTATTGCTGCATCAATTAGAACTATGATTGACTCTCACATAAATACCTTGAAAAATAAAATGGAAAATTTCAATATTATTAAGATGGCTGAAAAAATCTCCAAACTTGAAATGGAAGAATAAAAAAATCTGCTTAAATCGAATAAGCAGATTTTTTATTTCAATTGTTCAAAAATTATTGTATTTGCAACTTGTTTATCTTCTAAAGAATAAGCACCTTTAAATAAATTAGTAATTGAATTAGGAATGGGTTTTGAAGAATAAAGTGTAAATAATACATCGTCTTTTTGGACAACATCATTAGTTTGTTTATTAAATCAAATCCCGGCTTCATTATCTAATATATCTTCTTTAGTATGTCTTCCTGCCCCTAATTCTAAAGCTGTAATACCAAATGCTAAAGCATCTTTAATAACTAAATAACCTTGTTTGTCTGCTTTGATATCTAATGAATATTTTGGATTTCATCATTTATCTTGAGTAATTTCTTCAAAATTTCCGCCCTGTGCTTCTATGAAATTTTTAAATGAATCTAAAGCACTTCCTTGTCTGATTACTTTTTCAATTAATGTAATTGCTTCACCTTGTGTTTTAGCTTTTTGAGCCATAATTAATAAAGTTGCTGCTGATGAATAAATAATTGTTTTAATATCATTAGCATAATGACCTTGCAATGTTTGAATTGCTTCAAGAACTTCATTTTTATTTCCGATTGCTCTACCTAGAGGACGATCCATGTTTGTAATTTCAACTCTTACTTCACGATTTAATAATTTACCAATGGCAATCATTCTTTTACCAAGTTCTCTTGCACTTTTAATAGTTTTCATGAAAGCACCTTTACCAACTTTTACATCTAATAAAATTTTATCTGAACCAGTAGCAAGTTTTTTTGACATTATTGATGAAGCAATTAATGGAATTGAATTAACTGTACCTGTTACATCTCTAAGTGCGTAGATTAATTTGTCAGCAGGAACTAATTTTTCATCTTGACCAATAATTGCCATATTAATTTTATTAACTTGATTTTTAAAATCATTATCGCTTAATGATATTGAAAAATTATTAATAGATTCAAGTTTATCAATTGTGCCTCCAGTATGACCTAAACCTCTACCACTCATTTTGGCAAATTTAACACCGCAAGCAGCTAAAATAGGACCTAAAATTAAACTAATTTTATCCCCTACTCCACCTGTAGAATGTTTGTCAACTTTGATACCAGAAATATCACTTAAATCTAAAATAGAACCGCTGTACATCATTGCCATTGTTAAATGTGTAAGTTCTTCATCATTCATTCCATTAAATCTTATTGCCATTAATAATGATGACATTTGATAATCTTTAATTCTTTTATCTACAAAACCATTAACAATAAAATTTATTTCATCTTTAGAAAGTTCTTGATTTTGAAATTTTTTTTCAATTAAACTAACAATATTAAAATCCATTTTTTAAATTGCTCCTAAAGCAACTTCGATCATTTTAGTAAATTTATTTTGTCTTTCTTCACTAGAAGTTTCTTCATGTGTTACTAAATTGTCACTGATTGTTAATAAACATGCTGCTTTTTTATTTAATTTTTTTGCAACTGCAAATAGTGCTGATGATTCCATTTCAACAGCTGCTGCTTGAGTTAATTTAATTGTTTCATCTAAATCTCTAACTGCATAAAAAACATCTGATGAGTGAACTCTTTCTAATTTAACTTCAATTCCAGCTTTTTTTGCAGAAGCAATTAATTTGTCATTTAATGAAGAACTAGGTTTTCAAATATTAGATTTAATTCCTGCTATTATTTCTCCAAAACTATCATTATCTGTATAAGCTTCAGTTGCTAGAATTACATCGTAAAGATTTAAATCTTTAGTATAAGCACCTGCTGAACCTACTCTAATTATTGATTCAACTCCGTAATTTGCATATAGTTCATGAGAATAAATTCCTATAGAAGCATTACCCATTCCACTAGCAGCAATAGTAACTTCTTTACCTTTATATGTTCCTGTGTACATAAACACATTTCTAACTGTGTTTACCAATCTTGGATTTTCCAAAAATTGTTCAGCCATATGTTTAGCACGAAGTGGGTCTCCTGGCATTAAAACAAATTTAGCGATGTCGCCTTTTTTAGCATTTATGTGTGGTGTCATTTTAACCGTCCTATTTTGATTTTATATTTAAATATTTTAGCCTATTTTTTATCTTTCTTAACACTATGGTTTGCTAACGGAAGTTAAAAAAAGAGACTAAAAAAGAAAAATTGACAACGTTGAAAATAATGTAAAATTTAATAAACAATAAATAATATGAGATTTAGGAGAAATTATGAGTGCTACTAAAAAAATGCTTGTGGCTGGAATGGCTTTAGGTTCGATCGTTGTAGTTGGTGGAGCAGTTGGTATTGGTGTAATAATTGCACAAAGAAGATCAAGAGTTACTACTTTAACTGCTGAGGCTTTAAGAAACTATCAAGAAGCAGTTGATAAGAAAGTTACTGATGAAATAGCATTGATGAGTAAAAATCAACCGGCAACTGCAGTTTTTACAACTATCGAAAACGGAGAAACAAAAAATATTTCTTCAACATCTGCAAATTCTCTTTTCAATATCGACTCAATTCCAAGACCGAGCGATACTGTAACAGCAGTTGTAATTGTTAATCATGTTAGTGCAACGGATGTGTCAATTAGAATTGAGTTTAATATTAATGGAAGTGCAGCGCAAGTCGAAGGATTTGTTAATACTTCAATATTATCATTTACTGGCTTTAACGCAAGCGCTTAATTATGACTGACCAACTGGATAAAAATATACTTTGAAATAAGCTTTTTGGTTTTAAAGAGTATGCATTTGACCTTGACGGAAATTTAATTCTTAAAAATGAATATGAAACAGATAGCCCATTTGCCTGAGCTATTGGTTTTTTTAATCCTGAAAGCAATCAATTTTACATTGCAAGTAAATCATTTATTAAACAAAGAAAAAACTTAACTGAATTTATAACATTAAATGAAAATTCATTTAAGTTAATTTCTACAACTAGCGATGAATATAAATGGATTTCAAATAATTTACTAAATGAACCAAAATTAGTTGAAAATAACGATTTATTTATGCTTAACTCAATAACTGAACAAGATTCCGGAAGCGATTTAGTTTTTGCAATATCAATTAAGCAAATGAAAAAAGATGCTTGAAAAAGGTTTGTTACATATATAACAAAAGTTGCCAAATACTACAATTTGATTAATTATGAACCTTTAACTCATGAAGGTAAGCATACATTAAAATTAAAGTTTAATGTCCAAGATGATATTGAAAGCGAAAAAATTGTTGATTTAGCAATTTCATTAGTTTCACTAATTCCTTTATTTGTTTTAAGAATGCGTAAATCAGTTGGTGATATTTGAGCTGACTCTAATTTCTTAAGACCAGGATATTATTTCAATTTGTTCATGATAGAATTCAAAAAATTAGTTGATCCTGAAATTTTGAACAAAATCGATTTTAGCAATTACACAAGTGTGTTTAAAAATACAATTTTTCTAAATGAAGACTTGAAAAAAGAGTTGGTAAAATTTGGATATAAATTAGAATTTTTTGAAGAAGCAAAAGTTTTAGCTGTTGACAATTTTTTTAGACTAGATTTATTTAAAAATAGTTACAACGAATATATTTTAAAATTGCGAAATAATTTAGCCACTAAGTTACCTTAAACTTTGTTACAATAATTTGAATCTTATGCTAATATTTTTCTATGGTTAACAAAAATAAAAAAGCGAAAAATTCAAAAATTCAAAAAGAAAAAAAATTTTATAAGTCTGCTAAATTGACCTATGCCGAAATAGCAGCAAGAGCCAATGTAGGTATTGGAACTATTTCGCGTTTCTTTAATAATGGTTATATCAGTGAAATAAGTGCATCGAGGATTTCATCGGTAATAAAAATGGAGCAAGAAAAACAACATTTTCTTTCTAGGAAATACAATCTTGAAGAAAAAAAATATTATTTAATTGCTAAAAAGTTTTCTGACCAAGACTTAATTAATATAATGAATACTTTGGATAGCGGAACTAAAATACCGTTTAATCAAATTTCAATTATAAGTGTTGGCAATGATAATGATACTTACTTTAGAGAACTAAAAAATGCCATTAGCAAGTTACCTAATGGTATTGTTTTAATTAATCCACCTAAATATCCACCTATGGTTAAATATTTAGAAGAAACATCATATTTACCCAAAATTGTCTCATTTGGTTCAATTATTGAAGGTGTAAATTCTGTTTACATCGACTATAAAAAAATTATCGAAGAAATCAGTACTGAATTTGTTAACGCAACAGGTGATAGAGGCTTGGCACTAGTAACTGATTCAAGACTAAATCTTCAGGCAGTAAAATTGCAAACAGAAATGTTTATAGAATTTTGTAAATCAAGCAACAATTATTGCAAAATTAAATTTTTTGACAGTAAAAATAATTCAACAATTACAAACGTAATAAGTGAATTAAAAGAAGCTTCAATTCGCAATGCTATTTGTACAACACATGAAGTGTTTCAGAATTTAATGATTTATAATAATGATAGTTACTTTAGATTAAGTGATATAGGATACAATAATATTTTTGATTACAATAGAGGTTACTTTATAAAAGAATTTATCGACTATTATCAAATATATTTAGAAATAGAAAGAATTTTATTAAGTGATGATATGACACCAGTTATTTTGCCAATTCAAGGAAGCTTAATAAAACCAGAGATAGAATATGATTAAATTAGGTTCACACGTTCCATTTAGTGCACCCGGTTACCTTGAAAAAGCAATTGAAATAAGTGTTAATAATAAGGCTAATTGTGCAATGATATATTTAGGAGCGCCCCAAAATACTAAAAGAGTAGCAATTGAAAAATACAATTTAGAAAAGTACAAACAAAAATATGAAACTATAATTTCCTTAAAAGATATTATAGTTCATGCACCATATATTGTTAATCCATCTAATCCTGATAAGCAAGAATTTGCAGTTGAATTTTTAACACAAGAAATTGAAAGAATGCATAAAACTGGATTAGAAATTTTAGTATTGCATCCAGGCGCTTTTACAAATCATTCAGTTGATATTGCAATAAACACTTTAATAAGTTCATTAAATCAAATTTTTGAAAATACTAAGTATAGTAATGTTTCGATTGCTTTGGAAACTATGGCGGGTAAAGGTACTGAAATTGGGATTAAATTTGAACAGCTTTTAAGAGTGATTGAAGCAGTTAAATCACCAAGATTATCAATTTGTTTAGATACTTGTCATTTATGAGATGCAGGATACAATTTAAAAAAATACGATGAATTTAAAAAAGAGCTTGTTGCAAAAGATTTACTTAAACATGTTTCGGTAATTCATTTAAATGATTCTAAAAATGATTTAGGTGCAGCAAAAGATAGACATGAAAATATTGATAAAGGATTTATTGGTTTAGAAACTTTGGCAAAATTTGTTCATGATAAAGATTTTGATAATATCCCTATTGTTTTAGAAACTCCAATACCGGAAAATGGTCCGATATATGATAAAGAAATTGAGATGTTAAGGAAGGCAAAATAATATGTTTTATTTACTTAAAATAGTAAGAGGCAGACTTTTAGTTATTGTAATATTAACTATTATTTTGATTCTAGTTCAAACTGGTGTTTCTTATTATCAAACAATTGTTTTATCAGAACTTATTCCTAGTCCTAATTCTGGGAGTTTGAGCAATGATAATTTTGTTATTAATTTAATTTTAGTTTTTGCTTTAGCTCTAGCAGCATTTATTTCATCGCTTTTTGCAAATTATTTTGCAGTTAGTGCATCTAGTCAGCTCGCTATGCAATTAAGACTTCAGATTTATGACAAAATTTTAAAATTAACTAATAAAGATATCCAAAATTTTACAACAGCTTCACTTACTGTAAGATCAACAAGCGATATTAAATTTTTTCAAGAAGCTTTTTTGGAAATGATAATTTTCATTCCTCGAGGTGCTTCATTAGTAATTGGTGCAATAGTAACTGGAATTATTTTAAGTCCAAGTTTGTCACTAATCATGGCTTTTACAATTCCATTTTTTATAATCATTACAAGTACAATTGGTGCAAAATCAAGAAAATTTCTTAAACTGCAACGAGAAGCACTTGATACAGTTCAAAGATTAATGAGAGAATCAATTTTAGGAACAAGAGTAATTAAAAGTTATAACCTAGAAAATAAATTACAAAGCGGTTTTGATGAAGCTGACAATCTTTATGTAACAACTTCTAAACAAAGTGCACAACGTTTTTCATTTATTCAACCAATTGCAATTACCGTAATCAACGTATCTATAATGGTTGCATTTATTGTTGCTTCATATTTACAAATAAATGGAATTGACACACAAATATTATCCTTAGTAATTCCGTTTACACTAGTAATATTTAGATCATCAATTGGTTTATTTTTACTTTCATATGGACTAACACAAATTATGATGTCATCACAAAATGCTAATAGAGTTTCACAAGTTTTAAAATTTGAAATTATTAAAAAATGAAATGACGAAAACTTAGAAATTACAAATGGTGATATTGAATTAAAAGATGTTAATTTTAGATATTATGAAAGTTCAAAACTAGCACTAGAAAATATTAATATTAAAATTAAAAACAAACAAAGAATTGGAATCATAGGACCAACCGGAAGCGGTAAATCAACTCTAGTTAATTTGCTTGTTCGTAATTTTGAACCTGAATCTGGAACAATAAAAATTTCAAATACTGACATAAGCTTAATTGACAAACGAAGTTTAAATAATGATGTTGGATTAGCATTTCAAGAACCGCAAATTCTTTCTGGAACAATAAAATCAAATATTGAATTAGTTCACAGAATTGAAAATATTAAGGATTTAGAATCAAAAAATAATGAAATTATTAATTCATTAAGATTAGCTGAAGCTTGAGAATTTGTAAATAAATTCGAAAATAATATAGATCATGTTATTGAACAGCGCGGTAATAATTTATCTGGTGGTCAAAAACAAAGATTACAAATAGCTAGAATAATGGCACAAAAAGCTAAGATAACAATTTTTGACGATTCAACTTCTGCTTTAGATAAAATTACCGAAAGAAATGTTTTAAGTAATATAAATAATGAATTAGATACTACTTTAATTGTCGTTGCTCAAAGAATTGATTCAGTAGAAAACATGGATAAAATTATTTTCATGGATAATGGGAAAATAATTTCACAAGGTACACATGCTGAATTATTAAGAGAAAATAAGCATTATCGAAATATTGCATATATTCAAAATGGTAAAGAAAGAACCGATGCTCAAATCAGGGAGTTGAATAATGCTTAAAAAAGTCTTTTTAAAAAAACAACCAAATTTTTTAAATGGATTCAATTTCATTTGAAGATATTTAAAAAATTTTAAAAAAGCTTCGATTTTCGTAGTTGTTGTAACAATAATCATTGCTTTAATTAATGTTGGTGCAATTGTAGCTTTATTTCTTTTAATGCAACTTGTTGCTCAAGCAAATCAAAATAATAATATTGCTACACAAGTAATTATTTATTCAGCAGTATTACTTGGAGCATATCTTGTCATATTAGTTTTAAGTATAATAAGAAACTGAATTGTCGTAGTTGTTTCAACTGATGTAGCTCATTTAATGAGAAGTGATTTATTCATAAAGTTAAAGCTTTTAAAAATTATTTATTATGACCAAACTCCAAGTGGAGATTTACTTTCAAGAGTTTCTAATGACATGGAAAATATTATTAGATTTTTATCAAATAATATTTCTCAAATTATTGGTGATGTTACACAAATGCTTGTTATGGCTATAGCTATGTTTGTATTTTCACCGCAAATTTCTGCTATTGTGATTTTTGGTTTTTTACCTATTTCATTAGTAATAATTATTTTTATTGCAAGAATAAGTAGAAAACGTTACACAGATAGACAAACTTCACTAGGTGAAATGAATGGATTTTTAGAAGAAACTATTTCAGCAGCCAGAACCATTAAAACTTTAGGTGCTGAAGAAATTTTGCAAAATAAATTTAATGATTTAGCTACAAAGCAAAAGAAAAATGATGTTAAAGCTTTAATTAATTCGTATTGAGTATTAAGCTGGAATTTATTTTCAGGCGATTTAATGAACTTAGTAGTTATTGTTTTTCCAGTTATATTTGCAGTAAACAATATTCATTTTGGCGGAATTAACACTACATTAAATGCAAGCGGAACTACCAACATTGGTGCTGCATATAGTGTTTTAACTGTATTTACATTATTGTCAAGAAACTTTTCAGGACCAATGTTTCAAATTTTTAATAACATTAACGTCTTACAAAATTCTATAGCCGGTTTAAAAAGAGTAATGAATATTTTCGAACAAGAAAATGAAGCAAATGAATCAGAAAAATATGACTTGCAAAATATTAGAGGAGACATTCTAATAAAAGATTTGACTTTTTCATATGACGGAAATAAAAACGTTTTACACGGAATAAATTTACATGTTAAATATGGAGAAGTAGTTGCAATTGTAGGTCCAACCGGATCAGGTAAAACTACTTTTATAAATTTACTTACTAAATTTTACGATATAGAAAATGGATATATATTTATTGATGGTGTAGATATTAGAAAAATCACCAAAGAATCAATGAGAAAAAATGTTTCATTAGTTTTACAAGATAATTTCTTATTTAATGAAACAGTTTTAGAAAATATTAGAAATGGTAATTTAAAAGCTACCGATGAAGATGTTTATGCAGCTGCTAAAGCAGCGCATGCGCACGAAATGATACTAAGACTAGAAGATGGATATAAGACTGTTTTAGACGATACTAAAATCACATTATCAACTGGAGAAAAACAATTAATTTCAATTGCAAGAGCAATTTTGAAAAATTCAACTTTATTAATATTAGATGAAGCTACTTCAAATATAGATAGTGAAACAGAAAGTTTAATTCAAAAAGCTCTTTTAAAATTACAAGAAAATAAAACTTCTTTTATTATCGCTCATAGACTTTCAACAATACGTAATGCAGATAAAATTGTTGTCTTAAAAGATGGGAAAATAATTGAAGTTGGAACACATGACCAATTACTTAAATTAGATGGATTCTATGCCAAAATGTCAAAATCTGGCAAAGAAGATGCTGATTTATTTGTTTAAAATTATATGCAAATTGTACTTTGCATATTTTTTAATTTACTAATTAGATTAAATTTCTTTAAGACAAATTAGGAAAAATTGTTCATTCCTTGACTATTATTTAATTTCAAATTTATATATAAAAATTGTTTAATGAGATAATAAAACAAAGAGGTTTTATGAAAAGAAAATACTACAATAATAAAGATTATTTTTTGGATTTGAATACTAAAAAACTAACTTTATCTGAAGAATTACACAAAAAATTATTAAATAATCAAATGGGATTCAATAAAGGTTTTAAAAAAATAACTGCTTCAAGAGCTTCGAATGTTTTGGCATTAGGACATTTTGATTCACCCTTTGCTGCTTTTTGTGATATTTCATATATTGGTTTACCAATGCTTGATACAAAATACGTAGATGCTGGAATAGCAATTGAACCCAAGGTTTTAGATGCTTTAAAAAGTCACTTCAAAAATTATACTTTTGAAACATATGATCAAAAAGAATATAACTTTGATTACTTTGCTGATAAGGATACCGTTATAGGTGGAACACCAGATGCTTATATTCCTGAAATCAATACAATTATTGAAATTAAAACCACGGGTTTTAAAAATTACACTAACTGAACTGATGCTCCTTTAGGATATCAACGACAAGCACAGTTGTATTCATTTTTAAAAGGTAGTAAACAATTTTGAATTGTTGCAACATTTTTAGAAGAAAGTGATTATAAAAATCCACATGATTTTCCAATTGAAAAAAGAAGAATCAAAACATTTAAGTTTAAATTAGATGAAGCAATGGTTAAAAACGATATTGCATATATCAAAAAGTGGTATGAAATTTATACACAATCAGGTATCAGCCCAGAATTTGATTTAAATAAAGATGGTGATTTAATCGAATATTTAAAATGTGAAAATGAAGTTGAATGACAAAAATTAATTGACAAATGGAAAGAGGTCGGAAAAGCTAATGCAATATTCGAAGGATAAAATTTTAAAATTTATTCAGTTTAGTAATTATCACCAGTTTAAAAATCCATATTTCACTTGAAATTCATTTGAAAAGTCTGCAATTACGGAAGAAGATTTAGACGATTCTGAATCTAACATTGAAGAATTGTTATGGGATTTTGGTGAAGAAAATGATGAGGTTTCATACCGGAGTGTAAGTGATGCAGTAAATGTATTCAAATTACATAATGATTCAGCAGTTCAAACATTATGTGAAAACTATCATGATAGTGAAATTGTTTTTATTGACAAAAAAATGGAACCTGAAATTAGGTATAAAAAAACAATTCAAGCATTTGAAAACGAAAGTGTGAAATTAATAATTAACCCATTCATTTATACGGATAAATATGAATTGAATTTGTTTTTTATTGACAAACATCAAAAAGAAATTGGCGCCTTAAAATTTTCTGCCAAAACACTTGCAAAAGATTTTTTAAAAGCATTTTATAATTTATTTTTAATTGACGATCTAGATAAAACTTATTTTAGCGATTTAGTTAATTACAATTATTGTATTTTAATTATGGACTATTTAAATTCATTAGAAAAAGGAAAAATTAGTTATAAAAAAACTTACACAATCAATATTCAAAAAACATTCGCATTTGATTCTAAAAGAAAAAATGATTTAATCGTAAGCAATTATGTTGATGAACTAATTAAAAAATCAAAATTTATATAAGGTGAGTATGTTTTTAAAAAAAGAGATAATGATATAAAAAATCGCAAAGCAAATTTACCATATTCATATCTAAATTATTCTGTTAAAGAAATATTTAATAAAATGAAAGATGGCACTTTACATTCTTCAATTAAATATGATAACGAAATTTACAAACTGGTTAGTTTGATTGAAAAACCAATTTATATTTATAATGAAATTATAAGGCGCAAATCTATAAGCAAATTAGTAATAGATAAATATGATTTAGAAAGCCGGCTATATAATAAATTTAGTGATGTTCCATTTAAAAGTGATTTACTCACTTATTTTTATCCAGATGCAAAAAAGTACAATCAAGTAAAGTTTAAATTACATAAATTAGCTTCAGAAGCTGAATGAATTAATTTGAAAAAATATATTGAGAAACTAGAAAAAGAATTAAAAGTTGTTGATCAAGAATTAACAAAAACTGAAATTGATAAATATTTAATAAAAGACATTAAATACATATGATACGATTTTGAAACTATATCTTTTCCTTTTTGCGCAATTGATAATTTTGTTCCCTATACAAAAATTCCTTTTCAAGTTTCAATAATTAGAACAATGAACAGCACACAATTACAAGGTGAAGATGAAGCCGAAAATTTAATAATAGATCCAATTAACATTGATTTAGAACAAATTGCAAAATTTATAGATCGAATCTATTCATTTGCAGATTTACAAAATAATTTACCTGCTAGATATATTACATATAATAAGGCATTTGAAAATAGTGTTTTAAGAAGTATTGTTAATATCATGGAAATGAGTAATTTTTTAAACTATGAAATTTATCAAAAAAAAGTAGAGCAAATTATTGATAATACACTTGATTTAAATGATTTTTTTAAAGAAAGCAAAAGCTTAATTTTAATTGGTGAATTGTACTGAAAATCAAGTATCAAATTAGTTGAAAAATTTATAACAAAACATAACTATCCTTTTAAAAATATGATAATTCCATATTCATCTTTGGATATTCAAAATGGACTAGTCGCAATGGAAGCTGGGATCAAAAGATATATGGGAAATATAACTGATGAAGTATGAAAAAGTGATTATGAAAAAAATTTAAAAACATATTGTGAAAATGATGTTAAAGCAATGTTAATGGTTTTTGAATTAATTAAAGATATATTCAAAAACCAATATCCTGAATTAGGAAATTTTTCAAATCCATATTAATAAAAAAACAAAGCCAAACTGGCTTGTTATCAAATAATTTTCTAAGATAATTAATTTCTTCGAAACATCGAAATTAGTTATCTTTTTTTGAAAATCAATTTGGCAACTTGCTTTTCTTAGCTTTGTTTAATGTAGTTTCATTGGTTTTGGTTCCAAGGTCAAAATGTGTTGTTTGTAAAATTTTACTTGTCAAACTCAATTTTTCAGAAGCTGGTAAAGGATCATCTAAAAGAAATTCTTTTGTTGATTCTTTTTCATATTCAATTTCTAATGTTTTAACCAACTCAATAACTTCTGTTTTTTGTTCAACGGAAGTTATTTTTCTACTTGTATCAATTCCTGTGGCAATAACGCTTACGTACATCTCGTCATCATTTGAATCATTTATCTTTGTACCAAAAATAATATTTGTGTCTTTACCAGTAGCTTCGGTAATAACTGCAACTGCGGTATTTATCTCCTTTAAGGTAACATTCGAACCACTAATGTTGATGATTGCATCACTAGCTCCTTTAATTGAATTTTCAATTATAGGACTAGAAATTGCATGAACAGCAGCACTAGCAGCTCTATCTTTACCTGTAGCTCGACCAATACCAACAATTGCATTACCTTTATTTGCCATTACGGTTTTAACGTCTGCAAAGTCCAAATTTATTCTAGCCGGAACTCCGATAATATCAGTTAAAGTTTTAACGGTTTGTTTTAAGATGGTATCAGCATAAACAAAACTATCATTTAATGGAACATCACCAAATTGTTCAAGTAATTTATCATTGCTAATAGTAATAATTGAATCAACTTTTGATTTTAGTTTATCAATTCCTTCAAGAGCATTATTTTTTCTTTTGTTCCCTTCAAACATGAAAGGAGTAGTCACAATTGCAACAACTAAGGCACCAGCACTTTTTGCAGCTTCAGCTACAATAGGTGCAGCACCCGTTCCTGTTCCACCACCCATTCCGGCAGTGATAATTACCATATCCGAACCTTTAACAACAGCTTTGATTTCTGCAAGACTATTTTGTGCAGCTGCTTCACCTATTTTTGGATCAGCTCCTGCTCCTAGTCCTCTTGCACTATCTTTATTATCACCTTCGTTACCTAAGTGAATTCTATTTTCAGTTAAAGAATTTTCTAGAGCCTGTTTATCGGTGTTAGCAACATAAAATTCAGCGCCTTGCAAATTACTCTGAATCATGTTATTAACACTATTAGTCCCTGAACCACCTACACCAATAATCTTAATTGATGCTGTGGGTACAAATTGTTTTTCCTGCATATAGTTCCTTTATAAGAAGGTTGTTTTTCTTTTGCTGTAATTTTGGTTGATTAGATATTGTAACGGCATTGTGAATGTGCTTGTATCTAATGAACTTTTTGAAGTATTACTAATTCGAGATAAAGCTCAAACTGAGTAAAATTTGATTTCATCTAAACCTGGTGTTCGATAATTGGTTTGCAATTCAACTTCTCGATCATCAAAAATTTTAGATGCAATTTCAAGTGTTTTACCCATAAATGAAATGTTTCCAGAAAAAAATAATTTAATTTTATTTCCGTTTATATCTTTTATACTTTCGCTTGTTTTTTCTCAAAAACTAGTAATCAACTTAGTGTAGTTATTGATAAAATCTTTTACTGATAAGAGAGGAGAGAAATAATTGATTTCATCTTTTCTTTCTATTGCTGTTTCTAAAAAATGAGAAAATAAAAAGTGATATTTTTTTGCAGTATCATAATCAAAATCAAATTCATTCATTGTATGTTTTATAAATGAATTTTCACCAAAATCAAGATACTTTATAATTGTAACATTTCCGTCTTCGCGTTTACTAATATATGTTTTGTTTCGGCCAAAATGTATGTTGATAAAGTCTTCTTTTAAATCCTTGTTTACAAAAGCATCATTAACTAATTTTGCATATGGATAAATTTTATTAATTTTAAGACCAAGCAATTTAAATTTTTCTTTTAAATTATTTACTATTGATTTTTCAGCACATGTTATTTTTGCGTGAATTTCAAATTTTTGGTTATCAAAATTAATTTCATCGATAGACTCATATATGTTAATGGTTTCATCATAAACATTTAATTCATTAAAATGCAAAGGCACTACATCGATAATGTAGTGATTTTGGTTTACTTTTTCATATTGGCTTGCTATATTTTTGATTAAAGAAATGATTTTCTTTTTAGAGTTGTAATTCTCGTTTAAAGTTTTAGTTACGCTAAAATCATTTAAAGTTGTTTTTAAAAAATCTGTTTTATAAACAATGTCTATTTTTTCTAAGCGAGTTCCTATTTTTTCATAGTAATTAACTAAATAAGTTCTAGCTGCTTGAAGACTTGATTCAACATCATCTTTATCAACATAATATTCTTTTTCCAAAACAATAGAATCAACATTATCAAAATTGACATAGGTTACAAATCTGTAAGTTGCTATGTCTATTTCAACTAGTGTCTGGTATTTTGGAAGTCCCATATTTATCCTTTAATTTTTTAGTTTGGTTAAAACTCTAAGTTTTGCACTTCGTGAGCGTTTATTGTTTGTAATTTCATCGTTTGTTGGATTATAAGTTTTTGCTTTGAACTTAGCTTCTTCAATAATTGGTAAGCGAAAGTCATGTTCACGTTGAATCAAATTTTTAAAGAAATCTTTAATTATTTTGTCTTCTGCAGAATGGAAACTAATAATCATTAATTTACCGCCAACTGGCAGATAATCAATTGCTTTAGTTAAAAATTCTTGCAGAGCAGAAAATTCATCGTTGACTTCAATTCTTAGTGCTTGAAAAACAGTTTTTGCATGATTTTTTTGACGAACTAGTTTAGCTGGCAATGCTTTTCTAATTAAATCTACAAGTTCTAAAGTTGAATTTAATGGTCTGTTTTCTACAATAGCTTTCGCAATTACTTTTGGTAATTTTACATCAGCGTTTTTAGTAAAAATACGGACCAATTCATCTTGAGTTGCATTATTAATTATTGAGTGTGCAGTCAAATTTTGTTCTTGATTCATGCGCATGTCCAATGGACCATCTTTGTTATAACTAAAACCTCTATCGGCAAAATCTACTTGGACGCTGGAAATTCCTAAATCAGCTAAAAAATAATCAACTTTATCAATTTTTAGTGCTTGTAAGTGAGTGTCAAAATTTCTAAAGTTACTCTTAAATACTCGGGCACTTGGATATTGGGCAAGTTTCAATTTGCTATTTTTAATTGCAAAATCATCTTGGTCAAATCCGATTAATTTTAGTTTTTTATTTTTATTTAATATAGCTGCAGAATGTCCGGCATAACCAATAGTTGCATCAACAAAAATTTTATTAGTTAAACTATCAATTTGGTCAAGGACTTGTTCTAATAGCACGGGTTTATGAAAATCCACTATTATTTTTCCTTTGATTTTTCTACTTCGTTTTCAAAAACCGCTTTGGCAGCTTCTGAATAAGCAGAATCATCCATCATTGAATCAAATTCTTCTTGTGATTCTGAACTTCAGATTTCAACTTTTGAACCAGCTCCAATGAAAACTACATCTTTTTTGATGGCAGATTTTTTAATAAAGTTTTCAGGAATTACAAATCTTCCTTTAGCATCAACTTCAACTTCAGAACTTCTTTGGTAAAAAGCTCTTTTAAATTTTGTTGCTGCAGCATCAAGATAATTGCTTTGGTCTAACTTTTGAGTATAAATTCTAAAATCAGATTCGGTTCACATCTCGATAACATTATCAAAACCTAGAACAATGAAAAAACGGTCACCAAAATTATCTTTAAATTTAGCCGGTACACTAACTCTGTAACGGCTATCAAGTGATCTTGGATATGTCCCATAATTTCCCATTCTATCCCCCATCTATTTTATTTTATATTTTTTTGCCCATAATCAATGAAAAAATGCCTAAAATTTTCAATTATTTTGTTTTTGAGTTAAATAAAAAAATTTCCAAAAGGGGAAATTGGCTAAAGGATTAAATATAATTATTAAATGAAGCAAAAAAAAGTTAATTTGGGGATATCAACCCACGAAATTGCAGTCTTATCTTTATTAATGGCCCTAACTGTAGCCTTTAGCTTTTTTAGAATCCCAATTGGAACAAGCGGCAATGGGATTTATTTAATTGGAATAATAGTTTTTTTAAGTCCAGTTATTATGAAAAATTTTTGAACGCTAGTTCCAGTAGTTTTTGGAGTTTTAATAGCAGATTTAATAGCTGCTTATCCATTTTGATATTTCAGCATTTTAATATATGGAATTTCAGCAATAATTTTGGTACTTGCGACTAAAATTAAAAAATTAGCCTGATTATTTTATTTTATTGCACTATTTTTTACATTGCTTTTTCAAGTTGGAAGCTATTTTTTAATCAACTATTTTGTTTACGGATTAAATACAAGTGTTGTACTTTTACCTTGGGATTTTATTCAAAGCGCTATTATATTTTCGATTATAATTATTTTATATTTACCAATAAATAAATTGATGGATTTGTTATATAAAGATAAAGCTAATCGATTAGGAAATATAAGTAATAAAAAAGATAGTAAAAATGAGTGAACAAGAACAAAGCAAAATTAGATATCTGCAAAGAAGAGTTAAACAAGATCATCGTTTAATTAGAGCAGGAACAATTGTATGATCTTTGTGTATTGCTATTTTTATATCTGCAATTGTTTCTTTAAGTTTTTATATTTCTGCAGCAGTTAATAGTTACAGTGCAAGTAATAATTCTGTTGTTATAATCGATGGCAGCGATATTAACCCGATTAACCTATCTAATTCAAGATTTTATTTATCAATTATTTTTTTTGCCGCTTCAGTTGCTACGAGCATAATATTTTCGTCAGCAGGGGCAATAATTGAAATCATAACTTCGGTTAATATTGCTAGATATGAAAAATTTGAAATTAGAGCGTTATTAATTTGAGCAATTTTGTCGATATTTTTCTGATTTTTATTCTTCCCTTGAATTCTTTTACATGTTAAATTTAGTAAAATTAGAAAAGAAATATTATCTATTCCACTGGGGTAGATTTTTTAATAATTTTAAAGATTAAAAAAATGTCTGTTTTCTAAAAAATACTTTATTATTTATAAGGAACTTCACTTTTTGTTCAGGTTGTCGCGCCCGTTAGCGATGGCAACATTAACTTTAGTGTTAATTATAATAAAAGTAAATTATAAAATAATCTAAAAAACAAGGAGCAATATGCGACAAACCACAATCGTAAAACATCTTGAAGTTGAAAAAAAATGATTCCTTATCGATGCCGAAGGGAAAGTACTAGGTAAAGTAGCAGCACAAGTGGCAACTATTTTAAGAGGTAAAAATAAACCAACATTTACTCCAAACGTAGATATGGGTGATAATGTAGTTATTATTAATGCGGAAAAAATTATTTTAACTGCAAATAAAGAAGAAGACAAAATGTATTACTCACACTCTGGATACCCTGGAGGATTAAAAGAAATTAATGCAGCAAAACTAAGAGCTAAAAAACCAATTGCTATTTTAGAAAAAGCTATTAAAGGAATGTTACCACATACAAAATTAGGGCGTAAGCAATTTACTAACTTATATGTTTATGCTGGAGACAAACACAAACAAGAAGCACAGTCACCTGTGAAAATAGAGGTTAAATAATGGCAGATATAATGTATAGAGGATTAGGTAGAAGAAAAAAATCAGTTGCTAGAGTAATTCTACGTCCTGGTTCAGGAAAATTCGTTATTAATAAACGTGAAGCTAAAGATTACTTAATGAGCGACATTTTAATTAAAGATGCTATGCAACCGATTGTAATTACCGAAGTTGAAAACCAATTCGACATTTTAGTAAATGTTCGTGGTGGAGGTTTATCAGGACAAGCCGGAGCAATTAGATTAGGAATTGCAAGAGCTTTACTTGAAGCTTCAGCTGACTATAGAGCTAAACTAAAACCTGAAAAAATGCTTACACAAGACGCTCGTAACAAAGAACGTAAAAAGCCAGGATTACGTAAAGCTAGAAAAGCACGTCAGTTTTCAAAACGTTAATATTTTATTTAACAAAATCAGCAATTGTAATGTAAAATTGTTGATGCATGGGAGCGTAGCTCAGTTGGTTAGAGCACACGACTGATAATCGTGAGGTCGATGGTTCGAGTCCATTCGTTCCCACCATTTATTTATTAATACCAAAAGCATTCGTGCTTTTTTTATTTCCCTTACATTTACCACATAATGAGTAAAAAAATTTGTATAATAATTTTCAGGAGAAAATAATTATGAGAGATGATCAAAAATACAAAAAAACAGCTTTTGAAATTATTGAAATTATTGGTGGAGCAGACAATATTACCAATGCTTACCATTGTGCTTCAAGGTTAAGATTTGAAATAAAAGATCAAACAAAAGCACACAAAAGCACAATGGAATTTATTGATAACGTTAAAGACGTTTTTCAAAACGGTAGCGAACTTAACGTGGTTATTGGTTCAGACGTTAATTTATATTTTGACGAAATGATTAAATTACCGGGAATGGAAAAGTTTGCCAAAAAACCTAGTAAAAAGTTTTGCTTATTCAAAAAACTATTCAAAAAAGACAAGTAAAACAGTTAATAAAAATACCTAAAATTTATTGTTAAAAATTACATTATTTTATATAATAAAAAGGCACTTATGAAGAGTGTAAAAATAATAATTATTTTAATCGATAGTTATTAAATATCTATATAATTACAATGCTTACAAAGACATTTTATATCACTTATTTATACAATTTGTAAGCACGTGGAGAAGTAGCTCAGCTTGGCAGAGCACTTGGTTTGGGACCAAGCGGTCGAAGGTTCAAATCCTTTCTTCTTCACCATTTTATGGGGGGGTAGCTCACCTGGCTAGAGCGCCTGCCTTGCACGCAGGAGGTAGAGGGTTCGACTCCCTTCCTCTCCACCATTATGGCACTGTAGCTCAGCTGGTTAGAGCATCCGGTTCATACCCGGAAGGTCATGAGTTCGACTCTCATCGGTGCTACCATTTGGAAAAATACTAGCAGTATTGGATCTATAACTCAATGGTTAGAGTAACCGGCTCATAACCGGTCTGTTGCAGGTTCGAGTCCTGCTAGATCCACCAAGGGCAATTACCCAAGTCTGGCTGAAGGGAGTAGTCTTGAAAACTACCAGGGGATGAAAGTCCCGCGGGGGTTCGAATCCCTCATTGCCCGCCATTTGATATTCATAAATATCACCAAAAAAAACAATATCGCGGAGTAGAGCAGTTGGCAGCTCGTCGGGCTCATAATCCGAAGGTCATAGGTTCGAATCCTATCTCCGCAACCATGGTCCAGTGGTAAAGTGGTTTAATACGCCTCCCTGTCACGGAGGAGATCGCGGGTTCGATCCCCGTCTGGACCGCCATTTGGCTCTGTAGCTCAGTAGGTAGAGCAACGGATTGAAGCTCCGTGTGTCGCTGGTTCGATTCCTGCCGGAGCCACCATATGACAATTGTCACATCCTCAAGTTATGAGGATTTTTTTATTTTTTTTATGCGTTTTTTCGGATAAGGACTTTTTATTGCATTAATTAATGAGGTACAAAAATGAAAAAACTAAATACACTACTTGATTCAAATAACACAAAAATCGTTTGAGATATATTAGAAGGCTATAATGCATATATTCGTTCAAAGTCTATTCATCGATCGGTAAAAGAAAATTATTTTGAAGCCACACTAGCTAAATTAAGTGATTTACAAAGAATTATATTTTTAAAACACTTTTTTAATATTAAAATGCCAGCCGAACTTAATTTAGATTTGCTAACTTTTAAGCAAAATTTATATTTAACAACTAATAATTTCCTGGAGAACTTTTATGCTTAATAATTCAGAACCAATCCAAGTTTATGAGCACAAAATTAATATGGTAGCTCACTATAAAGTAAATACAAAAGTAACTCCAACTGAAAGACATGATGTTGAAATTAAAAGATATTTAAGAGATGATACTTTTAGTGTTAAAACAACTTTCTATTCTACTCGTAAAAGAAATATTGTTTTTGCTTTACAAATCAATAATAAAAATATTGCACAAAGCAGCAATTTCTATCTTGAACCAGGTGATAATAAAACACATATATTCGATGCAATTCACATCAAACACAAATTAACCGAGGTTGACAATTTAAAAGTTGTAGTTATTGACTATTCTAATCAAAGATTATCTGATTTCTTATTTATTACAGATTTAAATATTTCTTTAAGTGATTATAAAAGACAATATTTGATAGATAACAAAACGCTTTTGGTAAAGATTCCGCATATTATAAATATATCAAATTGAGCATCACAAATACATAAAGGAGTTCTACCTACAATTGAGACACAATACTTAAATTTAGAGCTCTAAAAGCCTAAATACGACCGTCTCAGACCAATTGAAAATATGTTGAATTACAGCGTTAAAAATATTAATAATACAGATGTTAGTCGAGATATAAATATTAAAAGTGGCAAAGTTACTTTTGCACAAGCAGAAGGCTTTGCTAAAATGAGAACCGGGGTGAATTTAGAAATAAATCACAAAGATGCTTCCGGTAATTTTTTTATAAATTCACAATCGATATATGATTTTGAAAAAGGTATTACAAAAATTGGTCTAGAATCAGGGAGTAAAAATGGACTCTTAATCCCTTTTAATTTTAAAGGCAAATATATAATAAAATTCGAAGCAATGTTTAATGAGGCATTTAAGGATATTGAATTTGGCATTGTACAAAACTTTAAATCGAAATTATTAGATCCCAATGAAGGGACAATAAGACTAAAAATAAAAGAGACAAATCGAGATGATTCACTAAAATGAAAAAGAGGATATATCAGTTATAAAGACTTTAACGAAATTATAGATAACGAAGTTACAATTGATTTTTTAAATTTGAAATACTATTACAGGGAACCTAATGTTCAAGATTAAAACAATTAAAGCAAAGCTTAAAAAACATAGATTATTTATTTCAATTTCATTTGCTGTCTTCGTAATAGTGGGAATAGGATTAGGACTATTTTTTACATTGAGTGGAAATGCATCCTCAAACACAAATCCGCAAACTCCAAAATCAACTGTAAATGAAAAGTATGCTCCATTACTAAGCAGTCAAGTATTTCATGAAATTGATGAAACTTATTTTTATTCTGCAATCAAAATACATGATGGATTTATAAAAATAGATCAAGACATAATTGCCAAAATAATTAAGGATCAGATTTCAAGAAACACACTAGGTTACGGAAATATAACGTATGAATATATTTTATTAACTGATACTAAAATTTTGCTTTCATTGATATGAAGCGATAGCAACAATAATTCACTAACAAAAACATTTGAAATAAGCGCAATAAGTCTATAATAAATTTATGGAAATAAAAAAAGATATATATAAGGCTCTTAATCGCCTTGCCAACAAAAATGTTTCAGGCGAAGATTATTTACTAGATATTGGAATTGATTCACTAGATTTATTGCAATCTGTTACTGAATTAGAAGAACACTTTGCAATAGAACTTTCTGAAGAAGAATTAGTTAGAATTTTAACTGTTGATAATTTAGTTGACACAATCACTACAAAAGTGAAAGAAAAAGAATAGCATTAAAACTATTCTATGGGACCAATATTTTTCATAAAAAAATGGGGAATTTGGTCATTTTTATATATAATTTTTTTAATTGACGTAGGAGTATAGTTCAATGGTAGAACAACGGGCTTCAACCCCGTGTGTTATGGGTTCGAGTCCTGTTACTCCTGCCATTTTTTTATTACTTTTAGTTTATTAAAGCTTTTAATTTATTTATAACTTCTGGTCGGTAATTTAAATTTGCGTAAGCTAATGCTTTTTCGCCTGTGTGAATTGCAATAACTGAAGGTATATAACTTACTAGTACTTCATTTTGACAATGTTCTTCTAAATTCTTGCTAAAAGCATTAACATCTGGATTTTTTGCATGAAGAATTATTGGATTGAAATATTCGGAGTGATTTTTTCGTTTTGAAATTCTTTTAGCTACCTTATCACAAATTTTTTCAAATACCATTCCTTTTGAGTCTTTTAAAAGTTGTCCATGTTCAAATTTTATAACGGGCACAATTTTTAAAACTTTAGCTAGAGCAGCTGCTTTTGGACTAAGTCTACCACCAGCAACTAATCTTTCATTTGAATGTGGCAATAGATAAAAGACATCATCTTCTTGATTTTTATTTAGTTTTTCGATTGCAGTATCAAAACTGACATTATTTTGAATATCAAGTTCAAATTCAATTATTTTTGCTAGTGTTAAAACAGTTAAAGATTCTGATTTTACTACTAAAATATTTTTAAAATTTTTTGAGTTTATTTCTAGACTTTGATATTGACCTGATAAATGTTTAGAAATCGGAAAAACAACAACCTTGTCATATTCTTTAGATAATTTTTCAAAAATTTCCAGAATAGAAACAACTGAACTTTGACTTGTTTGAAGAATACTTTTTTCATTAAATTTGTCATAAATATTTGTGGCATTTATATCAATACCATCATTATAAAAAGCACCGTCTATAGTTATTCCTAATGGTAAAAAATATCACCCATTTTTTTCAGATATATTTTTTTCTAAGCCTGCGGCCGAATCAATTACAATAGCGATTTTCATAATTTATATTATAATGAAAACATGTCTATATACTTTAAAAATAAGCAATTCAAAAACACCATATCTATATCAATAGATAGTGCTAAAAAACAATCTAAAATTGAAAAATTAAGCGGATCACTAAATGGAAAAATTATTTATAGCGATGGAGAAATTATTGCAGTTAATTTAATTAATTTAAGTGATGATTTTGAAAATAAATTTCAAGATTCTTATGGAATTATTAACGATTCTCATATTGAATTTTTACAATTAAAAGGTTTACAAAGTGAACTAATAAATGCTATTTCAAATAAAAAATCATATGATGCTGTGAAAGTAATTGACGTAGAAAATTATAAAGACACAAGAATGAAACTTGTTACTGCGCAATCGAATGTAATATATAAAATATTAACAAATTTCTCGGAAATTAAAAAAGAGCAAAAACTACTAATTGCACTTCCTGGATGTATTTTGCCAAATTCAAATGTTGTTGGTTATGATGATATTTTAGGATTTAAATCAGATGGCTTAATTCCATCTGAAAAAACTTTAGGAATTAGTCAAAAAATATCACCGTATACAGATTTAGAAAAAATAGGAGACTTTAATAAATTCACATGAAAAATTTCAAACAAGTAATAGAGGATTTTCAAAAAAGAAATATTGTTCACACTATTTCTAACGTTGAAAAACTAGAAAAAATCACAAACAAAGAAGGAATCTATATCGGATTCGATCCAACAGCTACAAGCTTACATTTAGGTAATTACACTCAGATTGTTAATTTAATAAGATTACAAAGAAATGGTTTTAAAGTATTTGGAATTTTAGGTGGAGCTACTGGAATGATTGGGGATCCTTCATTTAAAAATAGCGAAAGAAAGCTGCTTGAAAATAATGAATTAGAATTAAATAAATCTAAAATTAAAAAACAACTTGAGAGTTTCAACTTGAAAGTTATTGATAATTTAGATTTTTACAAAGATCTAAATGTAATTGAGTTTTTAAGATTTGTTGGTAAAGAATTTAATGTTGCAACTATGTTGTCAAAAGATAGTGTGGCAAACAGAATACAATTCGGTCTTTCATATACTGAATTTTCATATACTTTATTGCAAGCTTATGATTTTTATCAGTTAGCACAAAAATATAATGTTGCTGTTCAATTAGGCGGAAGTGATCAGTGAGGTAATCTTGTAAGTGGCTTGGATTTAATATCACGAAAAATAAATGCAGATTTTCCTTCTTTAGCAATTACTACTAATTTAATTGTTGATGAAAATGGTAATAAATTTTCTAAAACAACAGGTGGTGGTTCATTGTGATTAGATCCTACATTAACTACTCCTTACCAACTTTATCAATTTTTACTAAACCAACCTGATTCTATGATAGAAACTTTAGTAAAACAACTTGTATTAAAAGAACTAGATGAAATTGAAGTTGTTTTACAAAAACATAAACAAGATACAAGTCTAAAAATTGGTCAAAAATACTTAGCTTATCAAGTTGTTTCAGACATACATGGTAAAGAAAGTGTTGATCAAGCAGAAAAAATTAGTTCTATATTATTCGGAAATGGTCTTGCAAGTAATTTAAATGAATCTGATCTTGAAATCTTATCTAAAAATTTGGATGTGTTCAATTTCTCAAGTGATATTATCACAACTCTATTAAATTCAAAAATTGTTCAGTCAAAAAGGGAATTAAGGGAATTTATTGCTAATGGTTCATTAGAAATTAATGGCGAAAAATTTTTAAGTGAAGAACAAACAATTAACAATAATTTATATGGTGATAATTACATTTTGATTAAAAAAGGTAAACGTAATTTCTACATAGTAACAACTAAAAATCATAATGGTAATTAAAACAACAGTTGATAAAATTTCAAGTGACGAAATTGTTGTTTTTACAACTGATACAGTTCTAGGTTTGGCAATTTCTGCAAAAATTGAAGATAATTGAAAAAAATTAGCAATATTAAAAAAAAGAAATATTGATAAAAAAATAATTATTTTGGCTGCTGACATTGAAGATATTAAAAAAATTACTAAGTGAAATAATGAAGCTCAAAGACTATCTGATTTATATTGACCAGGAGCAGTTAGTTTAATCATAAATGGAATAGGTTTTAGAATACCTAACCAAAAGAAATTATTAGAATTTTTAAAGATTAACGGACCAATGTTTGCTACGTCAGCAAACATTTCTGACCAACCTGTTGCTCAAACTTTAGAAGAAACCTCATTAATATTTCCTCAAATTAATTCATTTTATTATTTTGGTAAACATAGTGGTAAAGCTTCTAAAATAATTGATGTTGATAATAATAAAATTTTAAGAAATTAAAATGAATGATTTAACTGATATAACCAGTTTCATTCATTTTTTTTCTTAGACTTTTAAAATTAGGAATATATTTAGATACATTATTTCAAAATTCGCGTGAATGATTATGATGAATATGATGTGATAATTCATGAACTATTAAATAGTCTAATATTTGTTCTTCAAATGCAAAAGCTCAAAATGAATAATTTATTATTTTCTTTAATACATAATTTGTAGCTCAAGCACTTTTTTTGGACCTAATCTGAATTTTGTGTTTTGGTATTTTCATGATTGTTTCTCAATATGTTTGCCTGTCACTTAAAAATTTTCTAAAAAGCCCTTCAATTATTTTAAGTAATTGTTTTTCAAAATTAGCATCACTTCTAATTTTTTTAACATATGCAACATTATTTATGTTAAAAAATAATACACCATTTAAATAGTTGTATTTTATTTGCTTTCCTAAAAAGACAAAATATTTTTCTTCTAAATTGTACTTTTGATTTTCGTCAATTTTAATTAACTGTAAAACATATCTGTGTAGATGTGTTTCAATAAAATTTTGAGAAATTATACTTCAGCCTGCTTTGCCTTGCTTATATAAAATCTTGTTATCTTTTATCCTTATTGATGAATTTTTATAGTTTGTTTTTACTACATTAACTTCAGTATATTCACCTATTTCATTTTCAAAATAAAGAACATCTGAATTAGATTTTTTTCTGTCTAGTGTATATTTCATGTTGCTTTTTATCTCTTGATTTTTTAGTTGCATGATTTAACAAAGTATTGTTGATTGCTTGAATTTCATATTGATTTATTTTAACATTCAATAAATTATCTATTTGATCTAAAACATTTGTTAATTTGTCATCGGTAGTAATAATTACATGCTCCGGTTTTGAATCAATATCAACACTGTTTACTTTTTTATCAAAAACAATAAAAGATAATATTGGAACTTTGATATTTAAGATATTAATAATATGTTCAATATGTTTATCATTTTGAATTATTGGGCTTGGAAAATCATATTTTTTACCTACTATAGTTTTTGTTCATGTTGCATCTTTTGCATGCCCAGAAATTGCCCCAATTGTTGATTTATATTCAAAAACTATTATTGCATATGCAGTAACTAAAATTCCGTCTATTTCAAAAAGCTTATCGTTTTTATATTTATATAGTGAAGGACCGTGATAAAACTTATTTTTATCAGAACTTCAAGCTTCAATTTTTTTTGACATTCTTTTTTCGAATTCGCTACCAATTTTTCTTATTTTAGATTGTTTAACTTTATTGATAATTAGTAACGTTAAAATTGAAATAAGAATAACGAATAATATTCCCATTCCAATTCCAATTCCTATAAAATATAAATCCATAAAGTTAATTATAATGCAAAACAAGCTTAATAATTAACTATAGAAACTTATAACTTTTTTTGTAATTATTATCATTCAGAATAATTACAAGTAATTTTGCAAAATTTGATATTATTAAAAAGCTACTATTAACTTTCCACATTAGCATATAAGCATATAAAAAGTAAAGGATCAGAACAAATGGCAAATATTAAAGCAAATATTAAAAGCATTATTACAAACGAAAAACGCAGAGTACGTAATCATGCTATTAAACAAAGAGTAAAAACAGCAATTAAAAAAGCTAAAATAGCTATTGACACCAAAGCCGATAATGTACTAGAGTTAATTAAACGTGCACATGCTGAAATTGCAAATGCAAGATCAAAAGGTGTTTTCCATGATAATACAGCATCTAGAAAAAGTTCTCGTTTAGATATTTATTACAATAAATCTATTCAAGCTTAGAATTTACTGCCTCGGCAGTTTTTTTGTTATCTTATTTAAAATTTAGCAATGATTTATTTTTTTGATTTAAAATAAAATCATGGAAAAAAATTTATTAAAAGTAACAATTGAAATACCAAAAAATTCAAATATTAAATATGAATATGATAGAGCAAGCGGTAAAATCCAAGTTGATAGAATATTGCGAGAAGGATTTTATTATCCAGCAAATTATGGATTTCTAGCTGATGCATTAGACTGAGATGGAGACGAGTTAGATGTTCTAGTTTATAGCCCAGAAAAATTTCTTCCAGGTGTTATTGTTCAAGCAAGAATTGTTGGAGCAATGAAAATGGTTGATGATGGAGAAACTGATACTAAATTAATTGCTGTACATGCAGATGATTATCGTTTAGAAAAAATTGAAAAACTAAGTGATTTACCACAAGATTTTCTTAGTTCTGTTGAAAGATTTTTTGATAATTACAAAAACTGAAAACGTAAAGGCATCGTTAAACTTAGTGGCTTTGAAGATGAAAAATGGGCTATGAAAGAATACAAAGAGTGTGTAGAATTAATGCAAAAATACGGAAGTATGAAAAAAAGTGAATTCATTAAATTAATGAAAGAAGAACATCCTGACAAGTACCAATAGCAGCATAAGTTCAGAAATTGTAAATGAAGCAAATCGAAAGAGAAAAATAGTATCTATATTTTTAATTTGAACTATTATTATATCTTTTATTTTACTAATTGCATTTTGAACAAATGTAGGCATACAGATAAATTACTTTAGAAACGCATCGACTCGAAATGGAGAAATTGCATCAAGTACATTTTTTTACATTTTAACTACAACAATTTTTATATTTATATTTTTAATGATTATAAGTGGATTCACATTTTTTAAAGTTGTTTCAATTAATTATTATAGTTCTTATAAATGAAAACTATCTGTTTGATTGATTGTTAATTTATTCTTATCGCTTATTTTGTTTCCGACAATTTATTTAATTGTTTTAAATGTTAAAATCGCAAAAGAAAAGACATCCAGTTATATAACTTAGGATGTCTTTTTTGATTTTTTAAGTTTTGCTAAAATTGAATTAGTTTTATTATTTTTTTCTTTACTTTTTCTATACTGACAATTTGGGAAATTGATGCAGCCAATAAATTCTCCAAATTTGGAATTTTTGAAAATTAAATCACCATTATCTAATGGACATTTTTGGCCTGTAAAAGTCGGTAATAAAACTGTATTATCTAAATTTTGATATGCAAATTCCAATGTTTCATCAAATCGATTTCAAAAGTCTTGCATAACAGGCTTATAATCAAGTTTACCATCTGCAATTTCATCTAGTTCAGCTTCTACTTTAGCTGTGTAATCTTCATTAATTATATTTGGAAATCCGTCAATTAACTTAGCAACAACTTCTTTACCAAATTGAGTCGGAATTAATTGCTGACCATTTTTTTCAACATATTGTCTGCTCTTTATTAATTTGACAGTAGTTGCAAATGTTGATGGTCTACCAACTTTTATATTATCTAATGTTTCAATTAACGAACCATCATTAAATCTAGCAGGTGGTTGTGTAAATTTTTCTTGTTTTTCAATATTTCTAAGTTTTATTACATCTCCAACTTTTGCATCAAGAACTAAACCATCGATATTTGGCATTCCAATAGCTTTAAAATATCCATCAAATGTAATATTAGATTGTGAATATGTAAAGTTATAACCTCCATTAGTAAAATTATAAGTAGTATATTCACGACTAGGTTGGCTCATAATTGCTTTTAAAGTGTTTTCATAAATTAGAGCATATGTTTTGTAATCATCGCTATTTAATTTATATTTTTCAAGTGCTTTTTTGGGTGTTAAAGATAAATCCGTTGGTCTAATTCCTTCGTGTGCATTTTGATCTCCAATTGAAACTTTAACGTTACCATCTCAGTATTCAGAACCATGTTTTTTTGTAATATATTCTTTTGCTTGTTCTAAAAATGTTTGGCTTAAAAAAGTTGAATCTGTTCTAGGATAAGTAATTAATCCATCATCACCATAACCTTCAAAAAGTCTTTGAGCTGATGATTGTGATCTAGCAGCACTAAGAGATGATTTTTTATAAAATGCAGCTTGTTTGAATGGAGTACTTTTAGCATCTTTTCGAGTTGTTTTTTTAATAGAACTAACAACCATTTCATTTTTAAGTTTATCAAATATTAAATCAACATCATTAGGTACAATTCAATTTTTATCACCTTTATTTTCATCTAAATAAAGTAATGAATAATTTTTAGAATCAAACCATGCAGCTATATAAAAATATTTTTCTGGTATGAAAGCATCGATTAATTTTTCACGGTCTACAACCAATTTTAACGCAATAGATTGTACTCTACCTGCACTAGGATTTGTAGGTGCGTTGTTAAACTTATATTTCATTAAATTCGATAATCTAAACCCTATAATTCTATCTAGCATTCTTCTAACTTTTTGTGCTTTTACTAGATCGTGATTTATATCTGTAAGATTTTTAAATGCATTACTAATTGCTAATTTTGTAATTTCGTTATATCTTACTCTTTTGTGTTTATTTTCAAGTTTTAAAAAATCTACTAGGTGCTGACCAATGGCTTCACCTTCTCTATCTGGGTCAGTTGCAATAATAACCATGTCACTTTTTTCAGCAACTTTTTCCAATTCTTTAACAACATTCTTTTTAACCGGATCAACAACGTATTTAGGTTCTCAATTTTCTAAATCTATTCCTAATCTATATTTTCCACTAGCAGGTAATTTTGCAATATGACCTACTGAGGCTTTGACAATGTATTCATCACCAAGATATTTTTGGATCGCCTTAACTTTATTTGGCGATTCAACTATAACTAATTTACTCATAAAAAAAATTTAACCACATTTTTAACTATATGGTTAATAAATTTTTTATTATTCTATTAATTTATTGAATTCGTCTTCAGTTATTATTTTTATTCCTAGTGATTTAGCTTTTTCTAACTTAGAACCAGGGTTTTCTCCAAGAACTAAATAGGAAGTGTTTTTACTTAACGAAGTTAATATTTTGCCGCCATTTTGATTTACTAAATTAGAATATTCGCTTCTGCTTTTTGAAAGTGTACCTGTGAAAACGAATGATAATTTATCAAATTTCATACTTCTTAAGTTTTGATGTATATAAAAAACAAAATTGTTTGAATCTAAAAATAACAAAAGTTCTTTAGTTTGATCATCGCTAAAAAATGTTTGTAACGATTCAATCATTACGGGACCAAAATTATTAATAGATTCAAGAGAATTAAAATCAAAATTAGATAGTTCACTAAAACTACTTATTCCTTTTTTAACTAATTCTTCTACTAGTGTTTTAGCTCCGACAACACCGAAATTTTTTATTCCAAGTGCTGCTAATACTTTTTCAGCTCCAATTGATTTTGACTTGGTAATTTGTTCTAAAATTACACCTATAGATTTTTCGCCTCAACCTTCAAATTCAATCAATTCATTTGCTCTTTTTTCAAGTAAATATAAATCAGAAAAATTTTCTATGAACTTATTTTTAATTAAAAATTCTAATCTCTTTTGACCTAATGAAACAATATTCATCCCACCTTTAGAAACAAAATAGACAAATTTTTGCAACAGCTGTTCTGGACAATTTTTGTTAGTACAAAATTGGTCCACTAATGAATCAAATTCGACTAATGAAAAATTACATGATGGACATAATTTTGACTTTTGAAAAATATCAATATTTTCTTTTTTATTGGTTAATCCAATTACCTTAGGAATTATTTCGCCTGCCTTGATTACATTAACTTCATCACCTATATTCAAGTTTAATTCCTTAATGTACTCGTAATTATGAAGAGTTGCTGCACTTACAATAGTTCCGTTTAAAGCTACAGGATTAAGTTTAGCATTATAAGTAATAATTCCTGTTCTCCCAACGCTTGGAAATATGTCTATTAGTTTAGTTGTTGCAACAATTGCATCAAATTTATATGCAATAGCTGAATGACTAAATTTAGATGTTGAACCTAAATCAGAATATATTGAAAAATCATTAACTTTTAAAACTAGTCCGTCGATTTGAAAATCTCCAACACTGTTTCTATCATAATTTTCAATAAAATTTTTTAGACTTTGTTTTTCATTATTATTAAAAATATTGATTGTAGTAGTTTTGAATTTTAAATTTTGAATAAATTCAATTGCATCGGTATAAGTCGCTAAATTGTGTTTTTCCGGACTAACAACTTCATAAATAAATGCTGCCAATTTTCTTTCTTTTGATAGTCTAGAATCTTTTTGTCTTAATGTGCCACTTGCAGCATTTCGTGGGTTTGCAAAAATATAGCCTGATTGTTCATTTAATGAATTGAAACTACTTATTGGCATATAAATTTCGCCCCTAAATTCAATATCATTTTTGTAATTAATTTGTTGAGGTATTGTATCGATTCATCTCACATTTGAAGTTACATCTTCACCAATTTTCCCATCACCTCTAGTTAAAGCTGAAACTAGAAAACCATTTTTATAATGTAAGGAAATTGACAATCCATCGATTTTATCTTGAACAACTATTTTAAAATCATTTGTAATTTTTTCCACTTTGTTTAAAAAATCTTCAACATGATTTCAGTTATGTGCTTTGTTTAATGAACCCATGTTTGTTAAGTGAGCTACTTTTTTAAAACTATTTTCTAAAACTTTTGAACCAACTCTTAATGTTGCATCATCTTTTAAATCAGCAAATAATTCTGGATATTTTTCTTTTAACTTAAACAATTCTCAAAGATTGTAATCATATTCAGAATCACTTACGAGTGATTGTTCAAGATTAAAATAATGATGATCTCATTTAAGAATATCATCATTAATTTTTTTTATTTTTATTTTAATTTTTTCAGTACTTTCCACGTGCACCTATTTTCCAAAATTGTTAAATCCACTAATAAAATAATTGAAACTAATATAATTGTGAATTTTACCTGCTTCACTTAAAATCACTTGATTTTGTATAAAAGCAATATTCATTAATATAAAGTAAACTAATAATCCAACAAAGAAAATGAAAATTAAATAATCAAAATATTTAAATGATAGTTTACGATATTTACTTCGCGCTTTGTAAGGATTATAGCCTCTAGTTTCCATTGCATAAGCTAAATCTTCAGCTTTATTAAATGAAGTTACAAATAAAGGAACTATTAAGGTAATTAAGGCTTTAGCCTTTTCTTTTAATCTCCCGTTTTTAAAATCTACTCCACGTGAAGCTTGAGCTTTCATAATTCTATTTGCTTCTTCAAGTAATGTAGGAATAAAACGCAATGCCAACGAAATAATCATTGAAATTATTTCTACTGGAATAAACAAGAGTTTTAAAGGATAGATTCAAAATTCAATTGCTTTAGTAAGAAAGATTTGTTTTGTAGTGTATGTTAAAAGTGATGTAACTAAAATTATTGTATAGATTCTTATAATAAGTGAAACTAAATCCATAATGTTTTGGTATGTAATTACAACTCTAAATGGCTGATCTTGAACCTGCTGATTTACATAGTTTGGAAATCCAACAATAATTTCGCCAGCTGCATCTTTAAGTGCTTCACGGGTGAATATATTAATAGCAAATACAAATAGTGAAACTAATATCGGTGTAATTAAAAGAGTAAAAAATGGTTTGATTCTTTTGATTGTAAATCCATAAACAACCATAACAAGTAATAGAAGTATTAAGCTTGAAACAAGGTATTGACTTAAAAATGTCATAGTAATTATTAAAACAGTTAATAAAATTTTTAATCTTGCGTCAACAAAATGCAAAGGTGTTGCATTTGGTAAATATTTTCCGAATACATTACGCATTTTTTGCCTTTGCTTTCTGAGTGATTTTTTCATTTAAAAAATCACTCATTTGATTTAGTGACACTATTTTAGGTATTTCCAATTGAGGGTACTTTTTTTGTATCTTATTAGTTAATCTAATTATGCTTGGAGTTACCAAATTGTTTTGCAATATAAAATTTTCATCTTTTAGAATTGAGTAAGTAAAATCATCTCTAATTATTGTGCCTTGATCAAAAACAATACATCTAGTAGTTCTTTCTAGAACATTATCCATGTCATGAGTAACCATAATTATTGTTTTTCCATCTTTATTTAATTTGTCAAAAATTTCTAATATTTCTCTAACTCCTGCTGGATCTAAACCGGCAGTAGGTTCATCTAGAATTAATACATCTGGTTCAATTGCTAAAATACCTGCTAAAGCAACTCTTCTTTTTTGTCCACCAGAAAGAGCTAAGGGATTTTGCTCTAAAAATTCTGGACCAAGACCAACTGCATCTAAATATTTTACTGCTCTTTGAGCAGCAACATCTGGTTCAATTCCAAAAGCCATTGGGCCAAACATAATGTCTTTTTTGATTGTTGATTCAAATAATTGATATTCTGCAAATTGAAAAACAATACCAACATGTTGTTTGACTATTTTTGAATATTTGAATTTATTTCTAAATGTTTTTTTAAGTGAAACATTTTTTAATTCAATGAATTTTTCTTTTTTCTTTTTGAATTCATGTTCAAATATTCAATTTAAATTTCCTTCATCAGGAACTAATAATGAATTAAGATGCTCAATAAAAGTAGTTTTACCGCTTCCAGTTTGGCCAATAATTGCAATATATTCTCCTTGGTCAATTGTGCAAGATGAATTATGCAATGCCTTGAATTCTAATGGAGAATTTTTATCAAAAACATGACTGATATTTTTTACAATAATTTTCATAATTCTTCTAAAAGCTCCTCTTCGTTATATGTTGGTTGGATCCCATTTATATGCTCACTAAGTTTATAAATAAATGGTGAATCAATTTTAGCTAATTCAATAATTTCTTTATTATTTAAAATTTCTTTTGGAGAACCTTGAGCAACTAATTTACCATCACTAAAAACAATTAAATGATCAGCTTGGATTGCTTCATCCATGTCGTGAGTAATTGAAATTAAAGTTTTTTCTCTTTGTTTTTGAATTTCTCTAATTAGTTTTAAAACACTTTGTTTCCCTTTAGGATCTAACATACTTGTAACTTCATCAAATATTATAACTTCAGGATTTAAAGCCAAAACACTTGCAATTGCAACTCTTTGCTTTTGTCCACCAGAAAGTGAAATAGGTTCTCGTTGCAAATATTCATACATTCCAACTTGTTTACTTAATGTATTTATAGTTTCTGAAATTTCTTTTGGTTTCATTTGCTTGTTTTCAAGTCCAAAAGCGATATCATCTTCAACGGTTCCTCCGATAAATTGATTATCCGGATTTTGAAAAACTATTCCGATTTTACTGTGAATAATATCTTTGGTTGAAGACCTAACTTCTACACCATCAATTACTATGCTTCCTGAAGCTGCTTTGTATAGTCCAACAAGTAATTTCCCAAATGTACTTTTACCACTTCCATTATGTCCTAATAAGGCAACATATTTACCCTTTGGAATTTCTAAATTTATTCCGTCTAATGCATTTCTTTTTGCGCCGCTATATGTAAAAACTAGATCCTTGACTTTAATCATTATTTTATTTTATAACATACTATTAAATTATTTCCAATGTTTAAAATCTATTTTATGTTTATTCTCAAATTTAAGTTTTAAAATTGAAGAAAAAAAACGGAAATAATCCGTTTAAATTTATTTTATTGTAAATTCAAAATAGTAATCATTTTCTTCATTCTTTTCTAATATTTCAAATAAATATTTTTCTTCAAAAAGAAAACTATCTCCAACTTCTAATTCTTCAGGAACTTCATCTTCATCATAACGAATTCTTTTATAAAATTCTGTCAGGCTTTCATTTTCTAAAAAATCAAATTCAACATCACTAGCATCTACTAATTCAGTCATAAGTGAAGAACCTCATAAGTAATATTTTCCTAATGAAGCTTCTAATATTTCTTCTTCATCATCATGTTCATCATATATTTCACCAATTAATTCTTCAATTATATCTTCCATTGTAAGAATTCCAAGTGCATCATCATTGATTTTACTTTTTGTAACTATAGCCATATGACTTTTTTTGATTCTTAATGTTTCTAGAGCTTGATGTAAAGAAATGTTTGAAGGAATTTTAGGCATTTCTCTAACATAATCGATTAATATTTTTGATTTTGGTTCATCTAAAATATCACTAACGTGAACCATACCTACTACTTTACCATCTTCATTAATTAATGGTAAACGTGAGTAATTTGTTGATTTAAATAATTTAACCGCTTCTTTAACGCTTGCATTAGCTGCTATTGTTACAACTTCCTCAAGTTTTATAAAATGAGATAAAACTTTTTCGGTATCTAAATCAAAAGCATTTTTTACTAATGTAGTTTCAGCATGGTCTATAACACCTTCTTGGTTAGCTATTTCAACATAATTTTTTAAGTCTATTTCCTTATTTGTAATTATGTTTTTATTTTTAAATAAAAACGAAATACTTGTAAAAGGAGAAAATAATCAAATAAAAACTTGAACTGGGTAAGCCGCAAATTTAAGATATTGCAAAGCACGTTTTTTTGCAAATATTTTTGGAAGTATTTCTCCAAAAATAACAATTACAGGAGTTAATGCACTTAATGTAATAATAGTTGAATAAAATTCAACATTGCTTTCAGGAACATTTAAAAATCGTAAAACTTGACTAAAAATTATTCCTATTAATAATGAACTAAGGATGTTAACAATATTGTTGCCAATTAATAACGTCATTAGTAATCTGTCAAAATTAGAAATTTGAGTTTTAACTAGTTTTGCATATTTTTTTTCTTTAGCCTTGTGTTCTAAAGACGCTACATTTAGTGATGTATAAGCTGTTTCAGAACCTGAAAAAAAGGCAGAAAAAATAACTAGAATGATTGAAATAATTATTAGTATATAGACTATCGGGTCCATTATTTTACTCCTGCTTCAGCTTCCATTTTTTTCAATGTAGCCGCTTCATCTGGATTCATATTTCTAAAATTTGAATGAGCGGGATTGAAGATTAATTTAGCTGTACTTGTTTGTCCTTGACGGTTTTTTGATACTTTAATTTCAACAAAACTTAAACTGTTTGATCTATCATCGCTTTTATCATTTTTGCGATAATAATCATCTCGATACATAAATAAAACTATGTCAGCATCTTGTTCAATAGAACCTGATTCTCTTAAGTCTGATAAAAGCGGTCGTTTATCCGGTCGTTGTTCTACTTGTCTAGATAATTGCGCTAATGAAATGATTGGTATTTCTAATTCTCGGGCTAAAGCTTTAAGTTGGTTAGATATTTTACTTACTTCAACTTGCCGGTTATCACCGCCTGATTTTTTCTTGATGTGAATTAATTGTAAATAATCAATTATTACTAAATCTAATTTCTTTTTTGAATTAGCACGCTTTATCTGATTGATAATGCTATACAATTCACTATCGTGTTTTGAAGAAAAGTTAATATTTCAATTAGAAAATTTACTTACACTTGCTTGAATTGCTGTCTTTTTTTCTTTAGTTAAATTCGAAGCTTTTCTTAATTGCAATGTATTTACTTTACTATCTGAAGCTATTATTCTTTCAACTAATTGCGAACTGTCCATTTCAAGTGAAAAGAACAAAACATTTTTATTAAATTGTTCAGCTGCATTTACTGCAAAATTGATTGCTAAAGCAGTTTTTCCCATTCCTGGTCTAGCAGCTAAAATAATTAATTGTCCATTTTGTCAACCTAATGTAATTTCATCTAGATCATCAAAACCAGAAGGTATTCCAGGAAATTCAGAAGTTGTTGATCTATTACTCAAATCTTGTAAATAGTCCATAGCTACTGTGTGAATGTTTTCGAATTCAGTATTTAGTTGTCCATCATAAATCTCGTTTAATTTAATTGAAAATTCCGTAATAAAATCTAAAGTAGGTTTATCAATTATTGAATCAGATTCAAATGCTCTTTTATTTTCTTTTAGTAAATTGTAAATTTTTCGATATTTGTTTTTTTCTTTTAATTTATTTACATAATCAATTAACAATTCAGAAGAACTAAGACTAAAAGCTAAATTATCAATATATTCAGAAGTTAGATTCGGAAAACGTTGAACGAAGTTGTGATCATCTTTAATTCTACGATTTAATTCAGTGACAATTGAATCACGATTTACTAGTTTAATTTTATTTTTTGCTTCAAAAACTGTAGTATCAAAATGTACCATTGAGTCAATAATTGAAAAAAGTTCTTGATGCATTGGTACATCAAAATCTTCCATTTTTATAATTCCTCTAAATTCTTCAATTGTAGAACGGTTATATATTAGTAAAGCCAAAACTAGGCTTTCGACTAATGGGTCACTTAAATTTGTTTCGCTTTTGGTATTATACATCTTCTTCAATTCTTACTTGGATGTGGAATTCGATTCCATCATATAATTTGCCAACAATTTTATGATTTCCAATGTAATTTAAATGAATTTTTTCGATTGAATGTTTTTCTAAATGAAATCCAGAATCTGCTAAAGAAGCCATAATTTGTTTTGTGGTTATTGAATGATGTGTTTGACCATCTCCAGTTGTATGATTAACTTTTAATTTATAGGTTAAATTTACTTTTTCAAGTTGAGATTTTAATTCAATTGCATGTTGTCTTTTGATTTCGTGTTCCTTAGCAATGGCTTCCAATCTTTTGTTAAGTAATTTAACATTTTCTTTATTGTATGGCACTCCTAATCCATTTTTAATCAAAAAATTTGATGCATAACCAGGACTTACATCTATAACATCATTTACTTTTCCGTCTTTATTATCTTTAATAATTATTACTTTCATTTTCTTTCACACTCACTATTGCTTGTTTTATATTATCTACGAAATCCGAAAGATTTTCGTCACTTGTTGCTGCAGCAGCACCGTAGTGTCCGCCTCCACCTACTGCTTCAGCAATTATCTGTACATTTGTTTTGATTCCTCTAGCACTCATTTTGTATTTTGTTGGTGTAGAATTTGGTATTTTAGCAACAACAAAGGCTGCTTTTCTACCTCTAATTCTTAGCATTTCATCAGCTGTTATTGAAACAACATCTTCGGGCACTTCTGCTTCAGAATATGTAATAAAAAATCCTTTCTTAACTTCTTGGGTATCAAGTAAAAGTTTTTTAACAACATTATTTATTTCTTCTGTAACTTTTAATAATTCTACACTTTCTGCAGCACTTGCGCCTCTAAATTCTAATATTGCTGCGGCATTAAAAGTTTGAGCAGATGTTGATTTTTGAAATTGGTTTGTGTCCATATAAATTCCATTTAATAAAAGCTGTGCCATCATCGGTGTAAATTTAAAATCATGCTCAATAAAACTTAATACTTCAGTAACTATTTCACTTGCTGATGAAGCAGTTGTTTGTACATATTGATTTTTTAATGGTGCAAATTCAATATTTTGACTTAATCGGTGATGGTCGAAAATAAAAATATTTTCTGGTTTTATTTTATCAAATGCTTCAGGATTTTCAATCCTATTTTTTTCTGCTGTATCAACAATTATTACTAATGTTGAACTATCACTAATTTGGTTTGCACTTGATGGTTTAATAAATAAATTTGATTTAGGTAAATATCGTTCTAGTGCAGCCTTAGTTGTATTATCATAAGTTACATTTTGAATATAAACTTCTTTTTTTCCTAATTGAATAGCTAATTGGCTTAAAGCATAAGCTGAACCTAAAGCATCTAAATCAGATAATTTGTGACCATAAATAATGACCTTTTTAATTGCTTTAGAAACTAATTTTGATTCCAAACTTTGTGCAATTTCTCTAATTGCTGTTCTAGAATAATCGATTGCAATTTCACTTTTTGAACCAAAAAAGATAGGTTTAGTATCTTTTTCGTATATCGTAATTTGATCTCCACCACGGCTTTGACTTTGTCTTAGAGCTTGTTTTGAAATTTCAAATAATTCATTAATTTTATATTGTCCTTTTGCAATACCCATTGAAACAGTCAGTCTCAAACCACTTTTCAATTTATTATTATTGTCAATAGTTTCAACAAATTTAAAACCTGATTCAATCATTTTTTCAATTGTTTGATTATTTGTAATTAGAATAAATTTACCTTTAACATATTGTTTATATGCCAAGTTATATTCTTTAGATAAATTTTCAAGCATATCTACAACAATTGTTTCAATTGCAAATATTTCTTCTTCACTAGTAGTTGATTGATAAAGTTGATAGTTATCAATTTCCATTTCTGCAATAGCAATTTTTTCATCTTTGTAGTTTTTGATAATTGATTCTTGTAATGTAATATCTTGAATTGTAATAATGTTATATTCAATATATTTTCGAACTTTATAATTTTTAGTTACTGAATTTTTTCCTATTTTTCTAGAAATAATTATTTCATCAGAATTGTTATCATTAAATGATCATTCAGGAAAAATTTGAGTTACGGATTTATCAATTAAATTACTCCCTAAACTTGTTGTTGCAAAATCTGATACTCAAACTATTTTAGAATCTGGCGAAAGAATTAATAAACCTAAATCGTTTATTGAAACAACTGTATCTAAATATTTATAAAATGATTTGTTGATATAAAATTTTTTCTTAAGTAAACTTCTTGTAAATCAAAATGAAAATACAATTGCAACTGCAACAGTAAATAGAATTGCAATTGCAACGATAACTAAAATATTAAGAGGCAAGCTGCTTGTTAAAATAGTTACTATTATTCATATTATGTAACCTGTTAAAAATAATGTTCCCAAAATCAAAGTAATAATTCAATATCATTTTTTCATATTGCTTTATTATAAATTAATTTAATAATAACAACATATATCAGTTGTTTAAGTTATTAAAAAAAGCGCTTTTTTGCGCTTTTACTTTGCTGAAGATACTTCTGGTTTAGAAACTCTTGCTCTTTCACCTTCAGGTCTTTGTTCGTTTCTGTTGAAACGTTCTCTTTTAGGTTTAGCTGTAGTTCTAATTCTTTCTTTAGTAAATTCAAGTAATGCCATTTCACGAGCTCTTTTAATTGCTGTTGCAAGCATTCTTTGTCTTTTTGCTGATACACCTGTAATTTTACTTGGTAATATTTTTCCGTGTGCATTAACATATTTTGATAATGTATCAACATCTTTATAATCGATATAGTTAATACCTTGTAAATCAAGTTCGCTTATTCTTTTTCTTTTAAGAAAAGGTTTTCTTTTTCTTTGTACGAAAGCCATTTATATTCCTTTCTATTCATCGAAATCGGCTCAATTGTCATTATCAACTTCTTCTACAAAAGTTGTTTTAGGTTGAGTTCCGATATTTGAATTTATTTCTTTAAATTCTGATTCAAAAGTATTTACTTGATTATTTCTTTGTTCTGAAATACTTCTTGATTCAAGAATTGATACTGAATCTGCATTTATGTCATAACTTGTTAAAGTCTGACCGTCTTTTTTATATGAAGAAGACTGCAATGATCCTATTATTGAAACCAAAGTTCCCTTTGAACAATAAGTTGATACATAGGTAGCTTGATTTCTTCAGACTACTACCGGTAAAAAATCTGCTGGGTATGTACCTTCTTTAGTACGATATTGTCTATTCACAGCAACTGTGAATCTAGCATATTCAACACCTGATGATGTTTTACCTACAATTGGAGCTTTTGTTAATCTTCCAACAATTGAAACATTATTCAATTTTACTCCTTAGAAGTTGTGTCTGATTTTCTATAGTTATTTGGTCGTTGGTTTCTTGGCTTGTCAAAACGAGGTTTTCGTTCAACAATTTTCATAGGTACATTTTCTTTACCTAAACCACGCTCAGTTGTTAAATTAACAACCATTTTTCTTCAAATAACTTTATTGATATTTACTTTTCTTGTAAATTCACTTAATTCTTCAGTAGCATTATTTGAATTTACTATTGCTAGAACATATTTAGCTGTTTTACTTTTATTAATTTCGTAAGCTAATTCGGTTCTATCCATAACTTCAAATTTTTCAATACCACCTGATTTAAATGTTGACTCTAATAGATCTTTAGCCACTTTTTCATCAGTAGCTGGAGCTAATATCATCATAATTTCGTATTTGATCATTGGTCCTCCTTCTGGTCTAAATGGGTTACTTACTTTTAAAAGTAACCAAGGTAATATATTTATAACACAAAGATGGCTTATTTAGAAAAATAACATTTTCAGATTTAAAAAATTTTTTAAATTTAAAAAATAGTTATATTAAACAAAATTTTATACAAATTAAATACTATTGTAAAATATTGAATATGCATTTAGAAGGTCACGAGCGAGTTTTAAAAGAGTATCACAAATTATTTTCAGATATTGAATTAAATTCAAGCATCGAATTTTTAACTAAAGAAGATATTAGAAAAGCATACTTAAATGCTTCTAAAAAATATCATCCAGATGTAATTGCAAATAGTGAAACTGAAAATACAACGTTAATTGATACTAATGCTAAGATGGCTAAATTAAACAATGCTTATTCAATTTTAAAAGAAAAATGCGATGAGTATAACCGAATAAAAAAAGAATATATTGAAGCATTAGTTTTAGCAAGTTCATTAAGACGTAAATATAAAGGCTACCGAGTTACAAATTCTAATAAAAATTCTAAAGATGTTTTATTTTTAGGTACTAATGTTAAACCTAAACCAATTGATTTAAATTTAGTTAGGGAAATCACAAGAAATTATTGACTAGCAAAATTGTTATTTTATTTTTCATGTCTTTTTAGTTTATTCTTAGTATTTATTATTGTAGGAATCACATCTAATTCACAAAACTATAGTAATGTTTTTCAGACATTCGCTTTAAGAAATGTAGACACTTTGACAAATCCAGATTCATATCTTGGTTTATCAGAAATTGGATTAAAAGCTTACATTGGAACGGCAGTGACATTTATTTTAATAATTTTTATTACGCTCACAATTTTTATTTCATCTCTTTATATTTCGGCAAAAAGAGCAAATTTAATTAATGCTTCAAGTGATAAAAAATATTCATTATGATTTAAATATTGATTATATTCAGCATTATTTTTTGCGACCATTATACCTATAATATTTTTAATAATTGAAACAAGAAAGATTCTTGATAATAGCATGCGTAAGCCTTCAGGTACGATTTATTTTGTAAAAGTCAGACTAAAATATTTTCTTATTGCTTCTATTTGAATATTATTAGTAATTGGTACTGGATTTTTCTTAGCTTCTGAATTTAATAATAGTTTCACATTTTTATTTGATTCATTTTCATCGGGTAAAATTGATTATTCAGATTTTCAATCTTTATTGAAATGAAACGACTCTGCATCATTTTTATATTGATTCGGTTTATTTATGTGACTTAGCTCTTTAATATCAATTTTTGGTATATTATTTGGACTTTTATCAAATTTAAAAAGAGTTGAATTATTTGATCCAGTTGTAAGTATTTTCATCATCAAAAATAAATTATTTATTAAAAGTAAGTTCTTAAAAAAATTAAAAAGTTTTAAAATAAAATTTCGCTAGTAATGTTAAATTTACTAGCGTTTTTAAATACTTTGCAGATAAAAAAAATTAAGGCCTAAACCTTAATTTGAACTTAATTAATACACTTAAAAGTATTTTAATTTAACAAGTTTTGTTACAACTTGCATTTTTGCAATCTTTAGTGTGATTTTCAAAAACATCGATACCCTTAATTCTATCAATGTGTCTTCCACCTTCAAATTCAGCATTTTCATAAGCTTCAATTATTGCTTTTGCTTCATCAATTGAATGAATTCTTCCGCCAAAACACAAAACATTTGCATTATTATGTTGTTTAGCAAGTCTTCCATCTGAAACTGTTGAAACTCTTGCAGCAACAATATTTGTATGTCTATTTAAAGCATATGAAATTCCTAAACCGGTTCCACAAACACCAATACTAAATAATGGTTCTTTTTCAGTTCCGATTCTTTCTTGTATAAAGTTTGCTAATTTGTGACCGTAAGTTGCATATGAAGTTGAATCAGTAGAATTAGATGTTCCTACATCATGAGTTTCATAACCTCTTGATTTTAAATATTCAATTATTTGCGCTTTAAGTTCGTAACCAGCATGGTCACTTCCTAAAGCTATTAATTTTTTATTGCTCATATTTTTTACCTCATATTTATAATAAACTTTAAGTCAAAAAATGAAGTTATTTTTTTAATAAAAAAACGCTTTATAAAAAACGTTTCTCATAATTAAATTATTTAATGGCTTTAAGTCTAGCGCTTTTACCACTTTTATTTCTAATGTAGTAAAGTCTTTTTCTTCTAACTTTATTTCTTCTAACTAGTTCAATTGTTGAAATTAAAGGCGAGTTAATTGGGAATGTTCTTTCAACTCCAATTCCTCCACCAACACCAGCTGAAATTTTTCTAACAGTAAAAGATTGGCTTGTTCCTTTTCCTTTACCATCTTTTGTTATTACTAACCCTTCAAAAATTTGGATTCTTTGTTTATCTCCATCACGAATAAGTACGTGAACTCTAACAATGTCTCCTGTTTTAAAATCTACTATGTCTTTTCTAATTTGAGTACTTTCAACAAGTTCAATTAATCTATTTCTCATTTTTATACCTTTCAAATAAATCTGGTCGATTTAATTTAGTTTTTCTAATTTGACTTTCTTTTCTTCATTTTTCTATTTCAGCATGATTACCATTTACCAACACTTCAGGAACTTCATATCCTTCAAAATTTCTTGGTTTAGTATACTGGGCAAAATCTAATAAATTATTATTGAAACTTTCTAGTTCGTGACTTTCTTTTTTAATGACTCCATCAACTAATCTAATTATTGAATCGGCCATTATCATAGACGGCAATTCTCCACCTGTAACTATGAAATCACCAAGCGAAATCTCTTCATCAACATAATTTAGAATTCTTTCATCAAAGCCTTCATAGCGTCCTGCGATGAATGTAATTTCGTTATTTTCACTAGCTAATTTCTGAGCCATTTCTTGGTTAAACACTTTTCCTTGTGGACTTACTAAAATTTTTATACCTTTAACAGTATCAAGCGCTAATTTAATCGGTTCAACTTTTAAAAGCATACCTTTTCCACCGCCATAAACTGTATCGTCAACTTTTTTTTGTTTACCAGTAGCAAAATGTCGTCAATCAACTATGTTTACTTCTATTAATTTATTTTCAATTGCTTTACCTATAATACTTTCATTTGTAAATGAAGAGTAGTATTCAGGAAATAATGTAAGAAAATTTATTTTCATTGTACCTATGATTACTTTGTTTTTTGAACCTTGAATTCTTCTCAAATTTTTTCTTGTTTTAACAATCTTTTAACAGTATCTGTTGGTTGCACACCTTTAGATAATCAACTTAAAATTTGTTCTTTTTTGACATTTAGATTTTTATTGTGAGGATTATATTGACCAACTTCTTCAATGAAGCGACCATCACGAGGAGCTCTTGCATCTGAAATAACAATTTTATAAATTGCATTAAATTTTGAACCCACTCTTTTTAAACGGATTTTTACCATTAATTCTCCTTATCTTCTGCTTTTTAGCTATGTAATCATAGCATAAACTTATAAGGTTAAGTAAAATTGCTTAACTTCTTTTTTTATAAAATAATGCAATACTGTTAAAGCTAAATTAAGACTAAATCAACTAAAAATTAATATTGAATTTTGTTATTAATTTTTTGAATTAAAAAAATAAATGCTTTTTTGTGCATTTATATCCATCAATATTATTTTTTTACTTACAAACAACACTGTTTTTAATAAAAAATATCAATTATTAAAATCAATTTAAAATTTTATAATTTTGCCTTGTTTTGCTAAAATATACGCACGAACTGGTAACCGTAGATAATACATTAATAATAACGGTTATCAAGGGGGTATTTATGGATAAAAAGCTGAAAATAATTATTGGAACAAGTTCATCTGCTCTAGCAATAGGTGCTGTAGCTATTGGTTCTATTGTTGGAACTAGGTTAAGTCAAGAAAAAAGTGTTGAAAGAGTTTCGGAGTCAAATCCTATAACTGTTCAGGATGATTCTGGTAAAGCTCCTGAAAACAAAAAAGTTACTGAGCCATCAACTGTTGATACTAAAGGTAACAATTCTAATGTTGAAACTCCTGAAAAAAGTGAAATTACTAATAATAATTCAACACAAAGAGAAATCACAATCACAACTAATAATCAATATTTAATTGATGGATCTATTAAATATGTTGCGTTTGGTGATTCAATAACTTCTGGTTTTAATGCTAAATTGAGTGAAGATTATCCTGGTGAATTAGAAACTATTGATGGTAAAAAAGTAATAACTGGATTATCATATCCATCATTTTTAGCTAAATATATTAATGAAATAGATTCAAATAGGTTAGAAAAATATAAGAATTTTGGTGTAACTGGTTCTACTCTTTCTGATTGAAATGCTTTGTTCGATAATATTGCACAAGGTACTATTTCATCAATTCATGGATTAGATTTTCAAAGTTTCAAAACTGAGTTTACAACTCGCCTAGCAGATGCTAATTTGTTAACTATTTCACTTGGTGCAAATGATTTCATGAACATATTTATGAAAGAAATTGCCAGCCTTGATTTTAATAAATTCATTGGCGGAAGCGGATTAGATATGAAAATGGTAATTGCAAATGTAGTTTCTATTTTTACAAAAATTCGTGTACAAATGCGAAGTGAATTCGATAAACTAGTTGCAAATATTCAAAAAATTAACCCTAAAGTAACAATTAATTTAATTAATTATCCAATGCCATTTTTAAGACTAGTAGATGCATTTGATCAATTGACAAGCGGTGTTCAAATTGCTCCTGGTCAAACATTAAGTCAATATTTATTAAGTGTTTTAAATGAGCAAATTTCAGATAGAACAAACTATAGTGATTCAGTTCAATTTATTAATGTTTATGATGAAGATGATTGATCTAAATATCAATCAAAATTTACAACTCAAGTTTTAGATATTCACCCAACTGAAATTGGTTACAAAAAAATAGCTCAAGAAATTCTGCTTAAAATATCTATTGATAGAGCAAAATATACAAATCCTAAAAGTATTAATCCATCATGAGATGATAAATTTTTAGCTGTTGATAAAAACAAAAATAAACAATTAATTAATTTTGAAAAATCAACTGATCAGAATGTAATTAATACAATTCTTGGAGCTGATGGACAAGATCTATTTAACGAAAATGATCCATTAATATTAAAATATAAAGATAAATTTGATTCAAACGTTTTTCCGGAAAGAGTTATTACTAAAAACTCATTTTTAACAATTGGACAAAGCCTTTTAAAATTTGTTTTTAGTTCAAGTATATTTAAAGAAATTGACCCAGAATTAAGTCTTTATAAATTTTTCTTTGAAGATAAAAAAATTAATCCTGAAGATTTATTTGAAGCAATATATGATTCAAAATTTATTCAAAATATTTGAAATCAATTTCAATATTTAACTAATGAAAAAATAAATGCTGAAGGAACAATAAGCGTAAATTCTTTAATTGATTCATTAAAAAACGCTGCATTGCAAGCTGATAATTTCCATTCACTAATAGTATCAGTATTGAAATCTAGTTTTTTTACTAGTGATAAGTCACAAGAATTATCAACATTAATTCAAAAAATAATTTCAAATATTTTTGAAAAAAGCCAACTTTTTGATTCTGCATTAAGTTTGGTTTCAAATTTTCTTCCATCAAGTGATTCGAATACAAGTTTAATTAATATAGCTAAAACTATTTTGAAACAAGGCGGACTAAAAGAATTATTGAATGGTTTAATTAATGATTCTTTTGTTAATGCAAAACAGTATTCACAAACAAAAAACTTTAATGAATATATTTCCATTTATTTAGAAAAAAATAAATCAACTTTTGTAACATTTTTAAAAACTCTATTAACAAGTATTGTAGAAAAGAATCCTTCTGATATTTTGGTTTTATTAAAAGTTAACGTTTTTCCAATGCTGAAAGAACAAGGTATCAATTTAAGCGATTCAGATATTGAAGGAATTTCTAAATTAATTAATCAAACTATATTTGTAATTTCAGAATCAGAAATAGTAGAAAATCTTTATTCAATATTTTTAGATGCTTTTAAAAATTCAAAAGAATTAAATTTAGCAACCATTTTCTCTTCATTTTTAAATTCAATAACAAATCAAAACAACATTTATAAATTAGTAAAAAATATTATAGATTCAAAATATTTTGATGACCAATCTAATAGAACAAAATACTCAGAATCTTTAAAATTAATTACTAAAAAATTACTAACTCAAACTGCAGTTAAAGATTTAATTGTTAATTCATTAGTCCCATCAAAAGCAATAGCAAATATTGATACTAGTTCATTAGTAAATACAATTTATGAAGATTTAATTAGTGATCAAAAAACAGTAAGATTTACGGATCAATTTATTGATGCAATTTTTAATAATATCGATACGTATCGAAAAGCAGACAATTTTAACTCTTTCATTAATTTAGTATTAACATCACATCAATCAATTATTGTTGATTTTGTAAATGGCCTTTTAAATAAATTATCTAATTTTGATACTGCGCTTGCAAAGATTGCTTATGTAAATTTAGTCACACATCTAAATCTGCCTGAAATTTTTGAAAATGAAGAACAGCTTAAAGATTTAGGAAAATTAATTTCAATAGTTTTAAATGCAGTTTCAAATTCAACAATAATTAATGATATTTATAATTCGGCATTAAAATCAATTAGTGAAAATGGCTTTGATTTAAGTAAAATTTTCTCTCAAGCTTTAGATGCAGAAAATGGTTATTTTTCAATAATTAAAGCACTACTTAAATCAGAAACATTTAAAGATGAAAAAATTAAAACTGAATTTAAAAAATCATTATCATCTTTAGCTACACATGTTGCAACAAACGAGAAGTTTGCTACTTTACTAATAGGAAATATAGGAACATATGTTGGTGAAGAAGCAGCTAAAAGTATAAAAATACTTTGATCATCATTATTTAAGAGTGATAAATTTACAAAATTAATTGAAGATTTTGTAAATGGAATTTTTGCTGATGAAATCAATATTGATAATGTAAAAACAATTAATGAATTAATTGTGAAAATGATTACACATAATAAAGAATCATTTTCTGCAAACGTTAAAGCGGTTATAAGATATATAACAAATGAAAATGCAGATGAATTTAAAAAGCTACTTAATTTATCAGTTGAAAATATACTTAAATCTAATTCATTCGAAATGGATGATAACAGTCAATACGAAATTATTAACTTCTTTGTTGACACTATAAAAGTAGTAACTCAGTCACAATTGCCTGAAGTATTTTTGGCTACACTTTCTGAATCAATAGAAAATGGTAGATTTGATTTTGGAAATCTAACTAATTCATTTACAAAAGTGCTTGGCAATGAAACTGTTATTTGAAAACTAGTTCAAGCATTATTAGGTTCAGAGTATTTACAAGACAAGTCAAATGTTGATTCTTATAAAAGACGTTTAACTAAAACTATTTCAATTTTATTGAATAACACCCATTTTGTAGATCTAGCTGGAGAATTTATAAATAATACAATTTCTCAATTGTTGCAATCAAATGGTCATAGAGTAGAAATACTTAAATTGAGTAAATTTTTAATAACTTCTGAAAAAACAAAAACCTTACTTGCAAATATTTTAGAAAGCATTTTTGACAATAGCAAATCATATGCTGAATTTACATCAATTTCACAAGCTTTAAAATATTTCTTTGGACAGCATTCAGCTGAAATTGAAAATTATTTAAAGGAAATTACAAAAGATATTGCTAAAGATGATGGATTATTAAATGCTCTACTTCTTTCTGTATTAAATGAGCAATCTAAAAAATTGAATATAACATTATCAGCTAGTGATATATCATTATTAACCGATTTAATTAAATCTACAACAGATATAATTGCTAATTCAACTATTTACACCGATACATTTACAAGACTAAGAAGTAAAATATTAGAAGATAAAGCAGATCAATTAGAAATAGCTGATTTAATTAACATAATTCTTGATACTGAAAACGGTTATTTCAATTTTATTAAATCTCTTGCAAGTTCAACTAGTTTTGCTAATAGTGTATTTACATCTAGATTTGAAGCAAACTTAAGTAATTTATTCAAATCATTAATTAAAAGTGAATCTAACATTTATGCTATTTTAAATAGCTTAAAATTAGACTTAAAATTAGAATATGCAAATGCTAATAAAGATATTAAAACAATCCTTGATTCAAATGAATTTCAATCAGTTTTAGATTTAGCAATTAAGAAAATTGTTGCTTCACCACAATTATTCCAAAAAAGTCAAAATTGAAACGATCTTTTCGGAATAGTAATAGCTACATTTTCAGATTCTGATGTTAAAACTATAACTAAATTTGTTAAATACTTATTGAGTAATCATGCTTCTTTAATTAATTCTGCGTTTAAATTCATTACTGTAGAAACAACCAAAAATCTAAATATAGAATTTTCAAATAGAGAATTAAATGCAGTTGCAGAGTTTGCTTCAAATGCTGTAAATATATTAGTTGATGACAGTTTAATATCACAGTTTTTAACAATGCTAAAAACTAACCGTGAAGCGGATTTAGTAAGTTTCATATTTAAAAAAGAAAATATTGAAAAAATTATAATTTTATTTTTAAATAGTAATTATTTAGCAAACAATTTAGACAGTATAAATTCAAATTTTAAATTGATAGCTAGAATTTTTATAACAAATAGAACTATATTTGATGCTTTTAAAAATCAAATTGTTAATTTAATTACTCAAGGAAATGATTCAAAACATGCCGCTTCATTATCGAATGTTTTTGACAAAATTTCAAAAGATCAAAAAACTTTGGAATTCGCAGAAGCGTTTATTGATTCAATTTTCACTAATTATAACGAATACAAAAAGGCAAAATCTATTGAAGAACTTGCGAAAATATTTATTTCAAAAAATAAAACAAATCTTGTCAAATATTTCACATATATCTTGAATAGTTATGTTTCAAAAGATGATGATTTTCAAACATTATTATTAAGTCCAATTATTGCATTTGCTAATTCAAATAATATTTACTTTAGTTCTAAAGAAACTGAAACAATTAAAGGATTGGTTTCTAATTTTGCATATGCATTATCACAAGATTATTTGCTAAATGATTTAATCAATATAGTTGATTTAAAATTAAGTAGTTCAGATTTTGATTTATCTAAGTTATTTAACCAAGTGATGGACCATTTTATAAGTGATTCTTCAAATGTATTTAATTTATTAAAGAAATTAATAGTTTCATTAAATAATGACAAAACATTTGATAGTGCAACTTTTAAAAATCAACTAAAAAGTTTGGCAATAATTTTAATTAAAAATGAAAATGCATTAAATGCACTGACAAATATATTTAAATTTGATGATATAAAACTAAACAATTCATTCAAAAATATTATTAATAATATTAGTTCTAGTCCTGATTTTGAAAAACTGGTTGATAAATTGCTAGATTCAATTTTAGTTGATAATACTTGAATTATTAAGTCTAATAATTTTAATGAGTTAATAGCTAATTTTATAATGGATAAATCAACATCTATTATGGAAATACTTTCAAATGTAATTTTAAAAGTATTTAGAGAAAATAGACAAGACGTTTTAAATTTATTTAATTATTCAATTGACAAATTTGCTTCGCAACTTAGCGCTGATTTAAATGAGGATGAAAAAAACAGCTTATCACAACTGATTGTCGATTCCTTAGAAACATTATTAATTAGTGATATTCCTAATTTATTAATTCAATCTATAGCCGCAAATAAAATTGAAACTAATAATATTTCAATTGATACAATTGCATTAGAAGCTGCTAAAAACCCACAATTTATTTATAGAATTGTAATGTCTTTATTAAATTCAGAAAATCTATCTTCTTCATATAATGAATCAAAAAGAGTTAAGTTAATAAGCAAACTTGTACCTGTCTTAATTAAGACAGATTTTGTTAAAGATGCATTAATGAATTTATCATCTTCTTTAATTCTTAAAATTGGTAGATTTGATGGAGATTTAAAGCATCTTATTGAAAAAATTCAGAACATGGAAGAAACTTCAACATTTATTTCTGGTATGCTAACTTCTGTTTTAAGTAACAAAGAATTAATGATTGAAAGCAAAAATTTTGATGAATTATTTATTAATTATTTAAAAATAAATAAAAGTAACTTCACTATATTCTTGAAACAAGCTATAGCTGCATTAACAAATGATTATAGATTTAAAAATGTTATTTATTCTATTATTGCAACACAAATTCACAATTTTAATGTCACATTAGATAATGAAGAAATTTTACTTATGTCTTCAGTTGTTAGTCAGTCTTTAGGCTTAGTAGGTGATTCAAAAATACTTGAAGGAATTGTTGATCAGTTTATTCAATCATTCAATCCAAATGTTACAGCTACACAATTATTGTTCCAAGACGCTAATGTTTTAAATAAAATTATTTCTTCAACATTAGATTTTGAAAACAATGGTTGATATTTCTTCAAATTATTGTTAAGTAGTCAAACATTTAAAAATGCTAAATCAATTAAGGATTTAAGTTCTACATTATATTCATTACTAAAAAAACTAACTCAGAATACTTCTGTAATGGAAAAATTATTATTTTCATTTACAAATAACCAAGCACACTTGAATTCTAGTTTTAGTAAAGTAGCAAATAAAATAATAAGTAATAGTAATTTTGAGAATTTATACAAAATTATATTTGAACAAATTCATTACATTGCGGCAAACGATTTAGTTGTTAAATATAATTCATATGATTCCCTATTTAGTGATTTAATTAAACGTTCAAGCACTCAACTAAAAGCTGCAATAAAACCGCTTGTTAAAGACATATTAACAACTGTAGATATTGATATGCAAAATGTTTTGGCTTTCTTATTAAAACCGATGTTGCACGGTGCTAATATTATGGTTACTGATGAAGATCAAAATCAATATGCACCATTTATCAATATGTTAGTTGCTTATTTTGCCAAAACAAATATCATTAACCAAGCAATAGATGATGCTTTCAAAGCAATAAATACTGATCAAATAACTTCATTAAGCACTAATTCAATAATTAATACAGTTATAAACGGTGTAATTGCACAACTGACAAGAAATGGACAAATTGCTGTATCAAGAATCCTATTCATTTTACGACCTATGTTTAATTTCGTCAATTCAAAAGCAGTTGGAAAAGCATTTGCAGATTTTCTAAATATACTATTTGATAGATCAAATGTAAATGACAAATATAGTGGTTTTTATAGAATTGTAGAAAACTTTATTAGACCAGGTTCTGTTCCAACAATACCTGTTGAACCTAGTGAAACACCAACTACTCCAGTAGATGAACAAGCTAATAAAAATGAAGTACAAGTAAATGGAATAAGTGGTTTTGATGTAGGTAATTTACTAAATAACTTACAAGCTACAATTGACTGACTATACAATTATGTTGATGCATTTAGTTATAGAATTGCACAAGCACAAGTAGATTGACAATTAGAAAATCCAAATAAACCTTACTTTGAAAATCCATACTACAAGGCAAATTATAGATTGGTTCAAATCCTTGTTATGTTCCTTAAACAAGTTACTCCTGATGGTTTATTCTGAACAGGAACTAGTTTAGGTATTGAAACATATCGATATATTAAAGAAGCATCAAATAGAGGTTATCTGCGTGCTTTTGCAGAAAAACAAGCTGCTTTACAAGTAACTGGACAAAGTGTTTATCAAGGTATTAATCAAATTAATCAAATCCTTGGAAATTCAGCAGTTTGAGTAAGAATTTACAATTATAAAAGTACCGATTCACTTGCTTACATTCACTATCAATACAATGGTGATGGATCAAAAAATAAAGATCGACATCGTCCTGGCATGATGATTCGTGATACCCTATTCAAATGATTGGAAGCAGGATATTCTAAAAAGGATATTTAGTCAACTAATAGAGGACGCTATTAATGCGTCTTTTATTTTTAAATAAAAAAATACAAGTATGATTTTTATAATAAAATAGAAAATAGAAATGAGTGACAATGAATATTGAATGAGAAAAAATAGTTACCTTAGAAGGTTTAAAGCAACTTAAAAATAAAATTAATTCTAGTGATGGTCCAATTGGAATTTTAAAACTTAAATTAAAAAACGCAAGTAGAGAACAAAAAGCTGATATTGGTAAAGAATTAAAAGAGGCCATGACTTTTTATGAATCTAAGTATGAGCAAATAAATAAGCAAATTGAAGCTGAAAACATTAGATTTAGAAATGAAAAATTTAGACAAGATCCATTTCAAAATAGTATTAAAAAATTTGGGCTTCATCCATTAACTTTAATTTCAAATCGAATTGAAAAATGATTTTTGCAAAACGGTTATTATAGTGCTCCATCTTCTCATATTATTGATGATGAATTAAATTTTGAAGCATTAAATATACCTAAAGATCATCCTGCTAGAGAAATGCAGGATTCACTTTATTTTAAAAATGATAAATTACTTAGAACTCATAACACAGGTTGAAGTATTTATCAATTACAGCAAAATCCAAACAAGTCATTTAGTCATTTTACTATTGGTCCAGTTTATCGTAATGATATAGATGATCAAACTCATTCACATCAGTTTAGTCAATGTGATTTTGTTTCGGTTGGTCATTTTACAATTAACAATTTGATCTATACATTAAAAAATTTACTTTCATATGTAATGGAAGAAGAAGTAAAAATTAGAATGAGACCTAGCTTTTTCCCTTTTACAGAACCATCAGTGGAAGTAGATATGTTTTATGATAATAGATGAATTGAAGTTTTAGGTGCTGGTATGTTGCATCCTAAAGTGTTAATGGGCGCTAAATATACAAATTCAATGTCAGCTTTTGCTGCCGGAATTGGAATTGAACGTTTGGCTATGATTAAATACAAGGTAAAAGATATAAGAGATTTCTATTTAAATGATTTGCGTTTTATAGAAAATTTTAAGTAGGTATTAAATGTTATTTTCATATAAAAAATTAAAGCAAATTGCTTTACTTGATGAATCGATAAAAATAGAAGATGTTGTTAATGCAATTAATTCAATAGGTTTTGAAGTTGAAGAGTATAAAAGCTACCAACAAATTCACGGAATTAAATTTGGTAAAGTTTTAAATGTTTATAAAAATAAAAATTCAGATAAATTAAATGTTTGTGAAATTCTTTTTGAAGATAAAAGAAGAATTATCCAAACAGCTGCGCAAAATGTTTTAGCAAATAAAACTGTAATGGCGTTTATACCCGGATCTATTTTAAAAGGTACAACAATTCAAGCAAAAGAGATGCAAGGAATAGTAAGTGAAGGAATGCTTGTTTCTTTAGAAGAATTAGTTCATGATCCTGAATTAGTTAGAGATGAATATCGTGATGGTATTTTTCTATTAGATGATATTGATTTAAACTTAGATCCAATTAAGTTTTTTGATTTAGATGATTACATAATTGATGTAAGTATTTTATCTAATCGCAGTGATGCTAATAGTTACAAAATAATGGCTTTAGAATTAGCTGCTTATTTTAACTCCAATTATCGTTTAGATGAATTATCAAAAATTACGTCTAAATCAATTGATCTAAAAATAAATACAGATCAAAAAAGTTTTAATCTAGTTGAATACAAAGGTAATCTAACAATCGACTTAAAAGACCAACTCCTTTTAATAAAGTCAAATATTAAAACTATGAATAATCCTGTTGATTTAACTAATCTTAACTTAATTATGACTGGAGTGCCAACCCATGTTTATGATGCAACTCAGGTTGACGAAATTAATATATATACCAAAACAGAAAAAATAAATATTTTTGGAAACAAGGAAGTTAATTTAGATGATGCATTAGTTGTAGCCAATTCTAAAGATTCGATTTCTGTTGCTGGTGTAATCGGAATAGAAAATTATAAAGTTTCACAAGATACATCAAGTTTATTATTTGAATTTGCAATTTTTGATAACAGCCTAGTACGTAAAAGCATGCGACAAGTAAAAATTGACACAATGGCAGGTCGTCAAGCTTCTAAAGAAATAAGTTTTGGAATGATGAATTTAGCTTATTCAAATTTAATCACTTACTTTGAAAATAAATCAAGCATTAAAACAAATTTCAATATTTACCCTAGTAATTATTCGATAAAGTTTGATGAAAAAATTCTTAAAAATTACTTAGATAATTTTGAATCACATGATTTTTCAAAATCATACAATGCACTAAGAATTTTAGGATTTGAATTTAAAAATAATGAAGTATTGGTACCTTCATATCGACACGATATCGAATTTAGTCAAGATATCGTTGAAGAGATATTAAGATTTTATGGTTATGATAATTTAGTGCCTGTTAAGCCAAATTTAATTAATACAAAAATTTATGACACTTTGGAATTAAAAAATTCTGCTGTTGCAGCAGGTTTTGATGAAATTAGAACTTACAACCTTATTTCCGAAGTTAAAAATAAATTTAATCCATTCAAATTTAATCTGAGCCAAAAATTGGAAACATTTATTTCATTAGAAAAACAAGTTATTAGAGATTCTTGAATCCATTCTGCAATTGAAACAATTGAATATAATCACAAAAGAAAACTAGAAAATCTTTCATTTTTTGAAATGGGTATTTTAAATAAGTCAATTAATTTTTTTGGTATTTGTTCAACTAATTACAACATTTTACAAATGAAGGATAAGTTAGAAGCGATATTAAGTAATTTTGAAATTTCTTATAAAGAAGCCAGTTTTGATTTTGCTAATCCAACTGAACAACTGGAAATTTGATCTGGAGATAAATTTGTTGGATACATAGCGAGAATCAGTGCCAAATTAACTGATGTTGATCTTATTGTTGCCGAAATATTAATAGATGAATTAAAACCAACTAATTTTGTAAATGCTGATTATATTAATACTGCATTAAGCGACATTGATTTAAATTTTGAATTAAGTAATAATGAAACTAATTTTGAAATTGTAGAAAAATTGAAACCATACGACTCTAAAATTAGTTGATTTGTTAAAGATGTTTTTGAAAAAGATAATAAAAACATTGTTACCGTTTCGATTACATCTGATAAAGAAACAATTGATAAATTGAAAAATAAATTTTACAATTAAAACACCTTCGTGTGTTTTTTTGTTCAAAAAATATTTAGTAGTAATTTTAATAAAATAAAGTTGTAATTATTAACTCACTTTTTTTAATTAGTATTAAAATAAAAAAAGCATGGTTTTGGAAAAGTGAAGACTTAAAGTGAATTTTTGAATGATATTATCACTTTTGGTAGGAAGTATAATATGTTTATCACTTTATGGAATTGAATACATAAGATACTATGCATTTCTAGGTTGGGTTATTGGAACATCAATCGTTTGATTGATTTACAATTTCAATATCGTAATTCTAAGAAAATATTTATCAAAATTAACCAAGTTTAGTTATTTCGGGGTCTATTTATTGAAAATGATTGTAGTTGGGATTATTATCACTGCAGTTGTATTTATAAATCTTTTTAGTGAAATAAGATTAATGTCTAGTGTTGAAATAGCTTTAGCCCCAATAAATATATTTGCGTTGATTTTTGGTATAGGCACAATTCCAGCTATCGTTATAATTGTAAATTTGTGCAAATTGAAAGGTGAAACTAAAAGTGGAATTAAATAAAAATAATGCTGTTGCCGGAAATCCTCTTACTTCCCAACTGTGAGTAGTTCAACCTCATATTCTCACTTTATTTATAATAATAATTATATTTATTTTCATCTCGCTATATGTATTTTTTAGAATAAGAAAAGCAGATCCTAAAAAAGCACCTAAAGGCGTTGTATTTGTAGCAGAGCAATATGTTGGATTTTTCAAAGATACATTTGATTCGGCTACTGACGGGAAAATAAATTGAACATCTCCATATTTATTTGTTTTGTTCTCTTTTTTACTTGTTGGTAATTTACTTGCTCTTATTGGTTTTAGAGCAATAGCTACAGCTTATACAGTACCACTAACATTTGCTTTAATTTCATGAATTATGATTTATGTATTTGGAATTTTCTATAACAAGTGAGGATTTTTCAAGAAATTTTTAAATCCAGTTGAAATAGTTGGTCAGTTTATTCCTATACTATCTTTATCTATTCGAATGTTTGGAAATATAACAAGTGGTAGTGTAATTATTTATCTTTTATATTCAGTAACTGCATGGATTTATAGTCTAATGACAGGATCGACAATTGCAACATATGTTCTAGGCCCGATTGTTGCTCCATTAATGCATTTATATTTAGATGCTTTCAGTGCAATGGTGCAAGCTTATGTCTTTACACTCTTAACTATGATTTATTGAATCGGAGAAATAGGCGAGGCAGGCCCGGAAAAATCTAAAAAAGTCACTAAAAAAAATAAAAGATTTGTTCTTAAAAAAGCTTAATAATAATGGCCCAAGTAAGCCATTAAACTGCTTAAAATAACAATTTTATTAAATTTAAGGAGATTATAATGAATGAATTTACTAATACAATTATTGAAGCATCAAAAGCTGTTACAGCAAATGCTTCAGCAACTGTGGGGCAAGGATTAGCAGCAGGATTAACTGCTGTAGGTGCCGGTTTAGCAATGATTGGTGCCTTAGGTACAGGTATTGGTCAAGGTATATCTGCCGGAACTGCAGCACAAGCTGTTGGAAGAAATCCTGAAGCTGAAAAGAAAATAAGACTTATGTTAATTATTGGTTTGGCTATTGCTGAATCAACAGCTCTATACGCTTTAATTGTTTCAATTCTTTTAATATTCGTTTTTTAGGGAAAAGTTATTTTTAAGGAGACAATATGAATCAAATTGTTGAAATAAATCGTAGTACTTCTGAAACTCTAACAGAGATGTTTCAGAGTCTTTTTCCTTCAATTCCATTATTTGTAGCAACTGTTTTATCATTTATCATTTCGTTTATTTTTTTATATATTTTTTTATATAAACCAGTTAGCAAGTTTGTCAAAGATCGTCAAACATTTATTCAAAATAATATTGATAGTTCAATCGAGAGCAAACGTCTAGCACAATTAGCACAAGAACAAGCAGCTGATTCACTTTTTCAAGCTCATGAAACTGCACAAAAAATTGTAGTAAAAGCAAAAATTGAAGCTGAAAAAGTTGCAAATGAATATATAACAAATGCTAAAAGAGATGTCCAAATTATTGTTCGGAATGCAAAAATGGATGTAGAAAGACAAGAAAATGAATTTTACGAAAATTCAAAAAATCACATTGTTCAAACATCAGTTGAATTAGCTAAAAAAATACTAAGTAAAGAAATTAAACCAAATATCGAAAATGAAATTCTTTTAGAATTAGAAAAAATGCAAAAATAATGTCAGATAGAAAATACGATATTGCACATGCCTATTCTGATGCACTAGTTGATTTAACAGAAGATAAAGATTTAAGAAATGTTCTTGAAAATTTAATTTTTATTCAAGAAGTTGTTAATTCAAATCCTGAACTTGTAGAATATTTAAAAAGTGAACAAGAATCTATTGATGAAAATAAAAAGTTTTTAGTCAAAATTTTTGAACCTGCAAATGAAACTGTAAAAAAATGAATTTGGATTATATTAGAACAAAAATTAATTTACTATTTGAAATTAATTTTGTCAGTTGTGATTCAAAAATTAGAAATGCGTTTAGGAATAAAGCGTGGAATTATTTATACAACTAATGAATTATCAACAACAAAACTAAATCAAATAAGTAAATTACTTAGTCATAAAATTAATAAAGAAGTTATCTTAGTTAATAAAATAAAACCAGAATTACTTGCCGGTTATGAAATAGTGATTGATGAATTAAAATTTAGCAATAATGTAAATGAGTGATTACAAAAGTTTGCAAAAGAAATTAAAAAGGAGCGGTTAGATGAGACAAAATAGAGTAAATGAAATTGCTTCATTAATAAAAGAAAAAATTAAAAATTATGATTCAAAAGTTCACAATAGTGAAATCGGAAAAATTGTAAGTGTTGGTGATGGAATAGCTCTTGTAAGTGGATTAGATTCTGTTCAAGAAGGTGAAATTTTAGATTTTGGTTATGACGTTTTTGGTCTAGCTTTAAATTTAGAAGAAGAATTTGTTGGAGTTGCAATCTTAGGTAATGATTCTGTGCTTAAAGAAGACATGGAAGTTACAAGAACTAAAAAAATTATTTCCGTTAAAGTTGGTGAAGAACTTTCGGGTAGAGTTGTTGATGCACTTGGCAGACCAATTGATGGTAAAAAATCAATTCAATCAACAAAAACTAGAGATGTTTTTATAACTGCCCCTGGAGTTATGACTCGACAATCTGTTGATCAACCACTTGAAACCGGGATTATGGCAATTGATAGTATGATCCCAATTGGTCGAGGTCAGCGTGAATTAATAATTGGAGATAGACAAACAGGAAAAACTGCAATTGCAATTGATACAATTTTAAACCAAAAAGGCAAAGGCATAAAATGTATTTATGTTGCAATTGGTCAGAAAAATTCAACTGTTTCTCAAATTGTTAAAAAACTAGAAGATAATGATGCGCTTGAATATACAACGATAGTAGTAGCCGGTGCAAGTGAACTAGCTCCAATGCAATATATAGCACCATATACAGGTGTAACAATTGCTGAAGAATTTATGCAAAAAGGTATTGATTCATTAATAATTTATGATGATTTATCAAAACATGCTGTAGCTTATAGAACGCTATCTTTATTACTTAGAAGACCGCCAGGAAGAGAAGCTTATCCAGGAGATGTATTCTATTTACACTCGAGATTATTAGAAAGATCAGCTAGACTTAATAAAGAATATGGTGGTGGTTCAATTACAGCGCTTCCAATTGTTGAAACTCAACAAGGTGATATTTCAGCTTATATTCCTACAAATGTAATTTCTATTACCGATGGTCAAATTTTTACAAAAGAAGCATTATTTAATTCTGGTCAAAGACCAGCAATTGATGTTGGTTTTTCAGTTTCTCGTGTTGGTTCAACTGCTCAACATAAAATGATTAAACAAGTAGCTGCTTCATTAAAATTAGAATTAGCTCAATATAATGAAATGCAAGCTTTTAGTCAGTTCGGAAGTGACTTAGATCAATCTACAAAATCAATATTAGATCATGGTCAAAAAGTTTATAATATCATTAAGCAAAATCAATATTCACCAGTTGATCAAGTAGATCAAGTTCTTGTCTTTTTAGCTGTAAAATTGAAAGTTACAAACATAATTCCAGCTGAAAGTATTGAAACTTTTAAGAAAAGAATAATTTCTCATTTTAGTAGTAATAAAGATGCGCTTATTCTTAGAAACGAATTGCAAGAAACCAAAAATATTTCACCTGAATTAGAAAAAAAATTAAAACAAATGTTAATAAAAATTGCTAATCAAGTTGTTAGTGAAATACCAGGATATGATTCTAAAAACTTTCAATCTATTCCAGGTGTAAATCAAGTTCAAGATGAAAAAAATAAAACTCAAAAAGACAATGTTATTTTAAGTAAAGATAAAGAAAAAACAAGCAATAATAAAAGCAGTAGCGGTAAATAAAAATGGCTTCATTACAAAAAATTAATCAAAGAATTTCGCTTGTTGATAATATAAAAAAAATTACAAAGGCAATGGAATTAGTTGCTACATCAAAATTAAGAAAATTACAAAACCATAGCGATAAAGTTAATGAATATAGTTCAACTGTTGATGAAATGTTTCAAAAAGTTTCATCACAATTATCAAAAGAAGATTTAAATTTAATTTACCCACAGAATCCTAAAGACGCAATACTTTATGTTGTAATTACAAGTGATTTAGGATTAGCTGGTTCGTACAATAGTGATATTTATAAATTAGTAAAATCATTATTAAAACCGGATGATAAAGTTATCATTTTAGGTTCAAAAGGCATTAATCATTTTTCATATTTAAACGAGAAAATATTAGCTCATTATGCTAATTGACCAGATTTTGTTAGATATGAAAATATAGAGCCTACAATTGAAATAATTTTTGAACATTACTACAAAGGTGAATTTAAGCAAGTCAATGTAATTTATACAAAATTTGTCAATGTTGTAACTACTGAAAAAGTTAATTTACAACTGCTGCCAATTCTAGTTAATGATTTTAAAAATACAGCCGAAAGAGTTCAAATGAAAGCTGATATTGAATTTGAACCAAATCCAGAAACTATTTTTAAAAGCGCTATGCCTCTTTACATTGGTTCAAGATTATATGGACTAATTGCTGAATCTAAAGTTTCTGAAATGGCTAATAGAAGAGTAGCTATGGAAAATTCAACTAGAAATGCTGGTGAATTAATAGGCAATTTAAAAATCGAATTCAACCGCCGCCGCCAAGCAGCTATAACACAAGAAATAGCTGAAATAGTTGGTGGATCAGTAGAATCATAAGGAAAAGTATGGAAAAAAATATTGGAAAAATTGTTAAAATTGTTGGCCCGGTAGTCGATGTAATATTCCCAAGCGGTCAATTACCAGCTTTAAATAATAAATTAGAATTAGAAAAAGATGGTCAATGATTCTACTTTGAAGTAGCTCAACATATTGGTGATGACATTGTTAGAACAATTGCAATGGTTGAAACCAAAGGACTTTCAAGAGGGCTTAAAGTAACTGATACAGGTAAAGCAATTTTAGCTCCAGTTGGTAAACCAATTCTATCAAGAATGTTTAACGTTATGGGTGATCCTATTGATAATATGCCGCAAGTTGAACCTGAAGATTGAATATCAATTCATCAACCTGCACCTACATATGAAGATCAAAAAACTTCTAGTGAAATTTTAGAAACTGGAATTAAAGTTGTTGATTTACTAGTTCCATATGCAAAAGGTGGAAAAATTGGTCTTTTTGGTGGAGCAGGTGTAGGTAAAACTGTTTTAGTGCAAGAATTAATTAATAATATTGCTACTCAACATGGTGGATTATCTGTTTTTGCCGGAGTTGGTGAAAGAACTAGAGAAGGAAATGATCTTTACTATGAAATGAAAGAAGCGGGCGTTTTAGATAAAACAGTTTTAGTTTTTGGACAAATGAATGAACCTCCAGGTGCTAGAATGCGTGTAGCCTTAACAGCTTTAACAATGGCAGAATATTTTAGAGATAAATACAACCAAGATGTTTTGCTTTTTATCGATAATATTTTCAGATTTACACAAGCTGGTTCTGAAGTTTCTGCTCTTTTAGGACGAATGCCTTCAGCTGTTGGTTATCAACCAACTTTAGCAACAGAAATGGGTCAGTTACAAGAAAGAATTACTTCAACTAGAACCGGTTCTATTACGTCAGTTCAAGCAGTTTATGTGCCAGCTGATGATTTGACTGATCCTGCACCTGCTACAACTTTTACCCACTTAGATGCTAAAACTGTTTTAGATAGAAATATTGCTGCATTAGGAATTTATCCTGCCGTAGATCCACTTGGAAGTAGTTCAAGATTACTAGATCCTTTAGTTGTTGGTGAAGAACATTATAAAGTGGCAACAGGTGTTCAAAACATACTTCAACGTTTTAAAGAACTTCAAGATATTATTGCTATTTTAGGAGTTGGAGAACTTTCTGAAGAAGATAAAAAAGTTGTTTCAAGAGCTAGAAAAATTAGAAACTTCTTATCACAACCATTTTTTGTAGCAGAAAAATTTTCTGGTAAAAATGGAGTATATGTTAAAGCTAAAGATACAGTTAGAAGTTTTAAAGAAATACTTGAAGGTATACACGATGATTTGCCTGAAGATGCATTTTTATATGTTGGCACAATTGAAGAAGCAATTGAAAAATCTAAAGGTAATTAATGGCTAAAAATGTAAACTTAACTATTACAACACCACAAGGAATCTATTTTAATGACATGGTAGATATTGTAACAGTTAAAACTCCAGAAGGTTATGTTGGATTTATGGCTAATCATCAACCTACTCTATCAACAATTATGATCTCAACTCTTTATGTTAATAGTTCTTCATCAGGAAAACAAAGATTAGCAGCTATTGACACTGGCTTAATTTATGTTGATAAAGAGCAAATAACTATTGTTACGAGTGCATGTGAATTTGCTGAAGATATTGATGTAACTAGAGCAAGAAAAGCTAAAGAAAAAGCAGAAGAAGCAATTAAGCTAACAACAAATATAACTAAAATTACAGAAGAAGAAAGACGCCTTTCAAGATCATTAAACAGACTTAAAGTTGCCGATCAAAAGTAATTTGATAACGTTCCATTTATGAGAACGTTTTTTTATTTTCTTTGAATTGAAGATTGTAAAAAACATGTCCAAAAATTCAAGTATGTTCTACAAAAATAGTTTATATTTCTATATTATCAGCTCAACCATTTTTTTAATTTTAAAAAATAAATTCAATAATACAAAAAAATAATTTGCGTTTTTTCGTTTAAGGAGATTTTTTTACATTTAATAATGTGAAAAAGAATTTTAAGATAATTTTACTAATAATAGCAATAGCAATAAGCATTGTTTCATTTTCAATTTATCATTTTTATTCAATTCCAAAGCAACAAGTGCAACAAAAGCGAAACGAAATAAGAATTTTGGTTCAAGGATGAATTGAATTTCCAGGCTGACATATATATCCAGAAGGAACAAAATTTTCTCATGTTTTACAGGATCTAAAAGTTAAAACAGGAGCTGATTTAAAAAATATTGATATTGAAGAAATATTGATCAATGATAAAGAGTATTACATCCCAAAAATTAACTTAGACAAATTAACATGATCTAAATTAGAAATTACAGATTTAAAAGAAATTGGGATTAATCAAAATATTAGTCAGGAAATAATAAATTTAAAAAATAAGAAAATAAAACCAACATGAGAATTAATTGACAAAATATCTGGAATCGGACCAATAACTATTGAAAAATTAAAAAACAAATTAGACCTGAATCGATAATTAGTTTACATGCGATTTGTTTAATAATATTTTGCTTTTTATATAACAATAATAATTATTGAATAGTTCCTATATTAATGCTATTTACTATCAATTTTTATTGTTATACAATTCAAAAAGATAAATTAGGTATCTATATGCTTTGCTTTAGCATATTGTTTATTATTTTTTATGTCACAAATATTGAAATAAGAAATAAAGAATATACAAATGGTTCTAACTATATAATTTATTCTAAGAAAAATAATTATTATGTAGTTGAACAAAATTGACAATATTTTTCTCTTAACTATAATGGTAATTTAAATGTTGGAGATGTAATTGAAATTGAAAATATTCATGTTGAGAAATTGACAGATGAATATTCAAAATATTTAAATTCAAACGATGTATATTACAAAATAGATTTTCATGATGTGAGAGTAGTAGGCAAAAAATTTAACTTACATCAAATTGTAAAATCATATTTTCAAAATAGCCCGCAATATTATAAAAATTATATGACTTTATTTTATTTGGGAAATTTAGATTCTGAAACAGCGGATATAGCAAAAAAAATAAAATCTTTAGGAGTGTATCATTTAGCTGTTATTTCTGGATTTCATTTAAACTTTTTTACCATTTGCATTTCTAAAATTTTAACTAAATTGAAAATAAATAATTCATGACAAAATATAATGATAATTAATTTATTCATATTTATTTTTATAGTTTCAAATTATAGTATTCCAATATATAGAGTTGTTTCAGTTTTTATTATCAATATATTTATTAAAAAAATTTGAAAGTCAAAAATGTCTGTTACATCATTGCTCATGTCTTCTCTTTTATATTTAATTTTTAGACCTGGAGCAATTAATTCTATCTCTTTTCAATTAAGTTATTTGATATCGTTTTATATATTACTTTTTTCAAAAATTAAATTTAAATCAAAATTGTTAAAACTAATTTTGATCCCGGTAGTAGCGAATTCAGTTTCACTATTAGTTACAACACAAATTAATAATCTAATATATCCTTTTGCAATATTGAATAACTTACTGTACACACCTATATTTGGATTTATTTATTTAGTAAGTGTTTTGTTGTTTTATATCAAACCATATGTAGATTTTATTTTTAAAGTATTCGATATTCATTTTGGTTTTGTTAAATTATTGACGTTCAATATAGAAAATACAAATTTTTCAATAATGTGATTCATTGTAAATTTTCTAATTTTGAACATTTATCTGATTACAAAAAGTGATAAAAAATTATTTATGGAAACTCAGCAAATCAAATACAAAACAACATTATTTAAAATATTGAATTATTAACCGCCAGACATTATCGAAAGATATTTATTTTCAAATATGTATAATTATTTTATGGACTTAATAATCGGAAAAGATGAATATTTATCTGAAATTGAAATTGATAAACTATTAAATAATAATTATAAAAATTATCTACCTTCTAAATACAGTTATGATTTTAATATTAATATATTTTTAGATGACATATTACAAAGAGATTTATTCAATGATAAGAAAGTATTTATTGTAAAAGATTGAAATATTTTAGAATCTAGCGAAATGAAAAAAAGTGATTTTGATAATATTTCACTACATTTAAGACTTACAAATTATCCTATTATTTTTGTTGTTAATAAAAATATCAAAAAGCAAAATCAATTATTGAAATATATTTTTCAAAATTCTAATATCATCGAAATTCCAGAATTGCAAAATTATGAAATAGCAGATTTTATTAGAAAATATATTAGTGATAAAAATTATAACTTTGATTATAAAGCCGTAAGTCATCTATTAGATGTTTTACCTGATGATTTAAAAATAATTACACAAGAAATTGAAAAATTATCAATGCTAGCAAAAGAAATAACTATTGATGATATTGATGAATCAATTTCATTTTACGATAAAGAAATTGATTATCAATTACTCGATGCTATTGCAAGTAATAAACCATCTGTAATTTTAAAAGTATTTCACGAAACAATAGAATCAGGTGTTGATCCGATATTGATTATGGGTCAACTTGCATCTTTATTTATTCTTGCAAGTGAAGTACATAATCTCATGGAAATAGGTAATTCTGTTTTTACGATAAATGAAAAATTAGGTGTGCATCAATATAGAATAAAAAAAGCAAAAGAGATAGTTGATTTAATGGGAATTTCAAAAATCAGATTTTTAATTGATCGTTTAGAAAAAACGGATTATAGAATTAAGAAAAAATATTTAGATCCTATATTTTCTTTAGAAGTTTTTATACTCAATTTAGTTTCACAGGAGATTGATAATGAATAAGATTTGGTATGAACTAGATCAAAACTACTATTCAAATGATAATGATAAAAATTATTCATTTGAAGGTATTAAAAATGTAATTAAGTATTTTAAAAGTCTACAAATTGATTTTGTAATTATGCAGCAAATTCTAAATACATATGATGTTCCAAATGCTGAAATAATCAAAAACAACGAAAGTCAAATAGGATCTATAAGTAAGTTAAGAGATTTGCTAAAAGAACTTAAAGATAATGAAATTTTTCCTATAATGAAATTCGATTTAGAAAAACTTAAAATTGCAGTTAATAGTTACGAAAATTTAAATAAATATTTAAATAATCAATTAGTGGTATCAAGGCAAAATAGTTCTGTTGGATTTTTAAATAATAATTTAAATGATCATAAATATATTACTCAATCCTACTTTATTAAAACTAATTCAAATGATTTTGAAAAAGCGTGATCTGCAAATAATTCAATGGATGAATTAAAAATATTATTAAAATTTTATAAAAAAATTGGTTTTAAAGGAATAGTCTTTCACAATTTTGAATCGATTTATCCAATTGATTCAAAAACTAATAATGTTAATTCTAAAACAATTGCACAGTTAAAAACAATTTATCAAATGTGCAAAGAAATAGATAGAGAATTTTTAATTGTTTTAGAAACAAAAAATGAACTTAAAAATTCAATAGTTCCCCTGGACAAAGATCGTGAAAAATTTTATGATTTTATAATCAATAATTCATTAGCAGAAATTAATAAAACTACTAAATTTGATATTGGTCTACACGTTGATGTAAGCAAAAGAAACTTATCTAAAATGATTGAAAAAACACTTAATCAAAACAATAATATTTTTGCTTTACAATCAGTTAATAGTGGAAGAATAAATTCAAACTGAGGAGATGATTATATTTTTTGAGAAGAATCTGCAAAATCATTAATAATGTTGAATTTAGTTCACTTACATGATAAGAAAATTTTTAGCGGTCAAGAAGTAGGATTACTCAATTTAAATAAATCATTTTTTGACAAAATAAAAGATTTTGAAGTTAACGAACAAAAACATAAATTAGCTGATTCAGGAATTTCGGTAGATAGATTCAACTATTCATTTGTCACGCTAAATCCATTAAATTTAAAATACCCTTTTTTATGAAGTAAAGAACAGCAAACGGACTTTGATAAATATTTAGATTATAAATATGAAACAAATGTTAAAAGTCAATGAAATAATAATTATTCAGTTCTAAATTTTTACAAAAAAGTTAGTCATATTTATAAAAATGATAGTTTTGTTACCATGCTTAAAACAGCAAAGTACAAAATAAATCATCCCAAATTTAACAATACAATAATTGATTATTCTATTGTTTCTCCAAAATTCACAATTAGGATTTTTCTAAATTTATCATATGAATTTATAAAAGTAAGATTACCAAAAAAATATAAGGTAATTTTATCAAGTTATCAATCAAAAAAATATATTAAAAAAATAAGAGAATTAGATCCATATGAATCCATTATAATTTTAGAGAACCCTAAAAATGTGGAAGATGATTTTATTGTTTCCCTTTTTGAAATGTAAGGATATAAAATGAACAAGGAAAAAAACTTAGATAAAAATCACCCTTTATATTATTCAGCTAACTATTTTTTTAAAGCTGAAGAAATTATTAAAAAATTGAAACCAGATTCAATTATTACACTTCAGTTTTTTCAAAGAAAAGACAACATTATGCTCTCAGGAATGGAAGAAGTTTTAGAATTACTAGAAAAATACACTCCTGTTGACAAATACAAAATAAGTTATTTACCTGATGGTTCTTTAATTAATTCGAAAGAAGTAGTTTTAGAACTAGAAGGAAAGTATGAATATTTTGGAACATATGAAGGTATAATTGACGGAATTTTAAGTCGCTCATCATCAGTATCTACAAATGTACATAGGTGCATTCTTGCTGCAGGAAAAAAAGAAATCGTATTTATGAGTGATAGAAGTGATCATTATTCAAATCAAATACGCGATGGTAAAGCAGCTATTGTTGCAGGAATTAAAGCACACCCAACTACTGCTACAAGTCAAGGGCATCCAGAATTAGTATTTGGCTCGATTCCTCACGTTGCTTTGCAAGCTAATGAAGGGGATGTAGTCAAAGTAATGCAGACATATCAAGAGTTATTTCCTGAAGAAAATTATTTAGTTGCATTAGTAGATTTTAACAATGATGTTATTGCCGATTCACTTAAAGTAGCAAAAGCTTTAGGTAAAAATCTAAAAGGTGTTAGAGTTGATACATCCGTTTCTGTTAGAGATAAAATGTTTAAAGATAATGAAGATGAATGAGGAGTTACACCAAGGCAAATTAAAGCGCTTAGACAAGCATTAGATGATGCAGATGCTATGCATGTTAAAATTATTGTCTCAAGTGGATTTACACCTGAAAAAATATCTCGATTTGAAAAAGAAAATACCCCAGTTGATGCATACGGAGTCGGCGAATATATTTTAGATATTAAGGTTCACTATAGTGCTGATGCAGTAAAAATAGATGGCAAGAACTTTGCTAAAGTTGGAAGACAATATAACCACAATCCTAAACTAATCGCTTTTAGAAAGAAAAATTATGATATATAGTTCAAGCACTACAAATATTTTTTTGGAAGTTTCACAATTTAATTATGATTCAGCGCAAAAAACCATTGCCTTTATTTCATTTAATTTTTTAATAATAATTTTGGCATATTTATGAGGATCACTAAATACATCAATTTTAGTTTCAAAATTTATTTTCAAAAATGACATTAGGCAGTATGGATCAGGTAATGCTGGTTCAACAAATATTAAAAGAAAATTCGGAACTAAAGTAGCTGGTTTAATTTTTTTAACAGACATATTAAAAGTTTATTTAGTATCTGTCATTTTGTATTTTACAAATAATTATGCAGTTGGCTTTGAAGCAACTAATGGAATGAAATCAATATTTGTTGTAGTTCCTCAATTAGCTATAGCAGCTATTGTTGTAGGACATATTTATCCAATATTCTTTAAGTTTAAAGGTGGAAAAGGTGCTGCAACTTTAGTTGGTTTTTACTTAAGTGTTAACATAATCTTATTTCTTATTGGATTTGTTTTGTGAGTGACAATTTTATATACAAGCAAAATGGCATCAGTTGCAACAACTTTAGCTAATTTAATTGCTATTCCATTATTCTTTATTCCTTGGTTTGATACTTCCGTTTTAGGATTTTTAATTCCGGATTGACCTTCAATTGGTTCTTATCCACTTTCAACTTTACATTCTGGATTAATCTTTTTAGTTACATCAGCGCTTGTTATTTTCTCACATAGATCTAATTTAGCAAGAGTCTTTAAAGGTGAAGAAAGAAAAATCAAATCTAAAAAAGCTTAAATAATTGCTAGCAGATTAAAATCAGTCGTATATAGCCGATTGATTTTTTATATTTTTTATTTAATTCATTTAAAAAAATAAATTTTATGTGTAAAATAAAAAAACATTTTGATTTTTTTCGAATATTTTGGCAATAAAATTAACTTATTTTTGTATATTTTCACCCATTATGTTAGACACATTTATGCTCTAAAGCATAAAAAACTAACAAAACACAAATAAACGCCAAAATTGATAATATGAGAAAATATACATAGCTCAATAAAAATTGATAAGAAAAAATGGAGAAAGAGAGAATATGAATAGATTCTATTGTTTATACGTACCTAAATCAGCGCCTTACAAGTGAATGCTGAAAGAAGTTAAAAAATCTGCTATTGGTTATTTTCAAAATAGACTGGACGCAATTGACTATTTTATTGATAATTATGGTAAGACAGAAGCCATGATTTGGTTTCAAAATAAGTTTGAAATTTTTGAAGGTAATTTAAAAGTTGAAGTCGATGAAAACGGTCAGTTCGAAAAAAACAAATACATTTTAACAATTTCGAAATTCCAAAACGAAGCAAAAAATGATATTGATTTAAAAATCATTGATATTCATAATGAGTTATATATTGATATTAAAACTAAATATAGAACTCGTATTGATAAAAGAAATAAATGAAAAGGTACGCAAGAGTTTATTCTAGAAAAAACTACTGCAAAATCTAAAAAATCAGATGCTAAAATTGATCCAGCTATTGTAGATGAAAAAGCTGGTTTAGTTAATATGCCATTATTTTATGCAAATCAAACTCGTTCTCAAAATAATGATATCGACCAAGAAGCAATTGAAAAAGCTAATTTAGCAGATTTAGCAAGAAAACAGCAAGAAGCTAAAGAAGCTGAAGAAAATCTTAGAAATAAGCATGAATTTAATGATGTATTAGAAAAGCTGCGAGAAGAAGCTGCAAAATTATCAAGTGCAGCATCATTAGAAAGTGAAGATATTGAAAAACTTCTTTCTGAATATGATGAACTTGAAAAGCGTTTTAAAACAGAAGAAGATGAAATAGCTAAAGAACAATCTCAAAAACTTGATGATTTAGAAAAGCAACTTGATGATTTACGTAAACAAAACGAAGAATTATTAAATGAACAAGCAAATAGATTAGAACAATTAAGAGATTCTGGAACCATAGATGAACAAATTCAAGCTGAATTAGATGCATTAGAGCGTGAAAGTGAAGAAAGGCTTAATGCCAAAATTGCTGCTGCTCAAGCTGAATATGAACAAAAGCAAATGTATTATGAACAAGCAACTAATGAATACATGGATCAGCAAAGTGAAATTGAAAATCAGTTTCAAGAATTGCATGATTTTTATCAAAATGAAATGAATGAATCTCGGGCTTTTTATGAAGCACAACTAGCTGAACGTGAAGCAGAATTACAAGCTGAAAAAGATGCTGCAATTGCAGCTCATCAAGCTAAATTGTTCCAAGAATATGAAGCAAAAATTTCAGCTTTAAATAATGATGAAAAATCTAAAGCAGAAAAACATTTAGAAGTTGAACGTGCTAAATTAATGGTCGAGCAAAAAGAAACACTTGAAAGAATAACTAATAAACTTTTAAAAGAGCAAAGTGAAATAGTTGAAAAAATGACAAGTGAGCAGCGAGAAGAATATAAAAAATTACTCGAGCAACAACAAATTCAATATGATAAAGAAATTCAAGATCGTTTAGCAATACTAGGTGAAACGCAAAGAAAAGAATTCTTGGCTTTATTAGAAGAAAGCGATAAAACTTTTGAAGCAAGTCAAAATGAATTAAAAAAATCTGGTGAAGAATATACTAAATTATTAGCTAATCAAGCTGCCTTTTATGAAGCAAGAATTGAAGCGCTTGAAAATGCATATCATGCTCAATTATTAGAAGCAGTTGAAGAAGTTCGCTCTGAAAGTAATGAATTAATAAGTCAAAGTCAATTAGAAGCACAAAGATATCATCAGTATTCATTTGCTGAATATCAAAGACAAATTCAAGCTCAAATGATAGCCAATTATCAAGCATATCAAAATGAAATATATGCAATGCAAATGGCTTTAGACAATCAAAGACAACAATGAGAATATCAACTTTGAATTGAACGGCAAAATTGGTTAAGAGAGCAAGAACAAATGCGAGCTTATATGAGTGCTTATAATATCGAGGTTGAACAACAAAGATACTATAACGAAATGCAATTACAAGAATGACTAAATCAGCAACAATTAGCAAACAGGTTTGAAATGGAAATGCAAAGAAGACAAGCACTTGAACAAAGAAGAATTCAAGAACAAAACCGTCTTATCCTTGAAGCTAAAACTCAAGAATTGCAAAATCAGACTCAAATTCTTGAACAACGTGCCCGTACTATTGAGATGGAAAAACAATATGTTAATCATCAAAATAATTATGTAATGGCACAAGAAATTAACGAATTAAATGAAAATCAAAATTCAAATATGGTTCAAGATTTTACTAATCAAATTGATAATCAAAATCAAAATAAAGCAAATAATAAATTTACTAAAAAACAAGGCAAAGTTTATCAACAAAAAGGATCTAATTCAAAACAAAGCCAAAATAAACAAGAAAATAGTAAAAATGATAAAATAAAATATAATCTTAATTATAATAATTCAATTCAAGACACTTTAGGGAGAAATACACAATCAATGTATAATCAAAATCGAAACAATTTTTCACAGCCACGAAACACTCAAGAATTCCAAGCAAACCAACCTATGAATAATCCAGGCTATGATACAAGAGCATTTGACACAACTCAAATTCCTTTTACTACACAACAATTTAACCAAGTTAGACCGCCGATGCCAAGACAACAACGACCGTTAAATCCATATGTTACAAGTCAGTTCAGACCGCAACCAGCACAAAGACCTGTAAATCCATATGTTACACAACAATTACAAACTCAATTCAATACTCAAACTATTCCAAATAATGGAGTTGCCTTAAGAAATGAGTTTGATCAAACTCTTGAAATGTTAAGACATGACGAAGAACAATTAAAAGAAATGAAGCGTCAAGAAATTTTAGCTAGAGCAAGAAAATTAAGTGAACTTAAACAAACAGATCAAAAAGTATTCGAAGCTCGTCGCGCTAGAATTAAAGAACAAGAAAGAATTAACAGAGAACTTTACGAAAGAGAAAAAGAAATTTACGAAACTCGTAAATTACAAATTCGTGAACAAGAAAAACGTGTTCGTGATTTAGTTACTCAAGAATTAAATCAATACAATGGTAGAGTTGAAGAATTCGAAAAAGTTAAAGCAAGTTTAGATGCATCAATTCAAAGTAGAGAAGAAATACTAGAAAAAGACAGTTTAGACTGAGACATTAGTGCAGATAATTCTACAGCAGCAAGCGTTAGCGATATTCATGTAGAACCACAAAAAGTAAGTCCAGCATCTAAACCAGTTACTGAACCAGTTAACAAAGTAGTTGAAGCAAAACCAGTTGTTGTTAAAACAAATGTTGATGATAAATACACAATTAAATCAAAAACTTTAGTTGATTCAAATCCTGCTGAAGAAGACTTATTTATGCCAACTGATCTTGAAAGTGATGCAGAAGCACCTGAATGAGTTACTGTTGAATCTAAAGTTGCTAAAAAAGAAAAAAAACGACAAAAAATTTCACCACTTTTAATTTCAATTTTTGCAATAGTAGGTGTAGCAGCAATCGCAGTACTTATTGTTGTTGTGTTACTAGCAGTTAACGTAATCTAATAATTAAACAAAAGTCCCGACTGGGATTTTTTTGCTTTTAGTTTTAACTAAAACATAGATTCCTTTTTATTACGTTTTTTGGTAAAATATTTTTAAATAAAAATTATTATTTTTTTATAATAGCGCTCAGCTTACTGCCATGAGCGATTAAAGGTAAATAATTAAATTATTGCTTTGAAAGGAATAAAAGGAATATGAAAAAAGGAAAATTATTATTGGGAGTTAGTTTGCCACTAATTACTGGTTTTGCCGCTGTTGCAGCAATAGCTTGTGGACAGCCAGAACAATCTCAAGCCGATCAATCTTTAGCAAATATTGTAAAAGGTTTAGAAGGTCAAACAATTAATACTAAAAATGCACAAACAATTCACCAATTTAATGAAACTATTGAAAATTTAAACACAAAAACTGTCGACGAAAGAACAACAGGATTACGTAATTTATTGCAAGATTCATTTTCAAGTGCCTTAGGTACTTTAGCAAAAATTCAAGCTATCATCATCAATAGATCAGGCGATGTTGTTTCATTAAAATTAACTTTATCTTATCCAGATGCAACATCAAATAAAGAAGTTTCATTTACAGTAGGAAATATAAATACTAATCTAGAGCCAAGTGCAAATTTAGATGACATTTTTAATAATACCAATGGTAAAACATTTGCTGCAGCAGGAATTGCAAATCAACAATCTCCACAAGAATGAGAAGAATGAGCAAAATCAGTTAGTTCAGATAGAATTACTACTGAATTAATTTCAAGATTAGATGTTAATTTTAAAATTGCTTTAGGTGCTGCAACAGTAAGTAAAGTTTTAGTTGTTACACCGCAAGATAATGATGCAACTGCAGCAACTGTTACATTAACTTTAAGTAACGGAATAACTACCCGAACTACAGTAATTACTGTAAGTCCTTTATTAAGTCAAAATACTGTAAATACAAATACTCAAAAAGCACTTGTTACAGAATTTTATGCAAAATTAAATAAATCAGTGTTAGTTTTAGAATCTGAATTTACTAAAAATGCAATCGATGCAGCAGCTAATTTATCACCTTCTGAAGATACAAGACTTTTTGAATCAATAACTCCATTAACTAATTTACTTCCAAGTACTAATTCTATATATTCATTAAAAGCAAACGAAGCAGCTCCTTCTATACCTAATGGTTATGAATTAAGAGCAATTTTTAAAAAAAGTGAAGCATCTAATAAAAGTGGTTCATTTATAGTTAGATTTGTATTATTCCAAAGTGCTGCAAATCGTTATATCGATAATGATGGAACAACAAAACATACTGATTATGAATCAGCAGTAGGACAAGTTGCTAATTTCTGAGGATATAAATCAGACGATGTTGTTACATACTTTACTGGAGTAAATGCAACATATAATTTTACAAGTCAGCCTGCATCTGCACAAGATTTTGTAAGATTATTACCAAATTATAATTCTGAATTAAGAACTGCAACTTTAACTAGAGAAGAAATGATTGAAAATTTCCCTTCAATTACACTAGGACAAGTTCCGGCTACAATTTCTGGATTTGAAGAAAACCCATTTAAAGATGAATATTTAATCAAAGTTTATGAAGCAAATAACGCAAATAGAAATCTGACCTTATCTGCAAGAATGAAGCGTGATAATAGATTATATTCAACAACAGGAATAGTAGCAGGTGTTGATGACGAAGTTGGTAAAACAATAACAGTTAGTGGATTTGCAACAGTAGATGAAGAACAATCTAAAAAAGATGTTGAAACTTTAAAAGCTGCTTTATTACAATTACAAAATTTAACTACAACTCTAAATAAAGATTCATTTGCTACTCAAGTAAAATATCCAAATTTTGCTGCTTTTCTAAAAGATGTTGCTAAAACAGTTGACACACTTGGAGCTACTATAACACTAGGACAACCTACTGCAAATGATGGTAATGGTACACTGACTTTTTCAAATGTAACAATTACCAAAAACAATTCAACAGCTACTGGAATTTCTTTAACTATAAGTGGATTTAGACAAATCGATGAACAAGCTAAAGCTTGATATGAAAAATGAGCTAAGCGCACTGATTGACAAGTACAACAATTTGTTAATATTGAAAAAACAGGTTTTATTAGAACCAAATTAGCATTAAATTGAAATAATTCTGAAGGATTATCGGCTAAATTTAATAACATATTAGCAAACGATTTAGTTGCAGACGCAAATCCAACAACTTTAGATGGTTATAACGTTATATTTAATTTACAAGAAGTTAGTCCAGATCCAGATGCAACTACATTAGATGTAGAATACTACTTAACTAAAACAGTTGGAAATAATACAGTTTATATTAATTCAGACGGAAAAGAATTAACTGATATTAATCTTTTAACTAAATCAAAAATAACATTTACTGGAATAATTAGTGATAAAGCACAACTAGCTGCTTTAACTGAAAGTTTATTAAAAGCTACAGGTAATTCTGGTCTTTATAGAGTAATTAATTCATTCGATGCATTCCAAAAGAATTTTGAAAACGATGAAATTAAAACATTACGATTTATCGATGATAATATTGCTTGAGGTATGTCAAGATTAGTTGTAAGTACTAATATAGGTTGAAATGCAACACAATTGTATACAAATGTAACATTACTAGATAATACAAATTCTGCTGATTTAGTTAAAATAAAACAATTTATGGCTAGACCAGAAGTAAAAGCCAAATTATTAAGTGATTATAACGCTGTTAAACTAAGAGTTATTTCAATGAATTTTAAACTTAATGGAATTGAACATAGTGTTCAAGTTGGAGTTGTTTATACCGAAGGAAATGCAGGTGAAAGTTGAGCATTATCTCCAACAAGAACTGCTCAAATTGAAGCAGGAAAGGCCTACGAAGATTTAGTTGAATAACTATTTATAATAAATTTATATTAAAGCTCCATGTGGAGTTTTTTTTATAACTAAATAATTCAAAAACTTATCTATTTAATTTTAAACATTGTGGTATTATTGTAAATACAACGTGACTTTGAAGTGCAAGGTTGCTGATATATCAAACAGAGTTGTTCATTTATATCAGGTTTTTGCATGGAGTTGGTTCAATAAGAACATAAGGAGCAACTATGAGTAAATTAGCAGTTAAATTAAAAAGCTTTGACCACAAAATTGTAGACGAAGCTGCTAAAAAAATAACCGCGTTAGCAACTAAAGAAAAAATAAAATTTTCAGGGCCTATCCCTTTGCCAACAAAACGCGAAGTGTTTACAATATTGAGATCTGTGCATGTCAATAAAAGCAGTAGAGAACAATTTGAAAGAAAAACATACAAAAGATTCTTTCTATTTGAAAAAGCTGATAAGGCTTTTCAAGAAAAGCTTACAAGATTAGAAATGCCTGCTGGCGTTCAACTTGATTTTAAAATTAAAAATTAATAAACGAAAAGAGGATATATGAAAGGAATCTTAGGTCGAAAAGTTGGAATGACCCAAATTTTCAGTGATCACGGAAATGTAATTCCTGTTACAGTTATTGAAGTACAACCTAATGTTATTACTAAAGTACTTACAAATGACAAGCACGGATATGAAGCTGTTCAATTAGCTGCATTTGATAAACGTGAAAAATTAGCAAATAAGCCTGAATTAGGTAATTTCAAAAAAGCCAATACGGCATCTAAGCGCTTCGTTAAAGAAATACGAGGCATGAGCGGTTACCAATTAGGTGACACAGTCGATGCATCTATATTTACAGTAGGACAGCTAGTTGATGCTATTGGAATTAGTAAAGGTAAAGGTTTTGCCGGAACTATTAAAAGACACAATCAAAAAATTGGACCTAAATCACACGGTGGTGGTGGAGGATCTCAACCAGTTAGATTAACAGGATCACTTGGAGATATTAGTGGTAACAAAGTTGTTAAAGGTATGACTATGCCTGGACAATTAGGAAACAAACAAAGTACAGTACAAAACTTAGAAATTGTTTTCATTGATGTTAAAAATAATATTTTATTAGTTAAAGGTTCAATCCCTGGTCCTAAAAAATCATTTGTAATTATTAAAGATAATGCAAAACAAAAACCAAATAACCAACCAGTTGTTTTAGTTGATTTAGAAGTTCAATCACAAAAATCTGAACTATTAGAAAGAGCACGTAAATTCAATAACATTGAAGTTAACTTAGATATGTCAGTTGAAGAAATGCGAACAATAATTGAAGCTGCTGAAAAACAAGCTGAAGAAGCTAAAACTGAGAAAGATGGAGAATAATTATGGCTGAAGATAAAAAAGTAAAAGCTACTACTAAAACTGCAACCGAAAAACCATCTCTTAAAAAGACTCCAGCAACTAAAAGCGTTGTTAAAAAAGCGGCAGCAGAAAAACCAGTAGCTAAAAAATCTGTTGCTAAAGTTGATGTTAAAATGGCTAGTGCAAGTGAAACTAAAGTCAATGTAAAAGCAGTTAAGAATGTAAAAAGCAATAAAAAAGAAATGCCAGTTCTTAAAGCAAGTCCTAGTTCAAAACTTCAATCAACTATTTTTGAAGTAGAAAAAAAATATGATCAAGCTATTTTTGATGTAATTATTTCTGAAAGAGCTTCAAGAAGACAAGCAACACATAAAACTAAATCTAGAGCAGAAGTATCTGGTACTGGTAAAAAACCTTTTAGACAAAAAGGAACAGGTAATGCTAGAGCCGGAACACTTAGAGCACCTCACATGGTAGGTGGTGGAGTAGCTTTAGGACCTAAAACAAATCGTAATTACACAACTAAAGTTAATAAAGCTGTTAGACGTCATGCACTAAATAGTGCTTTAGCATATTTAAAAGATGCAAATGCAGTTATTGTTGATGATTTAAAAATGGAAAAAATTTCAACAAAAGCTTTAGTAACTAAATTAGCTTCATTTAATGCTGATAAATTAAGAAGAGTTTTAATTATTAGTGATGATTTAAATTTATTTATGTCAGCTAGAAATTTACCATTTGTTAAAGTAACTAAAGTTACATGAATATTAATTGAAGATCTAGTTCAATCAGATGCATTAATTATTAATGAAAACGCAATTAAATACTTAGAAGGATTGGTGGGATAATGAGAGTTTCAGAAGTAATAAAATCACCAATTTTAACTGAAAAAAGTTACAAAAACATGGAATTAGGAATTTACACTTTTAAAGTTGATGTTCGTACTAATAAAGTTGAAGTAGCTAAAGCTGTAGAATTTATTTTCCAAGTTAAAGTTGCAAAAGTTAACATTATTAAAGTTGAGAAAAAACCTAAAAAAGTTGGTAGATTCAGCGGATTTGTACCAAGTTACAAAAAAGCTATTGTTTATTTAGAAAAAGGTAACGTAATTAATATTTTCCCTGAAGAAGATGTTAAAGATTCAACTAGTTCAAAAGCAATTAAGAAAGATAAAGTTGTTTCAGAAGATAAAGCTAGTGAAGCAGCTGCAAAAGCAGCAGCTAAAATTGCAGCTAAAAAAGCTGCTAATTCAAAAATAGCTGAAGAAGCAAATAAACCAGTTAGAAAAGTAGCTCCTAAAAAAACTGAAGTTACTAAAAAAAGTGTAGTAACTAAATCTAAAACAAGTAAAAGTACTAAAACCGATAGTAAGTAATGCTTAGAAGACAAAATGCCAAATTATTTTTAAGCAGAAAGGAAAATCATGGCAATTCGTAAATTAAAACCTACGACAAATGGGCAGCGCCACATGACAGTTCTTGATTATAAAGAGAACTTAAGTGGACACCAGCCTGAAAAATCTTTAATGGTTTTATTAAAGAAAAATTCAGGACGTAATAATGGTGGTTCAATTACGGTAAGACATAAAGGTGGAAGAGTTAAAAGATTTTACCGTTTAGTCGATTTTAAACGTAATAAAGATAACATTCCAGCAACAGTTAAGTCAATTGAATATGACCCAAACCGTTCAGCTAACATTTCATTAGTTGTTTATGCAGATGGAGAAAAAAGATATATTCTAAGTCCAAAAGGATTGCAAGTTGGACAACAAATTATTTCAGGAAATGATGCAGATATTATTGTAGGTAACGCGCTTCCTTTAATTAAAATTCCTGAAGGAACTAACATTCACAATATTGAAATGCAACCTGGTGGTGGAGCAATTATTGCTCGTTCAGCTGGTTCATATGCACAAATTCTAGGGCGTGAAGAAGGTGAAAAATACACAATTTTACGTCTTAAATCTGGTGAAGTAAGAAAAATTCTTTCATCATGTCGAGCAACAATTGGTGTTGTTGGAAATGAAGAACACGGATTAGTTTCTATTGGTAAAGCTGGAAGAAACCGTAAAAAAGGAATTAGACCAACAGTTCGTGGTTCAGTTATGAACCCTGTTGATCACCCTCATGGTGGAGGAGAAGGTAAACAACCTATCGGTCGTAAAGCTCCTTTAACTCCGTGAGGTAAAAAAGCTCTCGGGGTAAAAACAAGAAGCAAAAAGAAAAATTCGAATAAATTAATTATTCGTCGTCGAAAGGATAGTAAATAATGGGTAGATCACTTAAAAAAGGTCCATTTGCTGATGATCATTTACTTAAAAAAGTTGATGCAGCAATTGAATCAAAAAGCAAAAAACCAATTAAGACATGAAGTCGACGTTCAACAATTTTTCCAAGTTTTGTAAACTTAACTTTCCAAGTTCACAATGGTAAAGACTTTGTTAATGTCTTTGTTACTGATGACATGGTTGGACACAAATTAGGAGAATTTGCACCTACAAGAACATATAGCGGCCACGGTGATGATAAAGGTAAGAAAAAATAATGGAAGCAGTAGCAATATTAAAAACCTACAGAATTAGTTCTCAAAAAGCTAATTTAGTAGCAAGATTATTTAGAAACAAAACCGTAGCACAAGCAATTGTTATTTTAGAAAATACAAATAAAAAAGCCGCACCTGTATTTTTAAAATTAATTAATTCAGCAGTTGCTAATGCAGTAACTAATCACGGACTTGACGCTTCAAAATTAGTTATTTCAAATGTAATGGTTAATGAAGGACCAACATTAAAAAGATTTCAACCTCACTCTCAAGGTAGAGCAACTAGAATTTTAAAAAGAACTTCACACCTAAGTGTGTATGTAAAGGAATTATAATTTATGGGACAAAAAGTTAATCCAAATGGGTTCCGTTACGGAATTACTAAAGAACGTAACTCAATTTGATACGCAGATAAAAAAGACTTTGGAAACCAATTAGTTGAAGATCAAAAAATTTACAATTTCTTTGAAAAATTAACTAGACAATTTCAAATTGCTAAAGTTGAAATCAAAAGACAATTAGACAAAATCACAGTTATTGTTCACTCAGCACGTAGAGGAGCTATTCTTGGTCAAGACGGAAAAAGCTTAGATGAGTTAAAAACAAAACTTGAAAAAACTGTTAAAAACAGAAAAGTAAAAATTGCAATCGATGTTAGAAATGTTGAAGATGTGAATTTATCAGCTAAATTAGTTGCTGAACAAATTGCAACAGATTTAGAAAATCGTCGTCCATTTAGAACAGCACAAAAATTTGCAATTAGAAATACTTTAAAAGCTGGAGCAAAAGGAATTAAAACAGCAGTTTCAGGAAGACTTAATGGAGTTGATATGGCTCGTAAAGAAGGTTATTCTGAAGGTGAAATGAAATTGCATACTTTAAGACAAAATGTAGATTATGCAACTGCAACAGCGCGAACAACATATGGAGCTATTGGAGTTAAAGTTTGAATTTCATTAGGCGACATAAGTGACGAGGTGAAACATGTTACAACCGAAAAGAACTAAACACCGTAAAGTATTTAGAATTAGACATGACAAGCGTGTAGCCCAAAGAGGAAACAAAGTAAGCTTTGGTGAATTTGGTTTACAAGCAGAAACAAGTGCATGAATTACTGCTAGACAAATTGAATCAGCCAGAATAGCTGCTACAAGAAGAATGGGTCGTGAAGGACAAGTTTTCATTAGAATTTTCCCTCACTTTTCAAAAACTTCTAAGCCTATTGGAGTTCGTATGGGTTCTGGTAAAGGTAATCCTGAAAAATGAATCGCAGTTGTTAAAGCACAAACAATGATGTTTGAAGTAAACGGAGTTAGTGAAGCAATAGCTCGTGATGCTTTAAGATTAGCTGGACACAAATTACCAGTTAAATGAAAAATTGTTGAAAAAACAAAAAGTAGTGAGGTAGCTTAATGAAATACAAAGACATAGTTGGCAAAAATGAAGTTGAACTAAACCAAATGTTAATTGATTTTAAAGCTGAATTATTTACTTTAAGATTTAAAAACTCAACTGGACAATTAGATCAAACACATAAAATTGCTTCAATTCGAAAAGACATTGCAAAAGTTCTTACAGCTTTAGCACAAATTAAAGGAGCACAATAATGGAAAGAAATAGTCGTAAAACATTAGAAGGTATTGTTACCCGTGCTTTTGATGCTGAAAAAAATCGTAAAACTGTAACTGTAACTGTTGATATTTACAAAAAACATGCACTTTATTCAAAAAGATATAAATCATCTAAAAAATTCCAAGTTCATGATGAAAAAAATGAAGCTCGTGAAGGTGATTTTGTAAGAATTATGGAATCAAGACCTTTAAGTGCAACTAAAAGATTTAGATTAATCAAAATCTTAGAAACTGCAAAGGCTGGTGAATAATGTTACAGGAATTAAGTAGAGCTCGTGTAGCAGATAATTCTGGAGCTAAAGAAGTAGGAATCATCAGAAATCTAGGTGGTTCAATTAAGAAAAAATCTTCAATTGGTGACATCGTAGTTGTTTCAGTTAAAAAAGCAGCACCTAATTCAGTTGTTAAAAAAGGACAAGTTCTTAAAGCTGTTATTGTTCGTACAAAATACGGAATCAGACGTGAAAGTGGTACACACATTAGATTTGATGATAATGCAGTAGTGTTAATCAAAGATGATAAAAGTCCACGTGGAACTCGTGTTTTTGGACCTGTAGCTAGAGAATTAAAAGATAAAGGTTATGCCAAAATTGTTTCATTGGCAACCGAGGTATTATAGGAGAGGTTATGGCATTTAAAACTAAGTTAAGAAAAAATGATGAAGTTATTGTTATAGCTGGATCTGAAAAAGGTAAAAGAGGTCAAATTTTACGTTTTGATTCTAAAAACAATCGTGTAGTTGTTAAAGGTGTTAATGTTGTAACTAAACACGTTAAACCAAATCAAGAAAATCAAAAAGGTGGTTTAGAAACTTTTGAAGCACCAATTAGTATTTCAAATGTTTCTTTAGCAACTACTAAAGGTAAAAACGCAACAAGCGAACACACAAGACTTGCTTACCAATTAAAAACAAGTAACGGTAAAACAGTTAAAACAAGAATTTCAACAAAAACAGGAAAGGCAGTTTAGAAAATGGCACAAAGTATGTTAAAAACAAAATACATTGAAACAGTTAAAGCTGCTTTAATGGAAGAATTTAAATTCAAAAGTGTAATGCAAATTCCTAAAATTGAAAAAATTGTTTTAAATATGACAGCAGGTAGAGAAGTTACTAACTCAAAAGCTATTGAAGAAGTTATGAAAGAAATGACTTTAATTGCTAACCAAAAACCAACTACTACTGTTGCTAAAAAATCTTTAGCTTCATGAAAATTACGTGAAGGAATGCCTATGGGTGCAAAAGTTACTTTACGTGGAGATAAAATGTGAGCTTTTTTAGATAAATTAGTAAACGTTGCTATTCCTAGAATTAGAGATTTTAGAGGATTAAATCCTAAATCATTTGATACATTCGGAAATTATTCATTAGGTATTGCTGAAGAAATCATTTTCCCAGAAATAGAATTTGATAAAATTAGAAAAATTAAAGGGCTAGACGTTATTATTGTTACTTCAACAAATGATAAAGTTGCTGCTTTAAGTATGTTAAAAGGCTTAGGTTTACCTTTTGCCAAAGGGGGTAATTAATGGCCAGAACAGCCTTAAAAGAAAAAGCGAAACTTCACCCTAAATTTTCAACTAGACAATACACAAGATGTCAATTATGTGGACGTCCTCATTCAGTTTTAAGAAAATTTAAAATTTGTAGAATATGTTTTAGAAATTTAGCTCATGAAGGTAAAATTCCTGGAGTTAAGAAAGCGAGTTGATAATTATGGCAATCATTATAGATCCTATTGCAGATATGTTAGTGCGTATTAAAAATGCATTTAAACGTAAACACAAAACTGTAGAAATTCCATTTTCATCAATTAAACAAAGAATTTTAGAAATCATGACTAAAGAAGGATTTATCAACGGTTATACAGTTGAAAATTCAGGTGTAGATAAAAAAGTTGTTGTTGATTTAAAATATAAAGGTTCAACTAGCGCAATCTTTGACTTAAAAAGAGTTTCAAAACCATCTTTAAGAGTTTATGTTAAAGCTGAAGAAGTTCCTACTGTATTAAACGGTTTTGGATTGGCAATTTTGTCAACTTCAAAAGGTATTTTGACCGATAAAGAAGCACGAAGGGAAAAAGTAGGTGGTGAAGTAATCGCCTACATCTGATAAGTATGTCAAGAGTCGGTAAGAGAATAATAACTATACCTCAAGGTGTTGAATTTAATTTAACTAAAGAAAATTTCTTAACTGTTAAAGGACCTTTAGGTCAATTACAATTCCAATTTTCAGATTTAATTGTTATTAAAAATGAAAATAATCAAGTTACAACTGAAAGAGTTAATGAACTAAAACATACCAAACAATTACACGGAACTACTAATGCTTTAATTGCTAACATGGTTCATGGTGTATCTAAAGGTTATGAAATCAAATTAATAATCGAAGGTGTTGGATATAAAGCTGCTTTAAAAGGTCAAGAACTAGAAGTAGCTGCTGGATATTCACATTTAGTTAATTTAACTATTCCACAAGGTTTAACTATTGAAGTACCAAAACCTGTTAACATTAGTGTTAAAGGAATTGATAAGCAAATTGTTGGTCAATTTGCTGCAAACATTCGAAAAATCAGACCTGCAAGTCCTTATTCAGGAAAAGGTATTAGATACGAAGGTGAAAAAGTACGAAGAAAAGAAGGGAAAAAAGCTTCTAAGTAAGCATAAATTATGGCAAATAAATCACGTAATCAAGCACGTCTTAAAAAACATTTGAAGCTACGCAGTCGCATCAGCGGAACTGCTGAACGCCCTCGTCTAAGTGTTTTTAGAAGTCACAAAAATTTTACAGCTCAAGTTATTGACGATACAATTGGTCACACTTTAGTTGGAGTTTCAACATCTAAAAAAGGTGATAATTCATATAATGGAAATATTGCTTCTGCCCAAAAAATCGCAAAAGAATTAGCGACAAAAATGAAAAAAGCAAAAATCAACAAAATTGTTTTTGATAGATCTGGATATTTATATCACGGTAGAGTTAAAGCTTTTGCAGAAGTACTTAGAGCGGAAGGAATTGAATTTTAATGAGCGAAACTAAAAAAGTAAACCAATCAGGTGTTGCTGGAGTAACTAAAAAAAGATCATACGAACCAAAAATGCGTGGTACAAATGATTTAAGTGAAAAACGCAAAAATATTAGAATTCAAAACGATAGTAAAGTTAATGCAAATGATGCTTCAACTGATACACAAGAATTTGAAATTAGTAAATCAAGAGCTAAAAGATCAAAAGGTCCAAGAAAATTCAATAAAAAACCTGCTAAACCAGTAAGTGAATTTGAAGAAAGACTTTTAGATATTGCTAGAGTTACAACTGTTGTTAAAGGTGGAAGAAGATTTAGTTTCTCTGCTTTTGTAATTGTTGGTAATAAAAAAGGAAAAGTTGGTTTTGGACACGGTAAAGCTAATGAAGTTCCTGAAGCAATTAAAAAAGCTGTTAGAGATGCACAAAATCATTTAATTACAGTTCCAATTATTAATCGTTCAACTGTTCCTCATGATAGTGACGGAAAATACTTATCTTCAAAAGTATTATTAAAACCTGCTCCAAAAGGAAAAGGAATTATTGCGTCTGGAACAATTAGAGCAGTTACAGAACTAGCTGGATACACAGACATTGTTTCAAAATCATACGGTTCAAGAAGCAAAATGAATACAGCTAAAGCAACATTCAGAGCATTAGAAAAAATGCGTACTGCTGAAGAAATTGCTGCCTTAAGAGACGTCAACGTTGAGGCATTAAATTCAAAAGTAGCTAAATAAGTAGGGAGATAAAATGATTAAATTACATGAATTAAAACCTACCCCTGGTTCACGCAAGGAAAAACACCGTAAAGGTCGTGGTCATGCTGCTGGAAAAGGGAAACAAGCCGGAAAAGGGCAATCTGGTCAAGCTAAAAGAAGCGGTACAAAAATCGGTTTCGAAGGGGGACAAAACCCTTGATACAGAAGATTACCTAAAAGAGGATTTAACAATGTTAATCATGTTGAATATCAAGTTGTAAATCTTGATGTTTTAAATGAAAGATTTGATGCAAATACAGTTGTTGATATTGAATTATTAGTTCAAGAACGTCTTGCAAATAAAACTTTACCTGTTAAAGTTCTTGCTAGAGGTAAAATTGAAAAACCATTAACTTTGAAAGTTCACAGTGCTTCTTCAAGTGCTATTAAAGCAATTGAAGCAGCCGGAGGTAAGGTAGAGGTTATCTAACATGAAAGGATTACGAAGAATCTTCGAATCCTTTTCATTATTTTTTGCAGAAAAGTTTTTTCATTTAAAAAAGTGATTTGTAAATTTTTGATCAGAAAAAATTATTACTAAAAAAGTAATTTTAACTTTGTTTTTAATTTCAATATTTGTTATTGCAGGAACTATTACAGCACCATTTGTAATTTTGAATCCTGCTAATAACTTAGATAATATTCCATTTTTTAGTGTGCTAAATTTAGTTGGAGGCGGTGGATTAAGACAATTCAGTATTATGTCACTAGGGATTCAACCTTTTATTACTGCATCTTTAGTAATGACAATATTACAATCAAGACTTTTCCCGCCTTTACATAGGCTTTCAAAAAGCGGTCCATTAGGCAGAAGAAAAATAAATATTATAACTAGAGCTTTATCAATTTTAGTAGCTTATCCACAATCATTAGTTTTAACTCAAACATTAACTAGAAATAATGGAATTGTTACTTTTGCTCCTGGTCAAGGAACAATTGTTAATATTTATGTTTTATTACCATTAATGTTAACGGGCGGAGCTATGTTTGCTGTGTTTTTAGGTGAAACAATTACTGATAAAGGTGTTGGTAATGGTACTAGTTTACTAATTTTTGCCGGAATCGCAAGTGGATTACCAACTCAATTTCAAAACGCTTACAATACCATATTAGGTATTGATCAAGGCTCAATATTTACTGGAGTCTTAAGTTTCATAATCTATTTAGTAGCTTATTTACTTTTACTTTTCATTATGACACTTGTAAATTTAGGCGAAAGAAAAATCCCAATTCAACAAGTAGGAGCTGGTTTAAGTAGAAATGAAGCTGAAATGGGTTCACTACCAATTAAAGTAAATCCGGCCGGAATCATGCCTGTTATTTTTGCAAACATTGTTCTATCATTTCCGCAATTAATTTCAGGATTGCTTGATCCTAATACTTCTGTAGTAAGAAATTGAATTGAAAATAATTTTACTTTTACTAGTCCAATTGGTTTAAGTGCATTAATAATAATTACATTTATATTCTCAATTTTTATGGGTCTGCAACAATCAAAAGTTGATCGTATCACAGAAGATTTTGGAAAAAATGGAACTTTTATTCCCGGCTTAAGACCTGGTGAAGAAACTGAAGATTATTTAATTGATGTTGTACTTAGACTTTCACTTTTTAGTGCATTTTATTTATCAATAATAGTTGGAATGCAATATGTAATGATAATTGCAGGTGTTCCGCCTCAAGTTGCTTTTGGTGGAACCGGAATGATGATTCTTGTATCTGTTTCATTAGAAACATTAGATCAAATTTCAGCAAGAAGAAAAACTACAAACTTAAGTAGAACAAGTAAAAAAACTCGTCAAGCTTCCGAAAATGAAGCTAATTTAAAAGATGGAGTATTATGATAAAAAAAATTATTATTTTTGGACCTCCCGGTGTTGGTAAAGGAACTTTAGCTAAAGAAATTGAAAAGCAATTTCATTATGAACATATTTCTACTGGAAACATTTTCCGTGAAGAAATAAAAAAAGAATCAGATCTAGGAATTAAACTAAAACAAATTGTTGAAAGCGGTGCTTATGTTCAAGATTCAATTACAAATGAAATTGTTAAAAATAAATTAACTGAACTAAACGAAAATAATTCTGCATTTATATTAGATGGCTATCCACGAACTTCTAGTCAAGTTGAATATTTATTTTCAATAGATAATCCTAAAGATTATCAAGTTTGAAATTTAAATGCAGCTGAAGAAGTTATTTTACAAAGACTAAGTGGTAGAAGAGATTGTTTATTATGTAAACGCCAATACCATGTTAGTTTTAAAAAACCAAAAGTAGCAGAAAAATGTGATTTTGATAATTCAACATTAAATCAAAGAGCAGATGATAAACCTGAAGCAATTAAAAAAAGACTAGATATCTATGCTAGGGAAACTGAATCATTGATAAAATTATTAAATCAAAAAACTACAGTAATTGATATTGATGCTAATTCAAATCCAGAAACAGTTTTTCAAGATACTATCAAAAAGGTAAATTTTGGCAACTAAATCGATTTGAATTAAAACTAGTCAAGAAATAAATATAATTACTGAAGCTGCTCAAATCCTGGCAGATGTTAAACAAATTGTTTATGACAACGTAAGGCCAGGTATTTCGATAAAAGATCTGGATACAATTGCTTTTAGCGAAATAATAAAAAGAAATGCCGAACCTAATTTTTTAGGTTATCAAGGCTTTAGTGCAAGCATTTGTGCTTCACTAAATGAAGAATTGATCCACGGAGTACCTAATGATAGAATCTTAAAAGAAGAAGATTTAATATCAATAGATATGGGACTTCGCTATAAAGGTTATAATGTTGATTCAGCATTTACAAAAAGTGTTGGTTCAAAACCAAATTTAGAAAATGAATTTTTAATAGAAGTTGCTCAAGAAAGTTTTAAAGCAGGTTTAAATGCAATTAAAAAAGGTGCAACAATTGGCGATATAGGTAAAGCAATAGGAGCTTATATAAAAAGCAGAAATTGTTTTACACCAAGTGAATTTTCAGGACATGGAATTGGTAAAGATTTACATGAACGACCTTTTATTATGAATTTTGATGATAAACATAATTTAGATAAAAATCTAAAGATTGCTAACAATATGGTTTTATGTATTGAACCAATGATTTTGCAAGATAATAATAAAATCAAAATTCTCGAAGATGGTTGAACAGTAGTAGCAGCTAGTGGCAAAAAAGCAAGCCATTATGAACATACTATTTTAATTAAAGATTACAAACCCATCATACTTACGAAAGGAATTTAATGGCTGAAAAAGCAATTAAACTAAAGGCAAAAGTCGAAAAAATTCATTCAACTGAATTATATGACATTCGTATTTTAGATAATGACATGGTTATTAAAGGTCACATTTCAGGAAAAATGAGAAATTTTAGAATCAGAATTTTGCCTGGAGATATTGTTGATGTCGAAATAAATCCTGTAGATCCAACAAGAGGACGAATTACATATCGTCACAAAATAGAAAAGAGACAAGATGAAAGTTAGAGCTTCAGTAAAAAGAATGTGTAAAGACTGTAAAGTCATTAAACGTAAAGGTATTATCAGAATAATCTGTATACAACCTAAACACAAGCAAAGACAAGGATAATTTATGGCACGGATATTAAATATTGAAATTCCTGAAGATAAACGCGTTATTATTTCGCTTACATACATTTACGGAATCGGAAATTCATTAGCTGTTGAAATCGCAACAAAAGCTAATGAATTATTAAAGAAAAACAAGTCTAAAGAATTTGACATCAACTTAGCAAGAGTTAAAGATTTAGATGAAGATCAATTACAAGCAATTCGTGAAGTTGCTAAAGAATATTTAACCGAAGGTGATTTAAGAAGAGAAACTCAATTAAACATTAAACGTTTAATGGAAATCAAATCATACCGAGGTATTAGACACAGAAGAGGATTACCAGTAAGAGGGCAAGTAACTAAGAAAAATGCTCGTACACGTAAAGGTCCTCGTAAAACTGTAGCTGGAAAGAAAGGTAAATAATGGCTGTTAAGAAAAAATCAACAACTACTAAAAAAATTAAAAGAAAAAATATTTCTTCTGGTATTGCTCACATCCATTCATCACACCAAAATACTTTAGTTACTTTTACAGATGAAAAAGGAAATGCAATTGCTTGATCTTCTTCAGGTGCAATTGGATATAAAGGGACAAAGAAAAAAACAGCATATGCTGCAGGTAAAGCAGCTGAAATGGCTTCAGAAAAAGCTAAAGAACACGGAATTAGTGAAGTAGTTGTTAAAATCAAAGGTATCGGTCAAGGAAGAGATGCTGCTCGTAAACAAATCGAAGTTAGCGGAATCAGTATTAAAGAAATCATTGATATAACACCAATTGCCCACAATGGAACTAGACCTCCTAAAAAAGTTCTTAAACGTGAGAAAGCGCGGAAATAAATGCGAAAAATGACAAAAATTAGTTACAACGAAAATAAAGCTAAACGCGAAAATGATTATGTAACAACATTAGAAATCAAACCTCTAGAAAGAGGATTTGCTTCAACAATAGGTACAGCTTTACGCCGTACAATGTTAAGTTCAATTACTTCTTTAGCAGCTTTTGCAATTAAAATTAAAGGATTAGAACACGAATTTAGCACAATCAAAGGTGTAGTTGAAGATGTACAATCAATCATTTTAAATATGAAAAATGTATATTACAATTACGATTCTTCTATGGTTGAAGAAGGAATTATCTACAAAGGGACTATTGATGCAAAAGGAACAAAAATATTAGCAGGTGATATTAAATTTGAATCTGATATTATCAAAGTTTTAAATGCCGATCAAATCATAGCTACAATTAGTGGTGAATCTAAATTTCAAATGGAAGTTTTTGTCAGAGCAGACCGTGGTTATGTAGATTTTGAAGCAAATAAAGCTTTTATTGATGCAAATATAAGTAACATCAATTCATCTTTTACAAAAGGTCAATTAATTGCTATAGATAGTGATTTTTCACCTGTTAAAAAAGTAGCAATTCACACTACTGAAATTAATACTTCAAGTGTGCATATTGAAGAAAAATTGGAAATTGAATTACAAACCAACGGTACAATAAGTGCTAAAGAAGTTATGGCACAAGCAAGCCAAATTCTAATTGGGCATTTCCAAATTATTGGTAATATTGAAAATCTAGATAGCATTAGTATTTTTGAAGAATATCAAGAAAAAGCTGATTCAAATTCAAATCATAATAAAGATATTAAAGATTTAGGTCTAACTGTTAGATCTACTAATGCTTTACAAAGACATGGACTTAATAAATTAAGCGATTTAGAACAATTAACTGAAGATGATTTATCAGCAGTTAAAAATTTAGGGAAAAAATCTGTTGAAGAAATTATTAGTGTTTTAGGTTCATTAGGAATTGAAATTAAAAAAGGAGAGGAACTATAATGGCAAATCCAACACAGTTATATAGACGTAACACTAAGTGAAGAACTGGTGTAATGCGAAGTCTAGCTACAGATGTTATTGTTCACGGTAAAATTCAAACAAATTTAGCTCGTGCTAAACAATTAAGAAAAATTGTTGACAAATTAATTACTCTTGCTAAGAAAAACACACTTGCTTCAAGAAGACAAGCAGCTGCTGTTTTAAGACGTGTTAAAACCAAAAATGATGTTGAAGCTCTTAAATATCTTTTTGACACAATTGGTCCAAAATACAAAGACCGCAACGGTGGTTATACAAGAATTATCAAAATGGCTTCACGTCAAGGTGATAATACTAAAATGGCAATTATTGCTTTAGTTTAATTAACGATTTTAAAAAACTGACTTTGAATGGTCAGTTTTTTTAATCTTCATAAATGTCTAAACTTAAGGATTGAATTGAAAAATATTTTTCTGGAGCTAATTTTTCTAAAAAAGTAATTTCAATTAATTCTACTTCTTCATTAATTAAAATCTTTTGATTTAAAAATGGTCCAATTGTATATAAATCATTTTTTCTAATATGAGCATAAAGTAAATGATCTTTACCTTTTAATTTAACACCAACTGTATAAAAAGCTTCCATTGCATCTTTATTGATATAACTTGAATCATTTTTAAAAACCAAATTTAAATTAGCAATTTTTAAACTATTATTTTTTGCTTTAATTGTAAATTTAACATCTCTATCTGTAACTTTAGCAGCTCAATAACTTAAAAAATTTTTATTAAATACATTTTCAGCTTCACGATTGATAAAAATATTTGAACAACTTTCACTAGCGCTTACATCAATTAATTTTTTTGTTTCAATATTACTTAATAAATTAACTGTAGCATTTTCACTTAGATTTACCATTTTAAGCATTTGACTTGATTTAGCCATAAATTTGGTTGTATCAATATTTTTTGTTAAATAACCTCTAATAATAAATTTTAATAATACTTCAACCATTTTTTTAGAAGTATCAAAACGATCATAAATCGGATTTTTACCACTATTTTGGTAATAAATATAAACTAGTAATTGATTTTTTTCATAGTTTTTAAATCTAATATTTTTATCCTGATTACCAAGCATTGAATTAGCCATATTTTCATTTACTAATAATAAATCATCAATTTTATTTCAATTTTTAACTTTAACAATTCCTTGTTTGGTACTTTTGGATATGTAATTTTTTATCATTGCATATAGACCAATATCTTCTTTTAATCAATAAGAAGATTTAATAGGAACGTTTTCAAACATTAATATTTGCATTAATGTGCTTATTCTAAACATATTTCTATATGAGGCTATTTTATAAAATTCGCGCTCTGGATACTTGTTTTTTGTTAAGGTATAATGAAATGCTAAATTTGAAAATATAACTCTAATAAAATTTTTTAATTCATCATTAAGTTTTAATAAATTTTTTCCTATCGGTAATTTAAACATAGAACTAACTCTTGTTTTTGAATTTAGATACTTACTAAACATTGAATAAAAAATACCATTAATAATATTATCTTTTTCAAAAAATGAATCTAGGAAATTATTAAAAATAACTAACTTACTAAAATCATTAAATAAGCTTTCAAAGATGTCTGCAATAATATTTATAGACCCTAATTTTAATTTCTTGTTTTCAAAAAATAAATTTTCTAAACCTTTTTTAAAGGACAATTTAAAATTAGTTTTATTTAGTTGATTAAAGTCTAAAGTTTCAATTACTTCCATTAAATAACTATGAATTAATTCTGAATTTGAAAAGTTAACTAAAAAAGCTTCTACTAACAATTTAGCATACCTTTGAAAATTAGTACCTAGAGCAAACTGTTTCATCCATATTGAAAACTCATTACTTAAACTTGAAATGAAATTTGGGCTTTCATGAATCATTTTAATAATTTTTGGAATAATTCTTTTCAAACTTTTACTAATTGCTTTTTTAGTAATTGCAATGAAGCCTTGTTCACCAAAAGGTACATCTTCGGATATTAAAACATTAAATATACTTTCAAATATGTTTGAAATTAATTCCTTATTTATAACAGAATGAAGTGAATCCGATATTCCTTGTCGATTTATTTTAGTATATTGGTGAATAGCATCAATAATATTTGATACTACATTAGAACGAATCATCAAGAATCCATAAGTTAAATCTGTTAGTATTTTAATAAACTTATCTAAGACCTCTTTGCTTTTCATAAAAGGACTTTTTGCTAAAGATTCAAAGACAAGTGATAGCCTTTCAATTGAACTAAGCGAATTAGCCATTTTGTTTGACAATTCAGAAAAATCAATAGTATAAGAAATATCTTTTTCAATATTTAAATCAATAATTCCTTGTAGATCAATAATAATTGCATTGAAATAGTTATTTTCAATCATTGCATTTACGAATTCACGCAAATGAGTACCTTGAAAAATAAATTCTTTTAGCTTATGTTCGTTGTCAAATGACATCATAAAATCACTTGCAAAAATACTGTTAACTAGTGAAGGTATGTAGGTCTTAAAAAAAATTTTAGATGATAAAGTTTTTGTTACAAAATTTCTTTTGTCAAATAAAGATTTATATTGATCAATTAAATAATCTTTACCAAATAAGTTAGTTTCATTTTCACCATATACAACTGATTTTCATAAGGCTTTATTATGTATAATTTTTATAACAGGTTCAAATCTACCTTGATCACTATTTTTATATTCTTTATTTCAATGTAATGAACTTATTTGTTCACCATCATTTGTTACAACTAACTTTGCTAATAATTCTTGAGCAATATGTTTGTATCCAAATTCATTAGGGTGTATATCAAAAGCAACTGAGGTCAATTGATTTTTATTTTCCAATCAGAATTTTTCATTATATATATTTATAAAATTAACTTTTGTAAACTGTTTTAATACATTTGCTAATGTATCGTTAATTCATGATAATAATTCGTTTGAAAATTGGTATTTTGCATTAGGGTGAACTTCTTTAAATCTTTTGTTAAGAGCATCACTTAATTGAATCATAGGCATTGGATAAGAAATAAAATTTAGTATTACAGTATTATTAATTTTTCTAATATTTTCAATTAACTTTTTTATTTCTGTTTCGATTCTTGATTTTGTTTTATTTTTAATAATTTCTAAATTTTGTAAAGCAAGTGTAGCTTCATATTTATGAAAAAATGAATAAAAATCATATTCAAATAATTCGGATAATAAATCATTTGCACCAAGTGAAATAGTAACTAAATTAGCCTCTTGCAATTTATCGAAAAATGAATATTTAATATTTTTAAATGCAAGATCTATTTCCCTATCTTCATCAATAATTTCATTATTAGCAAAAAAATTATTTCAGTCAATTAGTGTTGATGATGTAATACCAAAATTATTATAATCTTCTAACATTTCTGGACCGGATTGATTTAAATAATATGCCACGTATGATGGAAATGATAAACCTGTAACTTGCTTAAAGTTACCTTTTTGATCTCTTATCAATTTTCCTGGAAAGTCATTTGGCAATTTAGCATTAAAGCCAGCTGTAATTGAATCACCAAATGCAACGTATTTAATGCTTTTTTCTAATAATATTAAGTTTTTTAGCTCCGATTTTGTCATAAGATTATTTTAACATACCAATGTAGTGCAATCACTTTGTTTTGCCACAAAAATATTTTATTTGGGATAATTAAACTATAAATTTATTTAATAAATATTTCATTTTTGAGACTTATTCGAAGGGAAAAATATGGTAGCAGTTTTAGTTATTATGGTAATAATATCATTCATTTTAATAGTAATTTCAATGATAATGTCACCAGATGCAAACGGATTCTCTGGCGCTCTAGTTGGTTCAGGAGATTTAGAATTATTTAAATTTTCTAAAGAAAGAGGAGTTAAAAAAGCAATTAAATACACAATGTTTGTTTTAGGAATAATTTTTATAATTTTAGCAATTGTATTTAGAGCTGTAATGTAACATGAGAGATAACGAAATAAAAAGCAATATTCTTGATTTGCTTAAAAAAAATCAAGGTAATCTTTTTAGTTTTTTAGATATAGTAAAAAAACTAAAATTAGGTGCAAATCAAAATAAAATAACATCAGTAATTTTGAATGAATTGGTTTCAGAAAATGAAATTATTAGAAATTCTAATGACTATTATTTATTTATAAAAAAAATTAAAACAGTTGAAGGTATTTTTAAACAATCACAACGTAACTTTGGTTTTATTGAAGTAAGCGAAGGTGAAAGTTATTTTGTAGCAAGAGAAAATTTTAATAATGCTTTAGATGGTTTTACTGTAATTGCAAATATTTATAATGATGTAAAAGATAAAGATAAGACCTATGCAATAATTCAAAAAATTGTAACTAAAGAAAAATTAAAACTAATTGGTTCAATTCAGGTTTTTAACGGTATTAAATTTTTTAAACCAAGTAATCCAAAGTTTAGACCATATAGATTCTTTTTTGATGATGACAGCCGAAATAATCCTGAATTAATTCATGGAGCAATTATATCTGCACAAGTAATTTCAAATCGCAACGATAGAATCGATTTAAAATATTTAAAAACAATTAGCAATGTAGGAAAAACTCTAGCACCAGTGGACATTATTTTAGAAATAAACAATACCATTTTAGAATTTCCAGAAGATGTAATTGAAGCAGCTAAAAAAATACCTCAAGTAGTTGAAGAATCTGACATAAAAAATAGACGTGATTTAAGAAATGATTTAATAGTAACAATCGATGGTAATGACACCAAAGATTTTGACGATGCTATAACTGTTACTAAAGAAGGTAATTTATACAAATTAGGCGTTTTCATTGCTGATGTAAGTCACTATGTTAAAGAAAATAGTTCTATTGATAAACATGCTCTTAAAAGAGGTACTTCGATTTATTTACCTCATAAAGTTACACCTATGTTACCTGAGAGTTTATCAAATGGAATTTGTTCATTAAATCCAAATGTAGATAGATTAGTAATGGCAGCTGACATTTACATTGATAAATTAGGTAATTCAACAAAAGTTGAAATATACGAAGCTGTAATTAATTCAAAATATCGTTTAACTTATGATGAAGTAAATGAATTTTATGAAAATAAAATGCAAGATAATGCTCAAATAGCTGCTAGTAAAGAATTGCAAGATATGCTTAAACTTGCATTAGAACTTTCTGACATTATAAAAGCTAGAAAGGAAACTGAAGGTTACATCGATTTAGAAATTAATGAAGCTAAAGTTATTTTAGATGAAAATGATAAGACTGTAGATATCAAAGTAAGACAAAGATCATTTAGTGAAATACTTATTGAAAATTTCATGGTTAGAGCTAACGAATCAGTTGCTGAAGAATTTGTATCTAAAAAACTACCTTCAATTTTTAGAATTCATGAACCACCATTAGATGAATCATTTGATTTATTAGAGCAAACATTAAAATCATTAGGATTAGATATAGCAATTAAACATAGCCAAGATCCTGAAATGCTTGCTGAGTTAATTAATGAGATTAAATCAAAAACACATTTTGACGATTTTATAAAAATCATGATTTTAAGAACTATGCAAAAAGCTATTTATTCTAGTGATAATAAAGGTCATTACGGGTTAGCATCAAAAGCATATAGTCATTTTACAAGTCCAATAAGACGTTATCCAGATTTGATTTTGCACAGAATGATCAAAGAAATGATTTTTAAAGAAAAGGATTCTAAAATTATTTCTCATTTTAGTTCTATTCTTCCTGAAATTGCAGAAAAAAATTCTATTTCAGAACAAGGAGCCGTAACCGTTGAAAGAGCAGTTACCGATATTAAAAAAGCCGAATATTATGAAGATAAAATCGGTAAAGAATATGATGCGCAAATTGTTTCAATACTTAATTTTGGGCTATTTGTTGAATTAGATAACACAGTATCATCTCTTATTCATAATTCAAATTTACTTAGCGATGAATTCACTATAGCTGATGATAAAATGAGCTATATTTCAAAATCAAAGAAATTGAAAATTGGTGATAGAGTCAAAATAACCATTGTTAAAGTAGATTCAGAATTAGGTAAAGTTGATGCAGTTTTAAGCGAAGACTATCAAGCTTATTTAAAGCGAGAAGAAGAGTTTAAAAAGTTTAGAACGAATGATAGATCAAAAGGTGATAGACAAGAATCAAATTTTAGTTCTAGAAAATCTTTTGGAGATAGAAATTCAAAATTTAGTGACTCTAATAAAAATGACAAATTTTCCAGTAAAAGATTAATTGAAAGAAAATTTGAAGATATAAACAACAGAAATAATTTCTCTGACAAACGAAATAGTAATAGAAATTATGGTGATAGAAATTCACAAGGTAATTTTTCTAATAGACGCTCAATGGACAATAATTTCAATTCCAAAAGAGATGGTGATAGAAGATTTGGAAATAAAACAGTTGATGGCAGAAGTCAAAGAAATAGTTTTTCTAACGACAAGCCTGACGACAGATTTGCTAAAAAAAGTTCTTCAAATTGACAAGATTCTAAAAACTATAAAAATAATTTTAAAAATAAAGATTCAAATTTTAAATCTGAAAGATCTTTCAATGATAGAAAGAATTATTCGCAAAAAACAAAATATGATGAAAAAGATAATTTTAGTAAACGCAATAATTTTAAAAATGAAACTTCTAAAACAGAAAATAAACCTAGAAAATCAGGGAACACAAAAACATTTTTTGATATAGATAATATGAAATAGTTATGAAAATAATTGCAACAAATAAATACGTTAAAAGTCAATATGAAATTATACATAAATATGAAGCAGGCATTGTATTAAATGGTCCTGAAGTAAAATCAATTAGAGCAGCTAACGTTAATTTGCGAGGTTCATATGCAGTTTTTAAGCAAAATGAATTGTATCTAGTTAATATGCATGTAAGTCAGTATATGGCTGTGGAAATGGATGAAACTAGATCAAGAAAATTATTGCTTCGTAAAAACGAAATGCGTAGAATAAAACATGAAATTGATTCCAAACAATTAACATTGGTACCATTAAAAATTTATTTTACTCCAAGAAGTTTAATCAAAGTTGAAATAGCAATTGCTAAAGGTTTGAAAAAACACGATAAACGTGAGATTTTGAAAAAACGAGATGTAGAAAAACAAATAAATAAAAAACTAACATTTAGTTAGTTCAATGTTTTTCATCTCTAATTTCCATTAATTCATTATCGATAAAATTGTTATCTAGCTCTTTTGAGTTTTCAACAGCATCAGTATAATTGAATTTGAATATTCTTCCATAAACTTGATCACATGTTTTTCATGTGATTTTTTCATTTGGTAATAATATTTTTCTTTGTGTGTATATTATTTCGAAATATGATGATTTTGCTTTTAACTTCAATGGAGAAAAAATAATTATTTTAATCAAGGCAATTAAAACTGAAATTAAATTCCATATTAAAAGTATGTATATAAATCAATAATTACTTTGTAAGTTAGCTGTTGAAAATAGTAATATAATCACACTAACTACGGAAAAAAGGTTTTGTGTTATTAAGAAATAAAATAAAAAAATTTTGAAATTTAAAATATATTTAGGCATTTCCTTAACTTTTTTTCCTAATAAAAGTTGCTCATGTCTATTAAGTCTAACTAGGAATCTTTTTATTTCTGACATTGGAAGTTTTTGAAACTTTATATATATCAAGCCTAACATTACAATAAGTGAAATAGACGAAACACTAATAATTATAGATACAACTATTTTTGATTCAGGAAAATCTCGGTGAGTATTTATAAAGTAAAATGCTCCTCCAATATAAAATGAAATTAAGATTACATAAACAATAAGTATATAAATTACATAATTAATAAATGATGGTTTTTGAAATTTTTTCATTAATTCATTATAATGATTTTAGTGAACTATGTATAGATTTTTTGTAGATAAAATTGAAAATAACTTAGTTAAATTAAGTGATGAACAAGTTAAACATTTAAAAGTTATTAGAAAAATTAATTCAGAGTTTTTGGTGAATTATAATGGTAATTTTTATGTAGCTAAAATTGAAAATCCACCATATGCAAATGTAATTAAATCCGTTCAAATAAATCATGAATTTAAACATGATTTAACGGTTTTTATACCGCTGATAGATTGAAAAAGATTTGAAATTTTACTTGAAAAATGTGTTGAATTAGGTGCCAAAAAAATTATTCCTTTTGAGAGCAAATTTACAAATTTTGATAAATCTTTTTTTGATAAAAAAAGAGAAAGATTTTCAAAAATTATATTAGCTTCTGCACAGCAATCATTTAGAAATATAATTCCTGAATTATGTAACGTAATCAAGTTCAAGGAAATAGAAATAAAATCTAATGTTTCTTATTATTTAGCAGATTCGGAACAAAATAGTAATGAAGAAATTAATCTAAATAAAATCAATTCCAATTCAGCTTTAATTGTAGGACCGGAAGGCGGTTTTGATTTAAATGAAATTGAACTAGCTAAAAGCAAAAATATTAATATAGTTTCACTTGGAAAAACTATATTAAGGGCTGAAACGGCAATGATTAAAATGTTATCCTTAGTTAGTGATAACTAATTTTGCAATTGTTTCAAAATGTGATGTATTGCTAAACATATCGTAGGCTTTAAAAAAGACAATTTTATAGTCACCATCTTTAAGTAATAATTTTAAGTCTCTAACTTGAGTTTTAATATCACAACTTACGTAAATAATCTCTTTTGGTTTATTAATCAATATTGATTCAACTACTTTAAAATCTAATCCATTTCTTGATGGGTCTAAGATTACAACATCAATGTTTTGTGTTTTAAATACATCGTTAATTGCACTTTCAACTTTAGAATTTAATAATTCAATATTAGTTATATTGTCAGCATGAATATTTTCTCTAGCTGATTTATGTGAATAACTATTTGATTCAATTGAAATAATTTTGCTAGCTTTATTTTCTAATTTAATTGCAATAGTAGATATACCACTATATGCATCAATAATTTTTTGATTTGATTCAATCAATTTATAAATATCATCATAAATAATTTTCATCATGTAATTATTGATTTGATAAAAAGCTGGTGCCTCAACATATATTTTATAATTATCCATTTTCATAATAAATTTCTTTTTATTTTGATTAGAAAAAATGATATGTTTTTCTCTTAATTTAGAATATATTACTTTAGTAAATGTAATATCTATCAATTTATCTGAAATAGAAAATAAATGATTAATTATCTTTTGAGTTTGAAATTCAACAGAAGTAAAAATATTAATTTGAAATTCACTTTCATCGTTAATTCTAATCATTATTTTGTTAATGTATTTTAGATTAGTAAATTGGTGTAAATTCTCTTTAATAAATTTTTGAAATAAATTTAAAAAATCAATGATTTCGGTTTTATATAAAATTTTATTATGTAATGACAATGATATTTGATTAGTATGCATTTGATGAGATCCTATTACAAACTTATTATTTTCTCAAGCAATCATAAACGTAGCCTTATTCCTATAATGGATAGGTTCTTTATTTGTAACAAAATCTAAAGCATCAATTTTGAAATTAGGTAAATTTCTATTAACTAATTCAGAGATATATTTTTTCTTAAATTCAATTTGTGCTAAATATTCTAAATGATTCAGATTTGCCGAATCATCAAAATAATCAGATGTACGTAAATCTGATTTTTTAATAAAATTTATAACTTCATACAATTTGAATTTATGATTTTTGTAAATTAATTTACACTGAGCTGTTTCACCAGGCAATAAATTTTTAACAAATACCCTATTATTATCTAAGAATGCAATACCGAAGCCTTGATAATATAATTCTTGACATTCTAAAATAATTAATTCTTCTTTATTAATTTCCATATTTTATCAAATACATTAAATAACAATTTGCAAGTGAACTAAGTGATAGTTCCTCAACAATTATTTTTTCGATTTCTTTTTTATCAACTCATTTATTAAAAGCAACTTGTTCGAAAATACTTCCATCTGTTGTTGGGACACCTTGTTTTAAATTTGTTACATCTATTAAATAATTAAATACCATTTCATTCATCTGCGTACTACTTGCATTTATGTTGCTGCTTACAATATGATTTTTATTAATGATGAATCCACCTTCTTCTGCAACTTCTTTAATAACAGTTTCTTCAGCTGTATCTCCATCTTCAAATGAACCAGTAATTGTACATGGATATGGTTGATCTCATGATTTTTTAAACTCAACTTCAGGCATAGGTTGATAATGAATCATGAATTCTACTTCATTATTTTCATTTTTTCTAAATAAGAGAGCAGCTATTGAATTGATTCCTTTTCTTTGACAATAAAAAAAGTTTTTTTCGTTTTTATAAACACTTATTCATTGTGTTTTAAATAATAAAGTAGGTTTTATTTTCATTTATATATTATGACTTATAAATTATTAGGATTTTTAAAATTATATTAATATATAAAAAATCTCCAAAATTGGAGATCCTAATTAGTATTCAAATACCTGATAGTTATTATTATCGTCTTTATCTTTTTTCTCACGATTAACAAAATAAAGTGCAATCATTGAAATAACAAAGGAAATAATTCCTACAATTATAAATGTGTCGGCAAAGTTGAATGTACCACTGAAAAATGTATTAGAACTATTTTGAGTATATGGTGTAAATAAAAAGTCTCTAACTGCACCAAAAGCAAATCTATCAACTGTATTTCCTAATACTCCAGCTACTAAAATTCCTAAAGCAGCTACTCTAAAATAATCAGTTTTTTTAATACAAGGGTAAAAATAAATTGATATTAAAATGAATATAGTAGCTATTAAACTTAAGGCATGAATTCCATCAACATTAATTTCAGAACTGCCAGCTACAGTTACACCATAATTCATTATTGACCTAAATCCAAGAAAGTTACCCCAATAAATTACAAACTCATTACCGCTTCCACCTGTTACTCTACGAGCAAATTCTCAAGTACCTAAATATCTGCCATTAATTTGTTCATCTGCAAAATTAAAACCAACATGTTTTGTAACTAAATCGAATGTTAAAAATGCACCTAATGTTAGTAAGATAACTGCATAAGAAATTATTATTAACTTTGAATGTTCCTTTATGTGATTTAAATTTCATTTTTTAAAAATTTTTCAATATTTAATAACAAAAGATTTTATTGATCCGTTATCGTTATTTTCAATTTCTGGATTTTCATCTAAATTTTCATTTTCTAATTGCTCATTATCAATTTTTCCTTCTTCTTCGTTTGTAGAAGAATATTTAAAAATCAAAGTATTTTTAATACTTGATTTAAGCATGTTTTACCACACTTGAACAACGATTACATAATGAATCTTCATTTTGATCTTGATGGTGATTTCAACATCTAGGACATTTTATGGTTGATTCTAAAACTACTTCAAAATTATCACTAAATACTACTTTAGATACAATTAGCATTTGTGCTAATTCTGCTTCAGATAAATCTAAATCTAATTTTGGCATATAAATTGTAGCTTCATTAGCTCTTTTAATTTCTTTGGCAGCAATTTTTTCTTCAATTAATTTATAAACAGTTTCTTTAGCTTCAAAAAAAGATTTTCATGAACCTTCTAAATCTTCATTATTTTCTTCAGCATCCATTCACGATTGTAAATGTACTGATTCTGCTTTATTTGTTTTATTAAATACTTGAAATGCTTCTTCTGTAGTTGTTGGTAAAATTGGTGATAATGCCACTAGTAGATAATCAAGAATTAAATATATAACAGTTTGGATTTGCAATCTAGAATTTGACTTAAGTGAATCAGCATAAAGTATGTCTTTTGAATAAGATAAATAATATCCAGATAAATCAACTATAAAATTATTAATTAATTTAACAGCTAAATTAAAATTGTAATTTTCAAAAGCATTAGACACTTTAGCTTTTAATGATTCTAAACGCAAGAACATTAATTTATTAAGTTTTGTTAATTCTAATTTTGAATCGTATTCAAATTCAACAATATTACTTAACATAAAACGGATTGTATTTCTGATCTTACGATACATTTCAGCTACTTGTTTTAATATTTCATTACTAATTGAAACATCACTTGTATATTCAACACTAGCAACTCATAAACGTAAAACATCTGCACCTAATTCATTAATTACTTGACTAGGTAAAATTACATTTCCTTTTGATTTTGACATTTTTTCATTTTTACCATCAAGTACAAAACCGTGAGCTAGTAAAAATTTATATGGTGATTTTTTTCTAAAAACATATGAATTAATCATACTTGAATTAAATCATCCTCTGAACTGATCTGTTCCTTCTAAATACATATCAAAAGGAGTTTCATTTTCATCTTCTGGCTGACCTTGTATTTTTACACCTAAATTTGTTGAACCTGAATCAAATCAAACGTCCATAATTGATTTTTCTTGTTTGTAATTTTTGTTTCGATATTTTTCTGGTAATAACTGGTCAGTAGTTCATTCAAATCAAATATCTGTACCTTGTTTAGTAACTAAATCAATTACATAATCATAGATTTCTGCATTGTTTATTACTTCATCATTTTCATTGTAAAAAACAGGAATTGGTACACCTCAACTACGTTGTCTACTGATTGTTCAAGGTCCTCTTTTTGCAATCATTTCTGAAAGCCTTTTTATTACTCATTGTGGATAACTTTGAACTGTATCGATTGTTTTTAGCATTCCTTCTTTAATTTTTGCTATATCAACAAATCATTGCGGTGTACCTCTAAAAATAATTGGTTTATCAGTTCTTCAATCATGAGGATAACTATGTTTATATCATTTAAAAGCGATTAATTTACCTTCTTTTTCTAATTGATTAGATACTTCTTTATTTGCATCTTCATAATTCATTCCAACAAACTGAGCACCATGTTTATTAATTGTTCCATCATCATCAACGTGCATTATTTCTTCAAGATTATTTATTTTTCCAATTTGAAAATCATCTTCACCAAACATAGGAGCCATATGAACTAATCCTGTTCCAGAACTAACATCTACAAAATCTGCTGCTACGATTTTAGGGTGATTTTTAGTATTATTAAATGGTTGTTTGTAAGTAAGATTTAGCAAATCTTTACCTTTAAATTTATTAACAATTTCAAATGATTCAAAATTGAATATTTGCACTAAATTCTCAACTAAATCTTTAGCAATTACGTAAAATTGATTATTATGATTTAATTTTACATAATCAATATCTACACCAATTGCAACACCTGAATTAGCTATAACTGTTCAAGGTGTAGTTGTTCAAATTACTAAATTATCTTTTGGATTTATATAATCATTTTTAGAATTAAATTCATAAGCAACATAAATTGAAGGTGATTTTTTATCTTTATAAACTACTTCAGCTTCTGCTAAAGCTGATAATGATGAAGTAGATCAATAAACAGGTTTTAGACCTTTATAAACTAAACCATCTAATGCCATTTTTTTAAATAAACGTAATTGTTCTGCTTCAAATTTTGGATCAATCGTTCGATAGATTTCTTTAAAATCAGAAAACATTTGCAATTCTTGGAATTGAGCTTTTTGAATTAATAATTGTTCTTCAGCATATTTAGCTGCTTGTTTTCTAAGTTCAACTACATCTATTTCGGTATGCTTTTTATTTAATTGTTGCAACATTTTATGTTCGATAGGTAAACCATGCATATCTCAGCCAGGTACATATGGACTGTAAAAACCTTTAAGATTTTTATATCTAACGATTATGTCTTTTAAAATTTTATTTAAAGCATGTCCGATATGCAAATCGCCATTTGCATATGGAGGTCCATCATGAAGAATGAAGCTTTCATTGCCTTTATTTTGTTGTAATTTTTTATTATAAACTTCTTTATCTAATCAAAATTTTCTAAATACGGGCTCTTTATCTTTTAAATTGGCCCGCATTTCAAAATCTGTCGTGAACATATTAAGACTATCTTTATAGTTCATATTTATTCTCCTTTTTTTATTTCAACTATTTTCTTAATAAAGCTTTTAAATAGTGGATGTCCTTTTAATGGTCTATTTGTAAATTCTGGATGGAATTGTGTTCCTAAATAGAATGGATGATTTTTAACTTCAGCAATTTCTGCTAATCCTTTTTCTGGATAAATTCCGCTAAATTTAAAATTATCATCTTCTAATTTTTTTCTAAATTCTTCTGACACTTCATAGCGATGTCTATGTCTTTCAACAATTGAATCATGACCATAAATTTTTCGTGCTAAAGAATCTTTTTCAAGTTCAACTGGATAATCACCTAAACGTAATGTTCCGCCAAGATTTTTATCTTTTTGTTTTCCTTTTAGTATGTCTAAAACATAAATTTCATTTTCTTTAAATGTACCTGCAAATTCAGCACTTGTTGCAGTTGAAAAACCTTTTAATCTTGCTTGAGCTACTGTCATTGCTTGCATTCCTAAACATATTCCTAAAGTAGGAATTTTATTTTCTCTAGTATGAATAGCTGTTTTTACTTTACCTTCAAAACCTCTTTTTCCAAAGCCAGGCAAAATTACTACTCCATCGAAACGTTTAAATGAATTTGTAATATCTTCATCTACTATTTTTGCAGCATCTTTTCATTCTAAAATTAATTCAACGTTTTCATGATATGCAGCTACTTTGAATGCTTCAATAATTGATTTATACGCATCTAAAAATTCAATGTATTTTCCTACCATCAGTAATTTGACACTGTATTTTTTAGGTTTATAAATTAATTCAACGAATTTGTTTCAATGATAAAAATCACCTTTTCTAATTTCTAAATTAAAGTATTTTTCAATGATTTTAGCAGCATTTTCTTTTTCATAATATAAAGGTGCATAATAAATGTTTTCTAAATCAGGAACCGAAATAACTTCATCATTTTCTAAAGTTGCTTTAGCAGCAATTTTAGAAACAATTTCATGAGGTACTAAATTTTCATTTCTTAATAAAACTAAATCAGGTTTAATTCCAAAAGATCTTAATGTCGATAAGGAATTTTGAGTTGGTTTTGATTTAAATTCATTACTTGCTTTTAAATGAGGCACATATGTAACGTGAGCTAAAAAGATTTGTTCTGGATTTTTAATCTTCATTTTTGCAATTGCATAAATGAATGGATCGCTTTCAATATCTCCAACAGTACCACCTACTTCAACTATCATAAAATCAGGTTTATGATTTTGAGCTGTGCTTTGAATAATGTTGATAATTTCATTAGTTAAATGCGGAATTGTTTGAACAGTTTTACCGCCGTAAATACCATCTCTTTCTTTTGAAAAAAGTCGTTGATATATTCTGCCGCTGGTTCAGTTACTATCTTTTGATAAATTAACATCAATAAATCTTTCGTAATGACCTAAATCCAAATCAGTTTCTCCACCATCTTCAGTAACGTAAACTTCTCCATGTTCATAAGGAGACATTACTCCTGGGTCAATATTTAAATAGGGATCAAGTTTTAAGACAAATAATGAATATCCTCTTGCTCTTAAAATATTACCAATTGAAGCAGCTGATATACCTTTACCTAAACCAGATATAACTCCACCTGTTACGAAAATAAATTTAGTTTCCATTTTTTCCTCCAAAACAATTACGTTTATTATAACTTAACATTATTTAAAAAGATTCATAGAATATAAAACTAAATGGCTAATTAAACAATTTAAATATCTATTTTAATCTCAATCAATCAATTTTTTATTTTCAAAATTTAAAACTAAAAATCATAAATTTTAAAAATAAAAAAAATGGTGGAGATGCCGGGAGTCGAACCCGGGTCCAGCCACAATCATTATTAATAAATCTACAGTTTAGAATGATTTTTGATACTAAAATTGTTTTAAATACATTCTAAAAAAATCAATTTTAGATAGATTGAGTTTAATTAGTTATTAATCTACATCAAACTAACGAGGCTCGAACGACTTCTTTTCTAAATGAGCCTTTTAGAAAGAAGACTATGTGCTATATCTTAAGCAAACAATAGGTTTGGTTGGTTTTGAAGACTTTGTGCTACAAATAAATCATTGTAAGCAAATTCTTCTTCTTGTTTTTGGTTTCCATTTGTATGAAGCCTAGTAGTAATTATAGTCTACCACACTACTGCATTATTAATACAACCATGGATGTCGAAGCCATTACACCCCCGTATCCATTAATATTATAATAGTTAAGCAGTATTTTATTTAATGTTTAATAAACAAGATCTTTGTAATTTTAATTATAAATTTGAAGCAATTTATAATTAAGAGATTTTAGAAAAAATTAAGTTTATAGCACAAAAAAATATGTTTTTTTAGTTTTTTCAAAAAAATTTGAAAGATTTTAAAATACGTAGCAAAATGTTAATATTATAGTTATGCAAAATCAGATTAAAGAAAAAAATGATACGATTAAGATATCATTTAAAAATAAACTTTCCAAATTTAAAAATAAAATTATCAATTTTAAAAAATCAACTTCCAACGTTGTTTTAGTTAAAAAAATGGTTTTTAGCGCCTTAATGCTAACTTTAGTGTTGCTTTTTAGTTTTTTAGCTACCCTTAGTGGAGTATTTAACTTTTTAAATATAGATATTTCAATAATTTTTATTTTAATTACCATTGTAGTAGCAGGATATCCATTTGGATTTTTGTTATTAATATTAAAATTAGCAATTGGTCCATCTTTTAACGGGAGTTATCATGCCATTGGGATGATTGGACATCTATTAGTTTTTATAGCATTTTTAACTTTTATAACACTATTTTATTTAATTCTAAATGTTGCATTTTTAATTAAAAGTAAAAATAACAAGCTTAAAAAAACTAAATTTGTTGTAAACGACATGTTAAAAGAATTAAAATACTATGAAATTATTTTATATTTAGTTTTAGCAACAATAATTACTACCTTGTTTATGTCTACATTGAATACATTTATTTTTAATGCTATTTATTTTAATTTATTTAGAATGATTGAAGATGCATCTTTAAGTACAATAGTAAGAACTTATAATCAAAACGATGCATTAAGAGTATTTTTCTTTTATATACCAAATTATTATGCAGCTAGTTATAGTTTATACATAACTTTTAATTTAATTCAATTTGGTATTTCGACTGTTGTTGCCTTTTTATTTATATTAACTTATAAAAAAACAGGACAAAGATTTGACTTAGACAAAGGAATTTATTTATAAAAAAATTAGCACTTAAATTAGTAGAGTGCTAATTTTTTACCCTATAATAGTAATATTAATTGAAAATAGGAATATCGGAGGCAGATATGATAAAACCAATAATAGCTCTAAGAAACGAAACAACTTTATTATTTATACCGAACGAAATTAGTATTAGTCACAAAGATAGTCTTGAAGCAATTAAATTAGCTACAAGTGAATATTATAATATTGTTATTTTATCACACTATATTAATGAAGAGATAGATAGATTAAAATCAGTTGATAACATCGAAGAAATTGCTTATTTAGCATATATCAAAAAAATAACTGAAGGATCAAGTAAAAATGTTAAAAAAATTACATTTGTTCCTTTTAAAAGAATTAAGATCAAATCAATATTACCTACAGAAACTAATGCTGATTTAAATATCCTAGCAGAATATAAAAATTTTGGAATTAAAGTTAGTGATGACATGAAAGCATGAGCTTATCATAATACTTTAAGTAAATTTACTGAAGAAACTGATTTAGATATTGATCCTTTAACAATTCACAAGTGAAAGAATTTCAAAACAGAACTAAAAGAGAAACAACAAATACTTGAAAATTCAGTTTCTTCATGATTAGAACCAATTGGAGAAAAAAATATCGAAAAAGAATTAAGTGAATTTGATATTTACAATCACCCTTTATATTTAATTAATAACATTTTGAATATTCTTAGCGGTACTAATAAAAGAATGATAAAAGAAATTTCATCTCAACTTGATTACAACTTTATGGCTGAGCAAGTAATTGATCTTTGATCATTAAAGAATCAAGAAAAAACACTTGAAAAAGAAATTGAAACAAGATTGCGTCAAATGCTTAATCAACAGCAAAAAGAGTTTTTACTTCGTGAAAAAATGAAGCAAATTCAAAAAGAATTAGATGATGTTGAAGAAACTATAGGTATAAATTATTCAGATGATAAAAAGAAAGATGTAGATAACAAAGTCGAAAAACAAAGATTTCCAAAATCTGTAGCAAAACTTATAGCAAATGAAAAATCTAAAATAAAAAACATGATGCCTTCTTCACCAGATGCTAATATTGCAAGAAATTATGTTGATATACTAAATGAATTGCCTTGAAGAAAAATATCTAAAGATAGTTTAGATATAAAAGAAACCGAAAAAGTTCTTGATAAAGGGCATTACGGATTAAAAGAAGTTAAAGAAAGAGTGCTTGAATATATTGCGGTTATGGTTAATAATGAAAAACATAACGAAGATAAAAAGAATATTTTGCAATATGACAAAAAACATGATCTTGATTTAAATCTTTTCCATGAATCTGAAGATGAATATGAATTGAAAACAATTAAAAATGTTCCTATTCTTACATTAGTAGGTCCGCCAGGTACTGGTAAGACATCACTAGCTAAATCAATAGCAGATTCACTAAATAAAAAGTTTGTTAAAATTTCACTTGGTGGAGTTAAAGATGAAAGCGAAATTCGCGGTCATAGAAGAACATACGTGGGTGCTTTACCTGGAAAAATTATTGCCGGAATTAAACGCGCTGGTGTATCAAATCCTGTGATCTTATTAGATGAAATTGATAAAATGGCTTCATCATATAAAGGTGATCCTGCTTCTGCTATGCTTGAAGTTTTAGATCCAGAACAAAATCACAAATTCCAAGATCATTACTTAGAACATGAATATGATTTATCAAAAGTTCTTTTTATAGCTACAGCAAATTATTATGAAAATATTCCTGCTCCATTAATTGACAGGGTTGAAATAATTAATCTTTCTTCATATACACTTTTAGAAAAAGTTGAAATAGCTAGAAAACACTTGATTTCTAAAGTAATTAAAGATGTTTCATTAAATGAAAACAATTTCATAATTGATGATGAAGTTATTAAATACATCATTAATCATTACACTTTGGAAGCTGGTGTAAGAAATCTAAGAAGAGTTTTAGACAAACTTGCTCGTAAAATAGTAGTAAAAATCTTAAGCAATGAACTTAAAGAAGAAGATAAATTTGTTATTACCGAAGATATAGCATTTGATTTACTTGGTGTTCATAAATTTAGTGATGAACTAAATGATAAAGAACCACAAATTGGTTCAGTAAATGGTCTGGCCTATACTTCTTATGGTGGTAGCACATTAAAAATTGAAGTTAACTTATATAAAGGTAAAGGTAAAACAATTTTAACTGGGCAACTTAAAGATGTAATGCAAGAATCTGCTCAAGCTGCTATTTCTTATGTTAGAACAAACAGTAAAGAATTTGATATTCCGGAATCATTTAATTGAGATGAATTTGATATTCATATTCACGTTCCTGCAGGTGCTATACCCAAAGATGGCCCAAGTGCTGGTGTTACTTTCACAACTGCTTTAGTTTCGGCTTTAACAAAGCGTGCTGTAAACCAAAAAATTGGAATGACAGGTGAAATCACACTAAGAGGTAAAGTGTTACCAATTGGTGGATTAAAAGAAAAATCAATTGCATCTCATAAATTTGGAATTAAAACTGTTTTTATACCATTTGATAATGTCAAAGATTTAGTTGAAGTACCAGATGAAGTAAAAGCAGAAATTGAATATATTCCTGTAAAAGATTATTCAGAAATATACAATATTATTTTCAAAAACAAGATTTCAAAAAAATCTTAATAAGCTAAATAGACCGCTTTATAGCGGTTTTTTATCATCTTTTATGTATATTTTTTTATAATATAATTATAAACGCACAATGAATAATATTAATAGTTTTAGGTGTATTTGCAATAGTTGCATTATCTATTGAAATTTTTACCAATAATTTCGTAACACTTATAACTACATTAGCACTAATACCATCAATAATTATTAGTTTCATTATGGCTCTTTCTTATAGAACTAATGAAGTCGATACAGTTGTAATTGTGATGATAGTTATTGAAGTAATTCTCTTTTTTGCAATCTGGATAATTCTATACTTTACGTTATATAAATATATCAAGAATAAACAAGCAAAAGATAATGTTAAAATTGATTTTGATGATGCTATGATTGGTAAACAATTTAAATTATTAGAATCAACTAGTAACAATGACAAAGTACTTAAACACGGTAAAATAAGCAATAATGGAGTACTTTACCAAGTATTGCCAAATAATGAAAATATAAATATTGAACAAGGTTCAGTAGTAAAAGTTGAAGCAATAAGAGGTAGTACATTACTAGTTTCAGGAATTAAGGAGAAATAATGGATATAGGCGCAATAATAGGAATAGTAATTTTAGTATTAGTCCTTCTTTTAGAAATTATTTTAATAGCAATATCAGTTAAAGTTGTCCCACAAGCAAACTTTTATATTGTTGAAAGATTAGGAAAATATCTTAAAACATGAAAAGGTGGAATTCACTTTTTAGTTCCATTTGTAGATAAAATTGTACTTAGAGAAACATTAAGAGAAAAGGTTATTGATTTTCCAAGTCAAAATGTAATAACTAAAGATAACGTTACTATGAAAGTTAACACAGTTACATACATGCAAATTATGGATAGTCAAAAATACTTTTATGGAGTTGAAAGTGCTATTTTAGCTATTGAAAATTTAGTTGCTACAACTTTAAGAAATTTCCTAGGAAATGTAACAGTTGACGAAACTTTAACAAGTAGAAATAGAATTAATGGTGAGTTAACTCAAATCTTAGATGAAGCTAGTGATGCTTGAGGAGTTAAAGTAAATAGAGTTGAACTTAAAGAAATAACACCTCCACCAACAATTTTGCAATCAATGGAAAAACTATTACAAGCAGAAAGAGATAAACAAGCGATTATAACAGAAGCACAAGGTTATAAAACAGCTAAAATAGCACGTGCAGAAGGTGATAGTGAGGCTATGGTTAAAATAGCTAGTGCCAATAAAGAAAGAATAGTTCTTGAAGCTGAAGCTAATAAAGAAAAAATGATTCTTGAAGGACAAGCTAGAAAACAATATGTTGAACTACTTGCAAAAGCAGGTGTAGATGAAAAAGTCTTGCAGTGAATTGCTTTAGATAAAATTGATTCACTAGCTAATGGAAATGCAACAAAAATAATTATCCCGCCCGATTTAGCACAAGTTTCAAAAGTTATGGCAACTTTTGATGCTATTGCAAAAAAAGATAAGTAATTAAGCTCTCATTTTGAGAGTTTATTTTATTATTTAAATAGAAAAGGATAAAAAATGAAAAATATTAAAATGATTGTGAGCGATATCGATCGCACTATATTACCTACTGGTGATAAAACATTTCACCCTAAAGTTATTGAAGCCTTTAAAAAAACAAAAGAAAAAGGGTTAATTAACACTTTAGCAACTGGTCGTGAATTTATAACAAGTATTCATTTGATAAATCAAATCAAAAACATAGATTATTTAGTTGGAGGAAACGGTTCATTTATTTATGATGTATCAAAAAACGACTTTCTACAAATATCAAATTTAGATTTTGATTTAACCAATGAATTTATAAATTGAGTAAACGATAAACATCCTGGTACAGGTTTAAATGTTATTGATGATATGCACTTTTTTTTATCACCAGATGGACATTCTCTAGAAAGGGATTTTACAAAATCTAATCCTGAGTTAATTTTAGAAATAAAAGATTTTGTCAATAAGGTAAACAAGGAACGCATTTCTTTAATTGTTATTACCCATGGGAATAAATCATTTTTAGAAGATACTAAAAAATGACTTGAAAAAAATGGTAATAATAAATTAGCTATGAATACGATTTGAACGGATCAAGTTTGATTTATAACTAGACCTAATATAAATAAATTTGACTCACTTAAATGATTAGCCGATAAATTAAATATTTCTACAAAAGATATTATTTCATTTGGTGATGGCAAAAATGATGTAGAACTTTTAAGTAAATCAGGAATAGGTGTTGCAGTGGAAGATGCTTTTCCTGAAGCGTTAGCTGCAACAAATCATCGTACTCTGTCTTCAAGAAAGCAGGGAGTGCCGCACTATTTAGAAAAAAACAAGATAATTTAAATTTCTAAAATTATTACATTTGGTGTGATTTAAATATGTTTTCCTACTGAAAGGCTTTCGATGAAATTAAATGATTTTGAGATTCTAAAACAAAATATAAAAAATTTAATTGATAATGATAATTTTTCACTTAAAAATAAATATTCTGTTTACAGAAATATAGAAAATTTAATTTTGACTCATTACAAGGAACATAATGATTTTTTAGAAACATTAGAAAATTTTATAAATCTAAGAGAAGAATTAAAAGCAGGGTTGAAGATTCTAATAAATAATTTACAAATCTTAGGAATAGATTGCAAAAGATCAAATATAGGAATAGTTTTAGAACTTAAAACTTACATCGATGAAATTAAAAGCGAACAATTGATATTTTTTGATATTTATATTAATAAGGGACATACAGTCAATAAAGATATATCAAATTTAGGAATTGAAATAAGTGAACTTGAAGAAAATATTATTTTTAAAAAAGATGAAAATTTTAAGGGCGGTTTTAGAATTCCAAGTATGTCGTTATTAAAAGATGGACAAATTCTATTTAATTGTGATCGTAGGTTTTTAAATAATCTAGATGCACCTTATACAAACATAGATCAGGTATATAAATTAAAAAATAACAATGGCAAAATATCAGATTTAAAAACTTTTATTAAGATAAATAGTTACTCAGATGATAAACCACAAAGTATTATTGACTTATCTTTAACAAATGAAGTTGATGGCTACATATATTTTATGGCGGACTTTTTCCCAGGAGGTGCCGGCATTTTTTCTAAGACATTAAATTACTTTGTTACTAGTGAAAATCAAAATTTTGGCTTTTACAAAGAGTATTTAATAGTTGAAGATTTAGAAAATGAAAACTACATTTTTATGAAAATGGTAAGTTCACAAAAAGGACACTTCACATATCAAGGATTTACTGATAAAAATAAAAAAATAAATTTTCAAAATTTGAATTCTGAAAAACTTAATTTAATAAAAATAAATTTGTTTTTAATTTTTCAATTTGACAATATTGAATCAAAGTTTAAAGGAAATTTTTATATTAAAAATGATAGTAATGAATTTATTGACTTGAACATTAGTTTCTTTTCTGGTGCTAATTTTAGTAAAAATGATTCAGGCTTAAGATATCGTGCTTTATCAACAAATTATTTATCTTTTTTTAAATTTAATATTCAAACATCACAAATTGAATTTATATGCTTTATTAATCCATGATTAGAAAATTATAAAAATATAGGAGCAAATCTAGTATTAAACGGTCCTGGAAAAGCTCTAAAACTCAAATATCAAAATGGGAATTCTAAAAATAGGTTAATTTTTAAGGCATACTTTACGAATGATGCTTCAAGTCTTGGTGCAATTACTATTTATAGCGATGATTACGGCAATACTTGACAAACTAGCGAATTCATTGGCGGGCCAAAATCAAGAATTACTGAATTTGATGTTACAGAATTACAAAACGGTGTATTAGTAGCAATTTTAAGAAGAATGGGTTCAAATACATTAAGCTTATCTAAATCGATTGATGGTGGCAAAACCTGAAATTCAATTTCAGGCAATACAGACGAGGTCGGAATTTCTTCAATAATATTAAATGAATATAATTCATCAGTATTACAAGGCATAGCTAATTTTACATATTTAAATTCTCACTACTTATTAATTACATCAGGCTCTAACGGTCGAAATGAAGGCAAAATATGAATGATAAAAGATTTTGAATTAAATAGCATCACCGAAATATATTCTTTAAATAGTCAAACATTCGGATATAGTTTAATAGATGTCATAAAAATAGAACAAAATTTATTTATGATTAATGTTGTTTATGAACAAAATTTTTCCAATGGTGAGTTAATCTATAAGAAAATTAGATTAAAGTTCAAGTAAACAAAAAATACATTAAATTTAGATTGACAGAAATATTAAACAGGCAAATTTAAGTATTATGCAACTTATAATTTGTTATTACATTTTAAGTGATAAAATTGGTCTATTTTGTCACGTATACATAAATTGATTAATTTATATATACGCAGATAAAACAATATTTCTAGCCAAAATATATTCAATTGACATAAATTAATAGTTAATTTAAAATTACCGTATTTATAAATTATGAAATTTCTTTAGAATATTGACATCTTTTTGCATTTCTTTCAACGAAGAGACGTCATTTTCTAAATTGTTCACCCTAATTTTTATTTCGGAAATATCTTTTTTGATATCAGTTAAAGCTGCTAAAACGGTATCTTCGAAATTCATTTTTTTCATATTAATATGATTATAACTAAATAAATTATTGACTTTAACAATATAACGGTCCAAAATTTTCGAAATTATTTTTTATCGTGTCAAGAATAAAATTCAACTAGCTTTAGTCTTAAATGAAAAAACGCATATTTATTTTTATTAATAATTGTAATAATAGGAAATTTAGTTGTTTAGCTATAAAGTTTGCAATCAAAAGGATTCTTTATAGTCTTATATTAGTAGTCAATTCTACAATTACTGTATTTATAAATTATGAAATTTCTTAAAGATATTTACATCTTTTTGCATTTCTTTCAATGAAGAAACGTCATTTTCTAAATTGTTCACCCTAATTTTTAACTCCGAAATGTCTATTTTCATATCGGAAATATCGGCTTTCATTTCAGAAATATCTTTTTTAATATCACTTAAAGCTGCTAAAATGGTGTCTTCGAAATTCATTTTTTTCATATCAATATGATTATAACTAAATAAATTAGCGACTTTGACAATATAATTCTTCATGATTTCCAAAATTATTGTTTTATCGTGTCAAGAATAAAATTCAATTCACTTTTGTCTTGAATTAATCTCTACCTTTTCTCCGATATTGTGATTTTTGATAAATTCATCGAATTTAGTTGCTTCTTTTAGTTTTGTTTTTCCAATTTGGTCCTCCTAATATTTAATGCAAAAAATTAGTCTTAAATGAAAAAACGCAGATTTATTTTTATTAATCGTTTGTTTGTACATTCAATAGTGTAAAAAAACACTCCTAAAATGAGTGTTTTTGAGTTGATAAGATTTATAAGTGATTATTCAATAATTTGCTGAGAAACTTTGTAATTCAAAATATCAATTTCTTTTGAAAGTTTATCAATTCTTTCTTTATTATTAGAGATATTTTTCTTACTTGAAGCTAGTTTTGAATATTCTTTTTCAAGTAAAATAATTTTTTTGAATTCACTTGTTGTATTTCAAATATTTAAATTAATTTTATTATTATTTTTAACATAAATTGATTGTGGTATGAATTTTTCCATGATCAGAGAAATTGAATATCCTACTAAAGTTGTTGCAACAAAAGGAATTCAAGTCCATATTTCTGGAGCAAGTAGTAACCTTGAATTAATTGGGATAAAGTTTTGTGTTGGCACTCAAAATGCAATAGATATTGCAAATCCTGTTAACAATCCAGTTAAACCACCAATTCAGTTTGTCCGTTTTGTAAACATACCAAGTACAAATACTCCAGCTGTTGGTGTTGCAATTAATCCTACTATTCCTAAGAAGTATCTTACAAAATCACCTTGACCAGTATAAGCAAATAGCATTGCAATTGCTATACCAATAATTCCGGTAATGGCGACAATAATTTGTGAAAAAATTAAAACTTTTTTATCTTTTTTAGCATCAGTCAAACTTGTTGTTGATCATGAAGGGAAAATAAGCTGTACAAAATCAACTAATACTGCATTAGATAGAGCTGATAATGAAGATGAAATCGTCGATTGGCTCGCGGCTAATACACCCGCTATTAATAAACCAGATAAACCAGCCGGAAGCACCGAAAGTATAAAGTATGGCATTAGTAAATTAGATCCAGGTTTAAGTGTTGTATCATTACCATGAATTACTTCAGCAACAGTTGGATTAGCTCCAAGTGAAGTGTAATATGCAAATAGTGCTGAACCTGCACCGTAGAAAAATAGAATTGTAATAAAAGCTAAACCTAGATTAATTCATAAACTTTTATTAATTTTCCCTGTTTCTTTATTAGATTTATATCTTTGTACTACATCTTGTGAACTTAGATATTGATTAATTGTACTTATGTAATTAGATATAAAAATAAAGAAGATACCGCCTGATAATGCAAATGACACACTAAATGATTGTTCATCAATAAAGCGCGGGCTTTGTGCATTACTTCAATTAGTATTAACCATTGCTACAATAACAACTACTACTATTCCGCTTAGTAATACTATTCCTTGAATAGCATCAGATCATAAAACAGCTTTCATTCCACCTATTACAGTAGATAAAACTACGAGTATTCCTACTATAGCAATTAATAAGTAAATATCAAAATCGATAAAATTAGCAATAGCTACTACCGGAATATATAAAACGATTCCCATTCTAAATAAGTGAAAAACAATAAATGCAGCACTAGTTATCATTCTAATAGATTTATGAAAACGTGCACCAATATAAGCATAGGCTGTATTTTGTTTCATTCTTCGATAAAAAGGCACTATTCATTTAATAACTATAGGTGTAAAAAATAAAATAGTTAATTGCGCAGCTGCTCACATTCAACCAGTACCAAAAGCTAAACCTGGTGTAGCAAAATACGTTAGTGAACTAAGCGTGGTAGCTCAAACTGAAAAACCTATTACCCAACCAGGGGTTTTACCACCACCTGTAAAAAAGCTTTTTGAATCAGATTGTTTTTTTCTTTTATTTCAAAAATAAGCAAATATTCCAATTCCAAATACTACAGCTAAATATAAAGCAATAACGACTCAGTCTGCAACAAAAAATTCTGCCTTCTGAGGTGTATACATATTTCCTCCTTTAATATGATTGGCCATTATTAATCAATAAAGGCCATAAAATTATATATTTGTCCTATTTAGCGGTATTTATTTGCATTTATTTTGAAAAAATGTGGATAAAAAGAATATAGAACGTAATAAAAGTGGAAAATAATTTTCAAATTTAATAATTCGAATTATGATATGTTTTATTTCTAAAGAAGGATAATCATTTGATTTTGCAAATTATTTACCAAAATGCTACTTTTCAATTTTTAACTTAGGTTTTGTAATTTATATAAATTTTGCATTAATACTTGGGAACAGTATAGTTTTGGTGAGATGTCAGAAAGTTTTAAATACGGACTTCCAGCAGCTGCAACTGAGTATGA
>NZ_NNCE01000020.1 GCF_002245785.1 Mycoplasma testudineum
TGAAAGCGACTGTTTTATTTTAAAGGGTGAAAGTGAGTAAAATTTATAAATGAAAAAATTAACAGTTAGAGAACACTTGCAATCAGCGAGAATTTCAAAATCTTTATTAAAAAAGAATGCATTATCTTTTATTGAACAATTTTGGGATTGAAAAACTGGTGACATTTCAAAAGAATTAAAAGTTTCGATATCTAAAGTAGAAAGATACCGGCGGTTGCTTTCAAAAAAAGAACCAATTAATTTATTTCATGGAAACTCGAAAAAAAGAGGAATGTACAAATTAGATTTTTATAAAAAAATTGTTAAAGATTATAAGCAAATGGTTACTGATCATAATTTGGGACGAAGTGCAAACACTCGGTTAACTCCGATAGTTTTTTGTAGAAATCATCCCGATTATGATGAATCAATGCGCAGAAAAGTTGCTAAAGCATTAATTCATTTTGGAATTTACTATCCAAGAATGTGAAGGACTTCTAAAAATAAAATTAGAAAAGCAAAAAGGTATGAAAGTGATATTCATGAATTTGAAAAATCAAATTATTATTTCGTTAAAAATTTAACTTTCGAAAAATACATTGAATCAATTCCGGTTAAGAAAAAAATGTTACTTGTAACTAGTTTGAAAAATATGTTAATACAACATTATTATAGAATTGAAATTGATGGTAGTATTGACTACTATTTAAATACAAATGAAAAAACATCTTTAGTTAATGTAGTTGATTATGCTAGCGGTAATACTATTGCAACATATATGACTAAATTTGAAAATGCACAAGGATACATTAATGTTTTATGTGACATATTTGACAAATATGGCCTTCCAGCTGAAATAAGAATAGATAGAATAAGCCTTTTGGAGAGTCACGTTCCAGGTTCAGTAACTCAAATAAGGGCTCAATTAGAAAAAATGGGCATTACTGTAATTGCTAAATCTCATCCTACAAATAAGCCAGTTATTGAAAATAGTTGAAATTCTTGACAACAAAGTCTACCAATTTTTTTGTCAATAAATAACATTACAACTATTGAAGCTTACAACCAAAATCGTGAAAAAGTTTTAGAATACATGAATTCATTGAATAAAAAAACACCAATGATTATCACCGAAAAAAGAAATTTACCTGATGATTATCATGGTGTGTCAATCGCTATAACTCGTGTTTGCCGCAACAACATTGTTTCCATATCGGGTGAAACATTCGGATTCTACGACGAAAAAGGCGATAGAGTCACTGCGGTACATGGTTCTAAAATATCAATTCGGATTAGTAAAGAAAACCAACTATTTACAATGGTAGGAAAAGATAAAATAATGCTAAAACCGATTAACGATCTTATTTTAAATAAAAAATTTTCAGATTACTTAATTAAAGGTTCAAAAGTTTTTAATGATAATAAGGCAAAACTAAAAATTATTCTCGACAATAAGATAAAAATAATCAAAGACCAAAGA
>NZ_NNCE01000021.1 GCF_002245785.1 Mycoplasma testudineum
ATGTCGCCTTATAACTTTAGACAACATTCCTTAGAATATATATAATTTTTTTAGTCCAACTTTAAGGTACCACTACAAAACGCAAGAATTTATTAATTATATTTTTAATTTGTTTATTGATACAAAAATATAATACTATGCCAAAACTAAACGATAAGGTTCTAAAATATGACTTTTGTTTATTGATACAAAAATATAATACTATGCCAAAACGCAGCAGGACCTTCATATCGCTCAAAACCTGTTTATTGATACAAAAATATAATACTATGCCAAAACTATTATTAGAAATTCGAGAATTAGATAATGGTTTATTGATACAAAAATATAATACTATGCCAAAACACAAGAAGAGATATATTATTAGGAAAATTTGTTTATTGATACAAAAATATAATACTATGCCAAAACAACTTTTTAAAGATGTATTTATCTCTTTTTGTTTATTGATACAAAAATATAATACTATGCCAAAACGCAAGCGTTTAGCGGTATACCTCTTAAACAGTTTATTGATACAAAAATATAATACTATGCCAAAACGTCGTCGTTAATTCAAATGGCATTGTTTTTGTTTATTGATACAAAAATATAATACTATGCCAAAACGTGCCTTCAAATTCTAATTTTCAGGCTCCGGTTTATTGATACAAAAATATAATACTATGCCAAAACTGCAGTTGATTCGCTTCTCGGTCTTTATAAGTTTATTGATACAAAAATATAATACTATGCCAAAACTAGCATTGACTTCATTAATTAAACTTAATTGTTTATTGATACAAAAATATAATACTATGCCAAAACAAGGTCGTTAACATTTTTTTCGATAATTGTGTTTATTGATACAAAAATATAATACTATGCCAAAACAACAGTAATAATATTAACAACTTAGCAACTGTTTATTGATACAAAAATATAATACTATGCCAAAACTCAATTCGTACAGCTGAACAAACCAACCTTGTTTATTGATACAAAAATATAATACTATGCCAAAACTTTTAGATAAATGACTTTTAAATTTTGAGAGTTTATTGATACAAAAATATAATACTATGCCAAAACTGTGGGGCGGGCTTAAAAAGCTCGCTTTTTGTTTATTGATACAAAAATATAATACTATGCCAAAACAACCTCTGAAATTTTAGAAATTCAGGAAGAGTTTATTGATACAAAAGGGAGCAAGTAAAAATTAACGGATTTAAAATTTTATTTTTTTTAGAAACTTAAAATTAAGTCTCATTTTTACCTTAG
>NZ_NNCE01000022.1 GCF_002245785.1 Mycoplasma testudineum
GGGAGCAAGTAAAAATTAACGGATTTAAAATTTTATTTTTTTTAGAAACTTAAAATTAAGTCTCATTTTTACCTTAGCAATTAAATATTACATAAAATTATGCATTTAGTCAATACAAAAAAATAGATTGTAGAATGAAGCAACCAATCTAGTAATTTTTACTTAATAATTTATAACTTGCTCTTTTCAAGACCTGTTTAGGATCAGTAAAATAAGCTTTACCCTTTAAAAATCTCAATTCAGAATTTGCACTTTCAATTATATTGGTTGACCAAAGGTCATATTGTGAAGTTTGTCAATTTTTAATTTTTGGAACAGTAAAATAACTACCAATTTTTAGCATCCTTTTAATTTTTTTAAAAATAGAATGCGGCAGATATCTGCTTATTTCATCATCAACAAATTTTGGATTTCCAAGTTTGATTAGTTCAATAATCTTTGAACCAAATGCCTTAAATTTAGTCGTTAAAATTTTGTCTAAATTTCTTCTAAGATGAACTAAGCAAGTCTGATGTAAAGTTTCACTAAACTCTTCCTTAATTGCTTTAGAAACACTTAATGAAGTGTCACTAACAACCAAATTTATT
>NZ_NNCE01000023.1 GCF_002245785.1 Mycoplasma testudineum
TCGATCAAATTGCTTTCCATTTTTTTCATAATAAAAACGGTCCTTTCTGCTAAGACCGTTAATTTTTGTTAGCTCCCTAGAAATTTTTATTTAATTTTGGTCTAATTAAATGACCATCAAAGTATATTTTTTGGTATTTTTCGTTATAAATGTATGTTTTACTAACACTTCCTGTACGTGGAAGAAGAATATCTCCCTTGGTTAACAAATAATTATCTAAGCCATTTAAATTTATTTTTGGTGAGGCTAATTTATCAATATTAAGTAATCTAGAATTTTCATCAATATCTGAAATTCTTAGATAAATATTTATTCCGTCATATTCCGTTGAGGGTGCTGGTAGACCATATTCAAATTTTGTTGCAATATTTCCAAATTTATACCGTTCTCAAGCGTTAGTGAATCCTTTGAAACGGATTTTTGGTACTACTTCACCATCATTCGGAAACATTTTGCTTAACAAACTCTTTTTAATGCTTACAAGTTTCTCATACTTACGCTGATAAAGGGTAATTAGAGAATCGAACTTTTCCAATAATTGACCTATTTTTACTTGTTCTTTGAAAAA
>NZ_NNCE01000024.1 GCF_002245785.1 Mycoplasma testudineum
ACATTAAAAATCCAATTAAAAATCCAGCAGATACAGATGGAAGAGTTATAAAACCAATAAAAGATAAAAATCCAATAGAAAAAATAGTAACTAATGAAGAAATTGCAAATAGACTTTCAATGTGATTTTTATCATTAGATAGAGTTGATGCATCGGATGAAAAAAGAGGCTTAAAAGCAATTTTTAATAACAATCATATACTTATTGAAAATAATGGAGAATATAAATTTCAAAAGAGAAGTGTAAAAAGCTTAGATATTAAATATAATGGTTTATTTTATTCTGGATTTATAGATACAATAGCTAATTCGGAAATTCTAAGTAGCTTACCATCCAGCACTATCAAAAAGCTATTTGAAAATCAATTGATAATTGAGAACATATCGCCACATACTGATAAAACCAGAGTGATGGAATCAACAGAAAGCAATCACATTCTTATTAAATCATTTGGTCGGTTTAAAGAATTTTTGTCAAAAAATATAACTATAAGAGAAAATGAGATACAAGATTTAGGTATGTCCGAAATCATTA
>NZ_NNCE01000025.1 GCF_002245785.1 Mycoplasma testudineum
ACTTGGGAACAGTATAGTTTTGGTGAGATGTCAGAAAGTTTTAAATACGGACTTCCAGCAGCTGCAACTGAGTATGATGGAATTAATAAATATCTTAGAATAACTGATATTGATAATGACTCGAGATTATTTAAAATTGACAAATTAACATCACCAAATTTTGATCTAAATGGTGCTGATGATTATTTACTACAATATGGAGATGTTTTGTTCGCAAATACCGGTGCAAGTGTCGGAAAATCATATTTTCATAGAGATATTTGTGGAAAAGTTTATTTTGCAGGCTACTTAGTTAGATTAAGAATAAAAAAGGAACACTTTCCAAAATTTGTATATCAAATTACATTTAGTGATGAATATGATAAAAAAATATTAATAACATCGCAGCGTTCAGCACAACCAGGTGTGAATGCCAAGGAGTATTCAAATTTTAAGTTTTATATTCCATTTTTCAAAGAACAAGTAAAAATAGGTCAATTATTGGAAAAGTTCGATTCTCTAATTACCCTTTATCAGCGTAAGTA
>NZ_NNCE01000002.1 GCF_002245785.1 Mycoplasma testudineum
CAACTTGTGAATTAAGAATACTTGATAAATAAGAATTAAGCTTATAAACTTCCTTACCATGTTTAATTTTAATATGGTTAAATAAGTTATTTTCATTAATCTTTCTTGATTTTTTATGGAAAATATTCACGGAAAATGCTAATTTTTTCAAAATTAAAAACTGCTTCAATATAAAACGGCCCTAACCGTAGCTCAAATATACTTAGATCGAGTAATTTTTATAGGCTCTTTGCTTTTTAACCGAAATGTAGTTAAACTCGAGTACTTTCATAGGTATTTAAATTTACCGTGGCAATCATTTTAGAAACAAACGTCAAAATTTTTTATTTTCAGCAGCAACTTCACAGTTTGAAGCTCGATGCTTTTTGTTTTCTCTAATATCATTTTCCATACAAACACAAATGTAATAGAGAAAATGAAACTGCCGCATAAAAAGAAAGAAGTAAAAGCTAACCATTTCCATTTAGAGGAAACTAAAATTGTTTTAACTACCATTATTCTTACGAACATTCACAAATTTGTAAAAAATAGAATAATTCATATACTAAGAGCTATAAATGAGGACATTAAAAATATTTCCTCATCTAATGCTGTGCTTTCAAATGAGTAAGTATTATCGGGAACTGTAATTATTTTCATGAAATAGGGAATCATTATTGATAAAAAATAAATTGATAAAGCTGATATTACAAAATTGAAAATTGACAAAATAACAGCCCCTTTAAATCAACCGAAATAGTTGCTGTTCTTGATCGTGTTGGTCAAACTCATATGCAAAATTATAGTAGATAAAAAATAATTTAGGATTTTAAATTTACCTTTTTATATTAAAATATTCTTATTGTTTAGTGCTAAAAAAGCTATGTAATTACAAAATTTATTTGATTCAATTTCAAAGGTAATTTATTTGAAAAATAGAAATAAACGATTAACTAAACTATTAAAACAAAATATATTATAAATTTGAAAATAAACAAATTTCCCCATTGAAAAATGAAGTGCAACACTTAAGTAAAAAGGTTGCACTTCATTTTTCAATGGGGGTTTTTGGTCACTTCTCATTTCAGCTAAGTCCCGTTATTTATATTCTGCTCCCATAAAAGTTTTATTTATATTAAAGAACTTAATTAATAAAAAACCAATAGTTATAATTTACAAACTATTGGATAAATAATTAATGATTTGCTGCAAATTATTTTGTCAAATCTAAAATTTTGCTAAATGATTTTTTAATTCCTTGTGTTAATGCTTTGCCACGAGTATATGTTGAAGCATTGTAGTTAAGAAAATCAAATCCTCTGGGATTATCTTTGCCTAGGAATTCGACTTCATCTTTATCGTAATCTATCATTTCCTTTTCAACAACTTTTGCATCGTAATTATTAAAATAAACTTTGTTTAAACGTCTGCTATGATTTTTATTTATTTTATCTACTTTACCAATTGACATACCTAAAACAGGAACAACAGTTTCTGGTAAATTAAATTCCTCTTGGATTAATTCAGGTATTTGAAAGAATCTCATTCCACCTAAATATACAGTTTCATATCCTAAATTACGAGCCGCAATTGAAGCGTTTGTTGCTTGGATATATGCATCACCGTATCCTTGTAAAAAATCTTCTAATGTATCATATTCAACTTCTTTATTAGTTAATTTTCCTGATATAGTTGCACGATTTTGATCGATACAAAATATAGCTAAAAGTGCTGAGTCAGCAATATGAGCTTGACTAGGCAATTCATTTTTAGAAAAAATTTTCTTCTTTAGATCCTGATCTGTAATGAATATAGTACTTGCACTATGTCTACCCATACTTGTTGCACTACTGTTGATTGCAAAAGCAATATAATCCATATCTTCTTTAGAAATAGATTGATTTTTTCTCATAATTCGCTGAGAATGGCGATTTTCAAAAATGTTTTTTAATTCCATATTTTCATAATAAACTAAAACAAAAATTAAAAACAGAATTGACTTTAAAATAAATTAATTTTCCACAAAGCCACTTATTACAACATTAAGTTATGTTTTTTAGATCAAACACAACCATTTATTTAATAAATTTAATAAGATTAATTTGAATTTAAAACAGACAACATTTGTTAATTATGCAATTTCTAAAACAATTATATACATTTAAATTTAAAGCTGCATTTAGGGAATTTTTTATGGAAAATTTCCACAATTTCATAAGCCTAAAGACTTACTTTAAGTTGTTCAAATAGTGCTCTTGTTAAAATATTAGGGTAAGACTACTTACAAAAGAAAGGTTATTATGAATTTTTTAAAAAATAATTCAGTTAGCCGGAAATTTCAAGAATTATATAGAAGATTAGGAACCAAGGCATTAGTTGCTTTATTCATTCTTGCTGCTGTAGATGTATTTGTAATTGCAGCACCTTATTATATTAAATTGATTTTCCCTAACGTACACACGATTTTGCACGTAACAGAAAGTGAATTTACAAGATTTATTTCAGCTATTGGTTATGTGACATTGATTACGATGCTTCCGGGCGGTTGATTAGCAGATAAAATTAGCAGTAAAAAATTAACTGCTCTTGCTTCATTTACAACCGGATTATTAACAATCTGATGAGCAACATTAATTTTAACTGCGCCAGATCCAATTCAACAAGCAAATGGACAATTAGCTAGTTCAACAGGTGTATTAACTCAATACTTTTTAATATACATCGGTTGAGGTGTAAGTTCAACTCTGATTTTCTGAACACCGCTTTGAAAACTTGTTAGTCAGCAAGCTAAAAAAGAAGACCAAGGTCTATCATATGGTATCCAAGGAACATTTAACGGAATTGTTGGTGTAACTATAATATTTATTGCTGGTATTATTTTCCAAACAATTGCTCAAAATGTTGGCTGAACGCCTTCATATGCAGTTTATGCTTATTGAGTAGCTGCTTTTCTAATACTAACAACATTTGCAATACTAAAACGAGTTCCAGAATACTCAACTAAAGAAAAATTTGCACTAGATCTTAAAAACTTATGAGAAGTTTTAAAATCTCCAAGAATTTGATTAGATGCTTTCTTTGTCATGGGAATGTACATGTTCCAATCAGTTTTTGCTTATTATCTACTTCAATACATCAAAAATGTAATTCCAAGTGCCGTTTCAGTACCAGCGATTGTATTAACGGTAGTAGGTGGATTTAGAACATATGCGTTTAGATTTTTTATCGCTACTCCTACCGGAAGATTAGCTGATAAAGCCAAAAGTTATATTAAAACTCTAACTATTACACTTGGTTTAGGATTCATTGTTGCTATAGCATTCTTAGCATTTCCTGGAACTGGAAGATTTGAGAATTTAAGTACAACATACCAATATGTTGTTATGTACGTTCTGATATTCTTATATCTTCTAGCAGGAGCATTATCATGAGTAATGGTTACTTTACGATTTGCAACAATTGGTGAATTACCAGTACCAAAAAAATCATATGCTTCAACAACAGCACTAATTTCATTTGTAGCTTTTAGCCCTGATGCATGATTTTACTCAATGAGTGCTGAAGTTGGTCAGTACTATACACCAAGTGGTAGTTCAAATACTAGTCAACAAGGTTACAACGTTATAATCTTAATAGCAATTTCAATAGCTATTGTAGGTTGATTCTGTGGATTAGCATTATATTTCTGAAACAAATGAGAACTTAAAAAACTTGGTAAAACAGACTTTAGATGGAGACAACTAGAAAATGTCTAGAAAAGTATTATTACTTGGACATCGAGGTTATTCTGCACAATCACCTGAAAATACTCAATTGTCTTTTGATGCAGCGCACCTATTTGGTTTTGATGGAGTTGAACTAGATGTTCATTTATCTAAAGATAATGAACTTGTTATAATTCACGATGAAACAACTGGTAGAACAGGTGGTAAAAATTATGAAGTTAGAAAAACTAACTTAAATGATTTATCTAGAGTAGATTTATCTAATTTCTGAAAATACAAACTTCCTGCTCAAAAAATTATGACTTTACAAGAGTTTTTAGATAGATACATTGATAAATTTAAAATGATAAATATAGAAATTAAAACAGATGTTTATCATTATCCAAATATCGAAAAAATTATTAATGATACAATTTCTAAATATGATGATAAGCAAATTTCTAAACTTGTATTTAGTTCTTTTAATTTCAGTTCATTAGAAATTTTGCACAATATAAATCCAAAATTAAAATTGGCATTTTTATGGTGAACCAAATCACAGTTTAATAAAATTGATCCTTCTAAATTTAAATTTATAAATTATTTTAATCCGTGAATAGATATTTATTATAAAGATCAAAAAAAGTATGATTCTTACAATAAAAAATATTTATTCTGAACATTGAAATCTGAAAATAAATATAGAGAATTGGAAAAAAATAAACTTACAGAAGCTTTAATTTCAAACTATTTATTTTAAGTAAATTTAGATCATAAAACACATGTTAAAAAAAGTAGTATCTAAAATGAGCACTACCTTTTTTAAATTCCGTTTAACTTATAATTCTCTAGCAATTCTAATCAATGTATCTAAAAATGTTTCGGCATTTAACTGTTTATTTTTTTGAGCATTTGTTAAATAATTAACCATTGTATTTGTAATGCTTGATAGAGCAGTATTAGAATTTATAGATACTAAATGAGAGATATTACTCATACTATTATTTTTGCTTAAATCTTCAATTGTTCTTTGAACAGAGTTAATACTGTATCAAGTTTCTTCATCAATAGGGTTAGTAAAACCTAAGCGATCATCAAAACTTGTTTCTGATTCATTTATTGATTTGGTTTTTAAAAATGAATTACCATTTTCAATTGTTGATAATTCTTTTTTAAAAAAATCAACAGTCTCATCACTTATGGCTTCTTTAGTACCAATTACATATCCGGAATTTTTCATTAAATAATTTGTTACTTTAATACTTTGATTATTTTCGTCAATTAGATTACCTGTAAAAAGTCATTCTAAAAATTTTATTGTTCCTTTATTTTCAATTTCATTAGCGTGAATTGCTAAAAGTGAAGAACCATCAGGAACAAAACCGCCCTGAGTATCAGTTTCTTCAATTTTAAATAATTGATTTTTTCAATAAACCTCATCTCTTTTTAATCAAGCATCTATATTTGCTCTTCCATCAGAATTAAAATCTTTTAAAGAAGCTGAAGAAAAAACAGAATGTGAATATTCAACATTTGGTCCGTAAGAAAAAGCCATTAAATTATCTCTTATTAATCAAGGAGTAGCGTCTCCTCTTTCCCCGGTTTGAGTTATTCTGAATGCTGCCTCTTTGTTTGCATCTTCATAACTTCATTCACCAATAATAGTGTTGAACGCTTGCTTTATTTTTTCTTGATTACTTTTAGCGATGTCGCTGTTACCAATGAAATTAAATACCGTTCTACCAGTGTTATCTATTTTTCATAAGTAGTCATTATTAGAATAATTATTTAATTTCAACATAACTTTTGAAAATAATATTCAAGCATAATCTATGCCACCAATATTAGGTAACTTTTTGCCCTGCAAAGGAGTTAATGAATTTCTAACTCTGTTAGCAAAGTCTGTTGAATTTTTAAATGAATCAAACGTAGAATCATTTATTGTAAGGTCAAGAAAAGTTGTAGAATCAACTATGCCATTTGAACTTCCTCAGTCATAATTGTCATTTGCTGGTTTAAAATCTGAACTATCTGGATTTTCAAGTAAATTTTGGTTAACTTCAGCAACCTTTTTATAGATATTTGAATTAGTGTCAATTGTTGCCCCATTTTTTTTGATTTCCCTAAAAATGTGCGCCATAGCATCTAAATTAAACACCATATTGTCACTATTAATTAGCGAATAAGGAATATTATAAATTTTAGAATTGTCTAAATTAATACCAGGTAAATCATTTTCATAATGATACATTGTGTCGGTAAAAATTTCTTTTGTAATCTTAGAATTTGTTAAATCAAGCAGCATTCCATTAGCAAATAAAGGTTGTGTAAGTGATTTATTTGCCATTACTAAGTTGGGAATGTTATTAACATCTTTTGCTCTAATTGAGTTTGTGATTTTTGTTATTAATTCAGCTTCTGTTGTTACATTTAAATTATTTCTTGAATTCAAAACTACCGGAATAAAACCATCAATGTTTTTTTGCTGTTCGTTGTAAAAATCAACTACTTTTTTTAATGCTTTAAACATTGGAAAAAATTCTTGTTGAGCAGTTTGTAATACAATTTTCCCGTCATTAACTGTATCAAACTTTGCTGTGGATGGATTATTTGAAGAACAACTTATCGCCATTGCTGCTGTGCTAATTGCAGCAAAAGGTAGTGCAAATTGCTTAAATATGTTTTTTATTTTCATTGATACATTATAATAGATATACTGATGACACACATGATAAAAATCGGACGGTCAAGCTTTAAAAAATAACTATAAAGGGGAATTAAATGAATTATTTAATACCAAATTTTATAAATGAAAAAGTTTATTCAGGCACTAAAGTTGAATACACAATGCAAAAAATTAAAAGAGACAAAATAGATTTATATAGCTTGAATATTGCCAAAGACTGAAGCGTTGATATTGGCTTTGGAGGCTACTTAGAAAAAAGAGAATTTTATTTCAATGACAACCAATCAACAAGTTTTATTCATGCAGGTGTTGACGTATTTTTTGATAATAATTTAGATATTTTAGCCCCTTTTAATGCAAGGGTATTATCTTTTAAATCCTTAATTCCTAATAACGAAATGTCAGGGAGAGGTTCTGGCGGAGTACTTTCAATGGGAATAGAAAGAAGTGAATTAAGAAAATATTTTTCTGAAGAAAAAATTAATGAATTGATCAATGATAAAAATTTTATGGTTTTAATTTTTATACATTTGAAAACAGATTCTTTTGAATTATTAAATATTAATCATCTTCAAAAAGAACTAGTAACAGAGCAATCAACATTACATTATTCCGATCATGATTTTAAAAATAAACCTCTATTTGTTAAAAAAAATCAAGTAATTGCAAAATTAGCTTCCAAAAGGGAAAATGGTGGTTGAAGTCCGCATTTACACATCGAAGCTTATGCAACAAACGAACTTAGCTTTAGTACATCTTTTGAGTCTGCACTTAATCATAATATTTTATTACATTCAGCAGGAACAATTGATGCTGATAAACAAAATATAGTTGATTTTAAAAATTTATATCACTCAGTTAATCCTATCAAAATTTTTGACTTAAACAACACTATCGGTAAATATGAATTAACGATAGATCCTTACGGGAAGGAAAATGATGAGGGATAATATAATTGAAGTTAATAATCTAAATGTCGACATTGACAATTCTAGAATATTGCACGATATAAATTTTTCAATAAAAAGAGGGGAATTTATATCAATATTAGGTGCTTCTGGAGCAGGTAAAAGTACATTGCTTAATTCTATTGCTGGTTTTATAAAAGTAAAAAAAGATTCCATAAAATTTAATCAAGCTTTTAATATTGGTTTTGTATTTCAGAATTATTCGCTTTATGATAATCTTACAGTTTATGACAATATTTCTGTATCAATTAATAGTTCTAAATCATGACTGATTGACTGATATTTATCAAAAACAGAATATCTTCTTAATAAATATGAAATATGTAAAAACCAAAAAATCAATGACAATTTTGTAAGGAAATTTATCAAAAAAATTTTAAAAAGAAATGTGAAAAGTTATACATTTTGAAGCAAATTTTCTGAACTTAAAAACGAAAGACAAAGTTTAAATTACAACGAATCTTTTCGAAAAAAAATTTTACTTTCTGAGAGCAAAATTCTTTTTAAAAGATTGATTAAGAAAACTGAAATTTCTGAAAAATTTAACATTAAAATAGACATTAAAAAGCAAGTAGTTGAAATTGCAAAAATTCTTGAAATCGATAAATTAATTTCTAAAAAACCAACCGACTTATCAGGTGGGCAAAAACAAAGAGTTGCAATTGCAAAAGCAATAGCTAAAAAGCCAGATGTTCTAATATTAGATGAGCCTTTTTCATCATTAGATGTAAAGATAAAACAAGCAACACGTACATGATTAAAACACATATTGAAAAAACTAAAAATAACTACTGTATTTGTAACTCACGATCAAGATGATGCAATGTGATTAAGCGATAGAATATTGTTTTTGGAAGCAGGCTATGTTCTTCAATTAGATGACCCTGAGCATTTATTTGAAAAACCTAAATATTTATCGCTAGCAAAATTTATTGGTTTTCCAGAAATTAATTATTTAAAAAGTGACAATAAATATCATTACTATGTACGAGGAAATTACATAGATTTAATAAAGAATAAAAATAGTAAATATTTTGTTAAGTCAATCAATAGCACCGGCAATTATTTTGAAGTTGAATTAAGCAACAATAAAAATGAATTGCGTGTAATATCAACTAAAAATTTTACATATAATGAGTTAGTTGAACCAAAAATCAATACTGCAAAAATTCTTAAATTTGATATAAGTGATGGTCATCTTGTTGAATAAGATTTTAGTTAAATTTAGAATATCATTTTCAAAAAATTGAAACCCTTTTTTATTTCTGATTCCGGCACTTATCATTGTGATAATTTTCATCATCTTGCCATGATTTTTTTCTTTACTAGAAAGCATAACAATTTCCAATCCTCTAAATGTTACACAAACATCTATAGGCATTGATCATTTTAATGCAGTAGCAAATAGTGAACTTTTTTTAAGTTCATTTAAAAGTTCCAATATTTTGTTTTTTATAGTTGTTCCTATTGCAATGATCATTTCAACTGCAATCGCTTTTTTAATAAATTCATTTACTAAAAGAATTGTCAGAAATTTTATTGTAACTACTTTTTTTAGTCAATTTTTTATTTCTATTTATGCAATAGGAATTTCTTTTATTTTTCTTTTTAATGTAGATAAAAATGTTTTAAACAATATTTTAGGTACTGATGTTAAATGGTTAAATGATTCAGTCGGAAATACATCTATATATGCTTTATCTATTTTCTTAATTTGGAGACTTGTTTCATTCAATGTTGTATTTATATATTTTGCATTACAAAAAATAGAACCAATGCAATTTAAGATTGCTTCATTAGATAATATTTCATTTATTAAAAAAATCCAAATTATATACATTCCAAATTTAAGCAAAGTGATGAAAACATTAGTTTATTTAAATCTTTTAGAGGCTATATTTTTGTTTCCTCTTACTCTTTTTAGTGGAATTTCTCCACTTGAAGATGTGAATATTAATAATGCTTCAACAATTGCAAATTATATTTATTTTATGATTAGGATCCAAGAATTTGGACAAGCAGGAGCTGCAACTCTAATTTCAATTTCTTATATAGTCGGATTATTTTTGCTTTATTTTTTTACAACTTATTCAATTCATAAATTGCACAAATTTTATAAATTTAAAAAATATGAAAGGGTATTTAATGCTTAAAAATATTTTTAAAAAAATAAAGTTGAATGTTAAAAGAAACTACCACGAATATATAAGTCTTAATTGGAAACAACACATAAATTTAATTTTAAAAATATTAATAATTCTATTTATTATCATTGTAATTTTATTTCCCTTATATTACCTAATATCGTTTTCGTTTTTAACTGATTCACAATCTCTAGAAAGAGGTTCTGTTTTTGTTACAAATAATTTTAATTTTTCAAATTATGGCCGAGCCTTTGGCGAAGGATTCTGAATTGCTTTAGGATACAGTCTTGCTCTAACTTTTATCATTGTTGCTTTTCGAATGTTAATTTTAATACCAGCTGCATACGGTATATCAAGAATGAGCAAATATTGACGACTAGTATGATATTCATTTTTTCTGATTATGGCATCTATCCCAGAAATTACTTTGCATTTAGGCTACTATCGCTTAGCTGTTAATTTTGGTTGAAGTAGTGGCTCTAACATTTTAAATGCTTTAATTTTTCCAAATATGTTTTCAATTTTTATAACTATGATGTTTGTTCAAGGATTTGAATCTATACCAGAACAAAAAATTAAAATGGCTAAAATTGATAATTTATCATTATGAAAAAAAATTAAAATAGTGTATTTACCACATCTAAATGCACCGATATGAATTAGTATTATTTTCTCTACAATTTATAGTTGAAATAGTTTTATTTGACCAATGATAATTTTGTCAAATACAGAAATAAATTTACTGAGTGTATGATTTAAAGACATCGGGAAAATTTCAACAGGTGGTAATTTACAAAATATAACTTCAGCCGGTGCTGTGCTTTCTATTTTGCCATTACTCTTGACTTACATAATTTTTAGTAAAAAAATCAATAAAGTTACCTCGAACTTTATTGCCTAATTTTTAAAATAAAATTTAATTAACTAACTAAATTAATTCATCGTAAGGGATTCAGAATTCTACTTTTTCTACATCTACTACTTCAGGGTTTCTAAAAGAGACTCCATAAGCAGAACCGGTATTAGAAACAACATATAAATTTAGTTCATCATTTTTAGTTAAAAGATGTTGAATTCTAAAAGATTTTGATATTTGTTTTGCCTTAATTATTTTCATGCTAACCTCGCTTAATTTATAAATACTATGTTAATTATATTGAATCTTTAATTCATAATGAAATTATAATTTAGTCTTAAATTAAACAAGCAAACTCGACCTAGATTTATATCGCAAAAATTATAGCTCTTGTAGTATGCTATAATTTTTTAATCTATTAAGATTTTAATAAAGGAGACATATGCAATCTAAAAAAGATTTATTTTCTAAAATAGCCAAAATAAGTTATTTTAAAACAAATGATAATGCAGTTAAAATGATCGAACAAGAGTGAGAAAATATAGAATTAACTTTCAAAACTATCATGAACAAACATAGTGAAGAAGATCCTTATTTTAGATTGGTTACAACAAGTGTGAATTTTGATGATATACGTGAAGACAATGTTGATAATAGTGAAAATTTAACTCATGATCAATTAAAAAATAACGCATATGATTGAGAATCAGGATATTTTGTACTTCCTAAAGGAGATAGTGATGAAGAATAATTTTTTAGTAAAACATGATTTTGACAAAACACTTGATCAACTTAAAAATGATAAAAATAATATTGTCGCTCTTTTATGTGAAAATGAAATTGTTTATGATTCAAACCAAAAGCCATTGAATGGACTTTTATATACGTTAAAAGATTTATTCGCAACGAAAAAATTTTATACCCAAGGTTCAAGCAAAACTTTAGATAAATTTATGCCATTTTATGATTCAGAAGTTTACAAATTGTTAAATGAAAATGGAGCCAAAATGGTTGCCAAAGTACATAATGATGAATTTGGTTTAGGTGGTAGCGGTGAATATTCTGCTTACGGAATGATTAAACATCCGTTAGATACATCAAGAATAATTGGCGGTTCTTCTTCTGGTTCAGTTGCTTCAATGTATTATGACATTAATTTTTCAATAGGTAGTGATACTGGAGATAGCGTTAGAAATCCCGCTGGATTTAATGGTTTTGTTGGTTTCAAACCAACATATGGAGCAATAAGTAGATACGGACTATTTTCCTATGCTTCATCAATGGATACAGTTGCATATTTTACTCATTGCGTTAAGGATGCGCATACTCTTTCAAAAGTTCTTTATAAAAAAGACCACAAAGACATGACAAGCGTAGAAATAAATCTTAGTGAATTAAAATCTATAAAACCCAATAAAGTTGCCTTAATGTCCAATGATGAATATTTATCCAAAGAAGTTAAAGATGCGTATCAAAAGTTAGCAACTAAATTGCAAAAAGAAAATATTGATGTCGAATTTGTCGAAATAGATAGAGAAGTATTAAATGATATTAAATACGTCTATGATGTAGTTTCATATAGTGAAGCTGTGTCAAACCTATCCAATCTAAAAGGCTTGCAATTTGGAAATATACAAAAAGCAAAAGATTGAGAACAAATAGTTTTGAAATATCGAAGTACATTATTTGGTGACATGGTACAAAGAAGGCTAACGCTTGGTAACTTTTTTTTAGATGCAAATTTCATTAAAGAAATGTTTCATGGAGCACAAAAAATAAGAAAAAAAGTAGTTGATTATTTTAGAAAAATTCACAATTTATATGATTTATTTATTTATCCTGCCGCCCCAGATGTTGCTCCAAAAATTTTAAATAGTGACAAACCAAATTATAGTAATTGAATTTTAACAAATTCTAATTTAACGGGCAATCCTTCTATTGTTATTCCTTGAATTGAAAAAAACAATTTGCCAATTGGTTTAGCAATCGATGCAAAATATGCAAATGACCAAGAATTATTAAATCACAGTTATTTTATTGAGAGTTTATTGGGAGTTAAAGATGAATAATTTTGAAACTATAATTGGAATTGAAATCCATCTTGAACTAAATACGAAAACAAAAATGTTTTCACCAGCTGCAAATGATACAAGTGCATTGCCTAATTCAAACGTCCATCCAATAGATATTGGTTATCCCGGGACATTGCCAAGAGTAAATAAAGAAGCAATTATTAAGGCTATTCAATTAGCAAAAGCATTAGAAATGGAAATTGATCCTGAAGTTAGATTTGATCGAAAAAACTATTTTTATCCTGATTTACCAAAAGGTTATCAAATCACTCAGCAATTTTTCCCAATTGGTAAAAACGGTAAAATTGAAATTGATGTAAACGGAAATAAAAAAACAATTTCTATTCAAAGAATACACATGGAAGAAGATACAGCTAAACAATCTATAAATGGTAATAAAATTTATTATGATTTTAATCGTTCAGGTGTACCGTTAATAGAAATTGTAACAGATCCAGTTATTAAATCAGCTGATGAAGCAATTGCTTATGTAGAAGCAATTAGAAAATATGCTTTGGCTCTAAATATTAGTAATGCTGTTATGGCTGAAGGTAATTTGAGAGTAGATGTTAATATATCAATAAGACCTTATGGATATGAAGAATATGGAACTAGAGTTGAAATTAAAAACATGAATAGTTTTAGTAACATTAAAAAAGCAATTGAAGCAGAAATTAAACATCAAGTTGCTGCATATATTTCAGGTCAGGAAGTTCACTTAGTAACTAAAAGATTTGACGAATCTACAAATGATGTTATTACTATGAGAGCTAAAACGGTTGAAATAGATTATAGATATTTTAGAGAACCAAATATACCTACAATTATTTTAAAAAATGATTTTATTGAAAGCATTAAAATCAACGAATTGCCGCATACAAAAGTTTCTAGATATAAGTCATATGGTCTAAATGAAATTCAATATAGTTTGTTAGTTAATGATTTAAAATTAGCTGATTATTTTGATTCAATCAAAGTAGATGATTTAGATAAATCTAAATTAGCAAATTTATTTTTTTCTGAAATTGTTTCACTAGCAAATAAAAATAATATTCACCCTGTTGATTTAAAAATTAATCCAAATGTTTTAGCACAGATTATGCAAAAACTTAACCAAGAAGAAATATCTAATAAACATGTCAAATTTATTATTCCTCAATTATTTGAAACCAATTTGGAACTTGAAGAAATAATTGAAAAAAATAATTACAAATTAATAACTGATAAAGAATTTATCAAAAATGAACTAAGTTTAATTTTAAAAGAAAATGAACAAGTACTAAAAGATCTAGAAACTAGACCAGAACGTGTTTTCAAAACAATTATGGGACAATTGATGAAAAAAACTAATGCTCAAGTTAGCCCTAAAATTTCTAATGAAATCTTAGAATCACTTTTAAATAAAGAAAATTAAAAATATGAAAAATCCATTTTCAAAAAAGAAGAATAAAAAAATATATAGTGGCTGAAGTGGGTATGAATCAAAACCAATAAAAAAAGATAATTTTTTAAAATCAAAATTTAGACAAAGTTGAGTTCAAAAAAAAGCTATAACAACAATTAATGAAGGATTTAAAATCAAGGAATTAATTGTTAAATTTTTAATTAACATTTCTTTAACAATTATTGTTTCTGGTGACAAAATTAAAAATAGAACTAAAAGAATTGAACTAGTTGAAAGAATCTATGAGCGTTTAGGTGCAAGAGATTTTAGTTTTATTCCTGTAGCAACAGCATTTTATTTATTCGTCTCCTTTATACCCATTATTTTTTTTGCTTCGATGATTGTTAGTAGTGTTCCGCAATTTAGCGAAATATTATCAACTGATGTATTTGATAGAATCATACCTGGACTAAGTTTTACTGTAGAAAGCATTTTTTTAGCTACTTCAAAAGCATCAGAAGGAACCCCATTAAATGTTTTAATTTACTCATCCTTTTTTAACAATACTGGTGCTGCAGTCGGGATTGTAATTTTAATGGTTTCACTAGTTTGGTTTTCGTCAACTGGATATTCAAAATTAATATATTCAATGTCGTATATTTACGAACACAAAAATTATGGTAACGGGCTTGTAAATAGATTAAAATCAATTTTTATTATGACAATAATCACTTTATACCTTTCGATATTTTTATTAGGTTTCAGCGCTTTTGTTAATGAAATAAAAACTAATGTAACTGGCTCTAATTATGAGTTTTTATATTATTTAAATTTTGTTGTTATATCTACATTCTTTTACTATTTTGGACTAGTTTTGCTTTTAAAATTTACACCGAAATTTAAACTTACATTTGGACAAGTTCAACCTGGTGTATTGATTTCATTAATACCTTTAGTTATACTTACATCTATTTTTTCATTGATTGTAAGTTTAAGTTCTTTGAACAGTTTAGGATTTATATCTTCCATATTTTTCATTACTTCTTTTGTACTTTTATTTTCATATTTTTTATATGCAGGTATTATTGCAAATGAAGCATATTATAAAACTTTCCATTCGTTAAGGACGGTAAGTAAATATATTCAAAAAAGATAAAAAAATATAATGTCGTTTAATCTGGTATTATATTTTTTTATCAAATGCTATAATGAATTAATGAAAAAATTATTAGTTCTAAATATGTCACATAATAAAAAAAATATGAGTTTAATAGATGTAGCAATTGATGATTTTTTAAACAATTACACATATACAAATCCAAGTGCAATTTTAGAGCAAAAAAATATTTCAGATATTTCTTTTTTCAATGTCACAAATAATAGACAAACAAATTTAGATTTTTTTAATAATGACGAAACGGACAAATGAATTTCTCTTTTACATGAATTTCAAAACATAATTATTGGATTAGAATTTTCGAATTTAAATCCAAATCATCTTTTCCAAAATTTTATTTATAGATTAACAATTGAAAATAAAACATTCGTTAGAACTACTGATCCAAAAACAAACCTTAAAGTGGTTACCGGTGCATTTATAGGTAAAAAAATATTATTAATTATACACGCTGATCAAATTAACGAAATAAGCCACAACGACCACATTATTAAAAAAGTGCGCAGTCCACTTGAATTACTTGGTTTCGATATAAAAGTGATAATTATTGAAGATTTATTAAGAGCTAATAATCCTGAAATGATAAGCAAAATTTTAGCTCCATATGACAATAAAATTGCTACGGAAGCAATTGAATTTTAATTTCTTGTTTTGGCAATTAGTGAATAAATTAACATTTCAAAAATAGTTAAAAAAACAAAAAAAGTAAAAAACAGACCAATTCCAATGAAGACTGTAATAACTACAGTATTTTCGTTGAAAAAAAATAAAGTAAGATTAGACGAAGCTCAAATTCCAATAAAGAAATTCAATACATAATAAAGTCAATGTAGTCTTGTTACAAATTCTTTAGTTCTTTTGATCATTTTTAACATTTCCTTATTGTACACAACATAGTGAATACGGAAAATAAAAAATGCGAATTTAATCGCATTTATGTAAATTATTATTTTGCTAATCTTGTAATTTCTGCAAGAATATCTTCACCAGATTTTTGTTCTCTAGTATCTGATGATTTAGTACTGTTAAGTAAAGCATTGCTAATAAAATTTGTTATTGAAGCTGATCTTTGATCTTGTTGTACTGATGCAGAATATGTTACTTTACCATCTACAAAACTTAGTAAAGAATCTAAACCTATTAAACCAGTTTTATAAGTGTTGCGTCTTGCACTTTTAATTGCTCAAGTTGCTTTTTCTTCATCACTTAAATTAGATTTAGCTTCTAAAATTCCAACTTCAGTTTCTAGTGTACTTAAAGTTTGAGCAATTTTATTTCTCATTTCAGAATTCACCATTTTTTTAGTTGGAACAACATAACCAGATAATTCAAAAATTGCTTCTGGTGTTGAAATTTCTACAATTTTAGAATCTATTGTTAATTTAACAGTTCCATTGTACAATCAATCAAGAAAGGCTAAAGTTCCTTTATCTTCTTTTCCGCCTTCATCAATTGAAATAGGAATTAGGCTTGAACCACCTTCATGGTATGAAGTTGCATTTATATTTGAAGCAGATTTATTTACTTGTGGATTTCAGCTTACATCTGAATATTTAACTCATTTTGAAGCTGCTGCAGCTTTTGATTCATCAGTTCTACCACCAAAGAAGTTTCTAGATAAAGCTGAATCAACTGATTGATTTACTCCAACAGCTGCTGCATATGCAAATGCAGTATTGTATGTTCTAATATCTCAAGATGCTCATGTTCCAGGCGCAACACCTGAACTATTAGTTTCGTATTTAACACCGTAGTATTGCTTTTTAGTCTCACCTACTGATGTAACAGTATTTGAATTCATATACGTATTTCATAAACTTTTGAATTCGCTTTGTAAATCTTGATTTGTTAGAAAATCATAATTAATAATTGATCTATCAACATTATTACCACTTGCATCGGTTGCATTAGTTGTATTTAATGATCAAAGGAACTTTCCAGACAATCTGTTAGTCAAATCTTTTAATAAAGTGTTAAATTGATAGTCAATTCCAAAAATATGAATATCTGTGGCATTTGCATCTACTGAATCACTTTCAATCATGGTATTTTCGTGGACTTTTTTTGCAAATTCCATTGCACCAGCAATCGATTCAAAAGTTTGGGCATTAACAGTGTAATTTGCAAATGCAGTTGAGTTTTTAGCTTTTAATACTGAAAATAAACTTGTTACAGGAATACTTGAACCAGATGTTGAAGCATTCATTGCATCTTTATAAAGTTTCATTGTTTCATCAACAGTTCCGCCATTTTCTTTAATTAAAGTAAACAATTTTCACATAATGTCTAAGTTAAATACTAACGCATCAATATCTGTAACATCAAAAGGTATGTTAAATAGTTTAGAAGCATCTAAGCTTTGTCCAGGCAATTTATTATGCTCATTCACAATTTTTTGACTAAATAAATTCGCATTAATTGTGCTATTTGTTAAATCCAATAATTTACCATATTGATTTACTAAATAAGCAGCTGTTTGATTAGCTAGAATCAAATTAGCTGTTGCATTACTATTTGAAGCAATATTTTTAACTGTGTTAGTTGCTAATTCAGTTTCAGAACCAGTTTTTGTAATGTCTTGACCTTGCAGTTCAACTTGAACAAAGTTTTCTTTGTCTTTTTGCTGTTCATTGTAAATTGGAACCAATGCACTAAGTGCTATTTGAAGCGGAAATACACCACTTTGTGCAGTTTGGAACACAATTTTATTGTCTTTTGCTGCATTTGTAGTTGGATATGTTGCAGTTTGCTCACCTATACCTTGATTACAAGCGATTGCCGCCACACTTACTAATGAAGCACTACCTAAAATAATTGCAGCAATTTTAATTTTTTTCAATTTCATTTTTCTCCTTTTATACCTAATATTAACACTTTTTGTAAAAATTGCAAAAAAAACTACGTTTTTGCAATTTTTTTGCAATTTTACCGATTTTTTAGTCAAACTCATTTCCTAAAATGTTCTTAAATTTATCAATTTAAATCTTACAACAATTAAAACTAATTTCAATATCTATGTTCATAGGCTTTATAATAAAAATAATACAATTGTAAGTAAATAAGATTTACAAAATGTTTGATTAAGAAGGGTTAAATGCACAAAGAAGTTGAAATTCCAAAATATACAATTAAAGAAAATGGACAAATTTGAACAATAGATTTTGAAACCAATAGAAATTTTTACGATTCATTAATAAAATTATTAAAAAATCAGATTGAAACAATAGAGAAATTGAAGGGAAGAGATCCTCAAAGAGAACTAATTGATAGAGTTGTTGGTCAATTTTGAAATAAAATTGAAGCTGAGTTTATAAATAAAAAATTCATTTTAATAAGAAATGATTTGGAATTTTTCGAATTATTAGATGATAAATTTATTTTCCAACTCAAATTATTTTTTTTCAAAAAACCTAATTTAGAACTAGTAAAAAAATATGAACCTATTTATGATTTCACATACTTATCTGATTTTAAAATTTCAAAAAATTTAGAACAAAGAAACACTTTAATAGTTGGTCAAGAATTAGAAGAAATTGAAATACCTAAAGCGCCAAATTACATTGATAAAATTGGAAGAATATGTAAAGTAAAATTAACATTCATTTCTAAAAATCAAAAATCAAGTGAGCAAATAGTTGAAAAATTTATTGTTGGCTTGGGTTTGGTTGCTAATGACGAATATAAGATAATGAAAAAAGCTAAAGTGGGTGATAGTTTTGATTTTAAAATGCGTCAAATACATTATGGTTGAAACGAAAATGACAATTTATTCAATCCAGATGCTCTAATTAAATTGGAAATTTTAGAAATTACAAATAAATACTGAAGATCTAATGTAAAAGATCTTTGACAAGAAGAATCAATTAAAAAAATCTATAAGTCAAAAGAGAGTTTGGAACTTTTGATTACAAAATTATCTAGATTTGAATTAATGATTTTCAAAAATTACTCATATGTTTTTGAATTTGTTAAATGAATGATGGAATCTGATATTTTCAAAATTGATAAACATGTTGAAAGTGAAATGAAGTTAAAATACGTTGGAGTATTTGACCAAATACAAAAAGATAAAAATCTACACGATAAATTAAAACCAGAACTACAAAATATAAACAGTTTAGAAACATTTATTGAAAAGTCATTTGAAGTTGAAGTAAATCCATTAAAAATATCATCATTTATTGATGATACTATCGAAGATAACAATGAGCACAAAGAACTTTATGAAACAGTTGCAAAAAATTTAATTGTCTATTTAAAATATCATAAAGAAATAATGGGTGATGAACAAATTCTTATTAGTACATATATGAATTTTATAACACTTATTAAATTAGCACAACTTCAAAACCCAGCAATAATTCCAAATATAAAATCTCAAATGAAAGAACAAATTACTACAGGAAATTTCAGTTAACTGAGTAATTTTTTTATCTATATTTTTTTAAATATAGCTATTTTTTTATAATAATATTCTTTTGCTATTGCAAAAGGAGAAGCGATGTATTATTTAAAAATCGGAAATATTGATAATAAATCACTCAAAAACACATTTATTGAAATTAAAAGCTTTTTAGCTAAACATAATATAAATTATTTTAAAGATGTTGTAATTGAAGAGGATTTACTAATTTATAAAGGCAATAACCATAGATATATTATTAAAATTGCTAGAGACATATTTCAAATTAGTAGTAAAAATTTAGGTTCTAATTTAATAATTTCTAAACACAAGAATATTGACAAATTAGATTTAGAGCACAACAAAGTTATATTTTTATTTAATGATTTGGAATTCAAAAAATCAATTGCTGAAGTACTTGATATAGTTAAAAATTTTAAGGAAATAGATAAGGCAATTTATGTTGATTTTATATACTTTGATGAATTCGAGATTTCAAAAGAAATAAAATTGAAAACTGAAAATGGAGAATTGAATATGCAAGTATTTAAAGAACCATTAACCAAGACTGAATTCACTGTCGTATGAAAAGGAATTTTAGAAGGTACTATTAATTTAAGAATTCATCATAAATGTGAAACTAGCGAAATTTTTGACTCAATACATTGCGATTGTAAAATTCAGTTGAATAATTTCAAGGATGTTATTTTTGAAAATGGCGGAATGATTATTTATTCACACGAAGAAGGCAGAGGATTGGGTATGTTGCAAAAAATAAATGCTTATTATGAAACGATAAATAATGGTTTAGATACTGTAGATGCCATGCTTACAATTACTGATAGAGATGAATTAAGATTATTTGATTTAGCCGGGAAAATAGTTGAATACTATGGAATTAAAAGTGTTAACATGTGAACTAACAATCCTAGAAAAATAATACCATTAGTTGATAGAGGCATTGCAGTTAATCGAATGAGATCACTTTATCAAGAAGCTAATTCTAAAGAACAAGCATCATATTTAGAAACTAAAAAAGAAAGAATGGGACACAAAATATAGTTTGAATTTAGATAACAAATAAAATTTTGTTATCATGTTAATTTTTATTAAATATCAATCAAATTATATTTTTATTTGAACTCTCAAGTTTTATTGAAATAAATCAAATTGAGGTTTAAAAATATGTGTGATAATTTTAAAAAAAACCTACACATTGATTCAAATCAAATTTGTAGGTTTTTAAAATATTTTTATTTACTAAATTCTAAATTTTAATAGTTATATTTTTTTAATTTTTATGAGTTATTATTTTTTGTCACAAAAAATTTATTGTATATTTTTTTTCTACCGTTAAGGGCTTTTAAATATTTTTTTTCTGAATATTTAGGTCATGTCATTTTAATGTTTCACAATTTAGGTGCATCTAAAAAATGTAATTGTATTGTAGAGAAAACATATATAAATGAGAACATTAATAAACTAATTATAAACCACCGATATTTAGAAGTTAATAATTCGCTATAAACCATTCATATTATGTTATTTATAATTATATTTATCAATATTGTTATTGAATTAATTCAAAGAAGCATGTATATAAACTTATATTTTTTGGTATAGTTTTGAAAAATAAAAGTTGTAATAGATAAAAATTGAATTATGACTTCAAAAAAAATTAATATTTTAATAATTTTAACTGAACTATCTCCAAAATAAATTAACAATACACCTATTGTTAAAAAGGCTACAAAAAGAGTTGTTTTAAATGCTAATAAAATAATAAATATTTTCTTTTTAAGCATATGTATTTCTTAATACATAAATATTTTCGTTAATTTGACTTCTAGCATTTCTTATTTGAGGCACCAATCAACTTAGTCACATTCAGGAATCTAATTTGCTACGAGCATCAATTAATTTATCAATAGTTTTATTTTTTTCGTTATTAAAGTGTGGCGAAAATATTTGAACAGAATTAAGGATTGTTACAAGACCAACTAAAGTTCATGCAATTATTTCCAAAAAAACACCTAATCATGCAAAAAATACTGATGCTTGTGCAATACGAGCTGCAACAAATAAAATAGTAGAAATGATTCCTAAACTATAATTAATTTTTTCTAAATTTCTTTTTGACTCATATAGAGCACTGCTATAACTTTTATTTAATTCAACTTTATTGTTTTTCAAAATTGAAAGCATATCTTGTGCGTACTTAATGTTAGGATTAAAATTCACATATTCTGAAAATTCCCTCTTAAGTTTTGAAAAATTTTCTTCATCTATGTTAAAAACACCCATTTCTTGTTTGAAAAAATCGACATTTATGTTAGAAAAATATTCCATCATTATCAAATAATTTTCTAAAAAAAATATTTTTTCTTCAATGTTTTTTCCTGATTCTTCCAATAATATTCGTTCTTGTCGATATTTTTCTTCTTTATCTGAGACAAATAACGTTTTAGAATTATTTTTTTCAGAAATGCTTTCTTTTTTAGAAAAAAATTTAACTGTTTTTTGTCTTGCGATCTCCGCATCATTGTTTTTTGTAAAGCTAAATTTAGCTGATACAACACTCAATGGTGCGGAAATTGATAGTATTGCTGCAGCGAAAATAGATAGTGCACTGCCAACAAAAATTAATTTTCTTTTAAACATAAATTCCTTTCCGCTCTTGATGTTACAAGAACAATTTTTATATTTATAGTTTTAAATGTTAGAGACGATCGAAAACAAAGTTATTTATTTTTAATATTTCAATGAATTTAAAAAAATTATAAATTTTATGATACTATGTTTAATTTTTACTAGTAACTATTATTAATTTTTTTATTTTTCTTTAAGGAAACCAAAAAAATTAATAGTCTTAGCTTGTCACAATTGAACCAATCCTTAACCTTGAACTAGTTAACGATATGTTTAAAAATTTCGTTAGCAAATATAAATTTTCTCTAAATGCATTTATGCATACCGGCCAAGGATTTCAATACAAACATGATGGTTTAAAGGAATTACTTAAAAGCAAACATAAATCAAAGTATGTCAATAAAGGGAAATTGCATTGATAACCCGTAATGAAAAATTTCTTTATGATACTTAAAGTAAATGTGTGGGTTGCAGATTTTTAAAAAACAAATATTAGTGAATTTATTAATAAAATTATGCGATTTATTTATTAATGTAATAATGAAAGTAAAAAGAAAAAATGGACTGATTAAGTCCAGTTAAATACCTGCAACAGTATCAAATAAATTAATACTATTTTTGGGCCGTTTGCCGAAAATTGTGAGACCAAATTTGCAATTTCACAATAATAAAATTATTAAATGTGATAATTGTCATCACTATTAAGTCGTATTAAAACCGATATCATAAATTATAGAATTCTTTACTCTTAAAAGATGAATAATTTATTATAAACTTTTTCAAAAAACTTGAAATTTTTTCTATATTTAATATAAATTGGCGTGTCACGTTTAAAATTATAATATTTGGCCAAATCAAAAATCAATAATTGTCACATATTAATTGTGTTTAAAAGAAGCATAATTAATGTGCCTATATCAAATCATCCAAGGTTTTCATTATTAATGATTTCTTTAAATTTAGGCCACATTAAGATAGAACAACAAACTTGAATGAGTATAAAAACTATTATTCTAATTATGCTAATATTTTTTGACAAAGAAAAATTTGTTGCTGCATTTTGAATATAAAAACAAAATTTGAAAATAGCAAACAAAACTGTAGCGATCAATATTATAACTCCGTGGATTCGAACTTTTTCGGTTACATGAATTAGAAAAACAATTCCAAACACAAAAGCAATTAAAAAACAAAGCGTGTTACAAATGCTTAAAAGATAAAAATATTTTCTTTTAAGCACTATATTCTACGCAATTGGTATATAGCTTCATTAATTTTATCTCTTGCTTCACGTAATTGAGGAATCATCCAGCTCATTCACATTCATGACTCTAATTTATTTCTAGCGTCAATCATTTTCCAAGTGTATCATATTTGTCTATATTCAAATGCGGAGAATATTTGCTAACCGATCCTAAAATAATAGATAATACTGCAAATTGTGATGATAATATCCCAAGCGGTATACTAAGTCAAGAAAAAAATGCTGTAAAAAGTGCAGCAATTGATGCAATACTAAGAATGCCTCCAATTATTCCCAAAAATAATAGGATAGTTTCCAAATTATCCTTAGATTCTCTTACTGCTCGTGAATAACTTTTATTTATTTCAATTTTATTTGCTGTAAGTGACAATATTAAATTTTTTGCATATTCAATATTTGGATTTTCATTTACATATTTAAGCAATTTCTCTTTAATTTGTTTGAATGCATTTTCATTAACTAATTTTAAATTTAGCTGAATTTTAAGCTCGTTAATATCTAATTTCGTAAATTTATCCATTAAATTTAAATATTGTTGCAAAAACAAAATTTTCTCATTAACTGTTGAACCAGTTGTATCAATTAACAATCTCTCGTTCTTATAATTGGATTCAGAATCTGAAGTTATTGTTTCAATATTTTTATCTATTAACGAGTTTTTTTGACTCGAAAAATAGTCAACAGTTTTTTGCCTTGCAATTTCAGCTTCAGGATTTTTAACACTATTTAATTTTGCTGAAACAACATTTAAAGGTGCAGATATCGAAAGTATTGTTGCAGCAAATATTGATAAAGCACTGCTAGCTAAAATTAATTGTCTTTTAAACATATTATCCCTTCCGTTCTTAATGTTATAAGAACAATTTTTTATTTATATCGTTAATTTTAAATAGAATGTAAAAGGATTGAAAAAACTTTTGAAAATTCAATTATATTTTTGAAATTTACAAATTTTGTGATAATAAACTTTTAACAACTGTTTTACCTTGTATATTAAAAATCCAAGATGAAATTGAATTCAAAATACTTAAAAAAGCCGCCTCGATTGCAAAGCGACTTTTAAAATATTTGCTTAAATTTTTAAACTAATTTTTCATTAAAAAATTAATGGTTTTATTTTCGACAAAAATAACTTTTATTATTGTCTTACCTGATAATAGATTTTTTATTTTAGTTTCATTTTTTGCTAAATTAATAATTTCATCTTGAGACAATCCAGGTTTTACATTTATTAAAGATCTTAATTTATTATTTATTAAAATAGGATAATTAATTAGTTCTGTTTCTAAATTATCAGGATCATATGTTGGTCATGTTTGATGAGCTAAATCATTTTCTCCAAACATGCTTAGCAATTCTTCAGCTAAATGTGGAGCAAGTGTACTTAATATTATTGCAAAATCAATTAATATTTTTTTGCTTGGTAAAACTTCTAATTTGTAAAGCGAATTTATAAAAACCATCATTTTAGAAATTGCTATATTAAATTTCATAGATTCTAAATCCAAAGTTACTTCTTTTACAAATGTGTTGACGGTTTTCATAAATGAATTATCATTTGATTCTTCGTTAATAATTCTATTTTCAAATTTGTATTCAATAAATAAACGGTAAACGCGATTTAATCATTTATGAACACCTTGAATAGCAGAAGTTTGTCAAGGTTTATCATCACTTAATGGTCCCATAAACATTTCGTAAACTCTTAATGTATCGGCTCCTAATTCATTAACAATATCGTCAGGATTTATTACATTACCAACTGATTTTGACATTTTAGTACCGTCACTACCAAGAATCATTCCTTGATTAACTAAACGCATAAAAGGTTCTTTAGTAGGAACTAAACCAATATCATATAAAACCATATGTCAAAATCTTGCATAAATTAAGTGAAGTACAGCATGCTCTTGACCGCCAATATAAATATCTACTGGTAGTCATTTTTTAAATCTTTCTTTTGCTTCTTGGCTATCAATAGCTGTATATGTTCCATCTGGGTTTTTAAGTATGTAAGCTAAATAATATCAACATGAACCAGCTCATTGCGGCATAACATTAGTATCACGTCTATATTTTTTGCCATCTTTTTCAAAATAAATTCATTCTTTATTATTAGCTAATGGACCTTCACCGGTTCCGCTTGGCTGGATATTTTCCATATGTGGTAATTCAACTAAATGATTAATGTAATACACTTTACAATTTTGTTTTATTGGATCACAATCAGCATCAAAAACTATTGGAAATGGCTCTCCTCAATATCTTTGACGAGCAAAAATTCAATCTCTTAATTTGAAAGTCTTATTTCCGTTTTTATCAATTTCTCTACCAATTCAATTTCTTTGAAGAGATTTAATAGATTCTTCTCAATCTAGTAGATCTAATTGATCAACTAACCTGTCAGCATATTCTGTTATTTTTAAAACTCATTGTTTCATTATTTTTTTAGTTACCGGAAAATTACCTCTTTCACTAACAGGGTTGCCATTAGCATCTTCAATAATTTCTTCATTAGCTAAAACTGTTCCAAGACCTTCACATCAGTTTACTTCAGTATCTCTTAATTCAGCTAAACCTTTTTCATGTAATTTTAAAAAAATAAATTGAGTTCATCTGTAATATTCTGGATCACTTGTTTTTACTTCGCGATCTCAGTCATATGAAAGACCTAATGACTTAATTTGTTTTTTAAAATTTGCTATGTTTTCATCTGTAAATTTAGCAGGATGATTACCTGTTTTTAAAGCATATTGCTCAGCAGGAAGTCCAAAAGCATCTCAGCCCATTGGATGTAAAACATCATAACCTTGCAATCGCTTCATTCTTGCGATAATATCTCCAGCTGTATAACCTTCAGGATGTCCAACATGTAATCCTGCTCCAGATGGATAAGGAAACATTTCTAGAACGTAGATTTTTTTATCACTTTTATCGGTTGCTTTAAATGGATATGTTCTATCTCAATGTTTTTGTCATTTTTTTTCAATATAAAAAAAATCGTATTCTTTTTTAATCATTTGTTCCTTTCGTTGTTGCTGGTTTTAAATCAGTTACATTGGTTGCCCAATTAGCTTTATAATACACTAATTCATAAGGTAATATTTTTGGAATATCACTTAAATAGAAAATTATTACTGAAATTCATAATGAATTCTGAAAAAATTTTGAAATAAATAATGCTGTAAAAATCAATCAAGAAAATTGAAAAATGTTAGTTGCTAATTCAATAATTGATAAACGTGAATTTCACCCACCTGATTGCACGGAATTTGAACTTGAAATAAATCACATTCATGTTGGAAGTAAAGCTGTTATTGGAATTAATGTAAGTTGCATTTCTCGTAGCATTTGAGTTTGTACTAAATTTGCGTTAATTAAAGCTTGTTCGGACGTAATTAAAACATTATTAACTGTGCTTCCTTCTAAATCGAGTTGAGCTTGATACTGCCCTCTAACAACAAAGGTCATATAAGGCAGAGTTAAAACTACTAATACTAAAAGTAGTGAAAAAATAAATCCAATTAGAAAATTAAAACCTTTTAATTGAGTTGAATGTTTTTTGGCAGCACCTATATTATTTTGACCTAATTGTCAACCTACAAATATTGATGTAGTAGCGCTAATACTCGGAATTGCACTTAAGAAAATTCCTGAAATAGAACCAGTTATTCCAATTATTGCTGCTGCAGATAATTGGAATGTGCTATCGCCTATAGTGCCTGCAGGATAACCAAAATTTCAAAGCATATTTCTTAAATTAACAGTTAGACCGCTTGCTGATATTAATATAGCACCAATAAATCGCCTAGACATTAATTTTCAAACTACACTATTTATTATAATTAGTCTTATTGGATTAAAGACTAATTCTTTCTTTTTTCATGATACTAATGCAATATGCATTACCATTGCTGCAACACGAGCAATAACACTAGCTCAAGCAGCACCTTCAACACCTAGATTTAATGCAAAAATGAAGATTGAATTAAAAATGATATTTACTGAAAGAGTGATTATTGATGCATACATCTGTAGTTTACCAAGTCCTACTTCTCTTAAAGCAGCTCCATATGTATATGAAAATGATAATAAAAGTCAAGAAACAGTAATAATTCTGATATATTTTGCACCTAATTCAACAACTACAGTACTTTCGTTTGGAGAAAACAATCTTATTAATTGTTCAGGAATTGCTAAACCAGTTACAAAAAATGAAATAGACAAAATACTTGCTGCTATAAATCTAAATTTTAAAGTATCTCTAGCCCTTTTATAATCTTGCTTACCATAAAACTGTGCCATAGCAGATGTACCTATAAAACTGATACCTACAAAAATTGTTAAGAGTAAACCTGTTCAAATATTAGCAATACTTAAAGCAGCTACACCACCATTAATTGTTGTCACCATAAAGTTATCTATAAAATTATTTAAGGCAAACAAAATAGATGCAAATATTATCGGAAAAGCAACATTGAAATATTCCTTATATGTTTTTTTATCTTGAGGAAAATGTGTAACAAAAAATTTTTTAAAAGTAATTGACATAAAGAAAATTATAAATCAATTGGAATGTTTTATTTATAAAGAGTCTGGAATCATTTAGATGATTTATAAATGCAACTCATTATTTAGAGTAGCATTTCATTGTGATTTAAATATATTTTTTCAAACATATAAGTAATTTCATAACAACGCAGTTAATTAAATTAAATACCAAATTTTATAATTGGCAACTCTACGATAAATATTTTTGTATTAATCTTAAATAATATGTGTCATTTAGATTTATTACATTTTCATCGATTATTATATTTCCATCCGATATAGGTTTTACAACTTTGCCGAATACATTATTTTTGAGATATTCATTTTCATTATTTCAATTTATTGCACTTATATTTAATGCTTTAATTCACAAGTACAATTCCTGTAATGTTATTAACTTTTTGATTTCAATTAATTCATTAACATATGATTTAAATGTCTGTAATTGTACATTAGCATCTAATGATATTTTCCCTATTAGTTGTTTTAGGTTTCAAACATATTCAGGTAGATAATGTTTATATTCATTGGTGACTAATAAATCATTACTTTTAATATCATCTTCTGTTTTTCATTCTTTTAAAAAACCATTTTTTATTCGGAAAGATTTTTTTCCATTTTTTATATAGTTGAGTTCAGAACTATGTCAACTTCAAAAACTAAATGCAATCATATTGTTTAAGTTTTCTTTATTTTCAGGTTCATAAAATATGTTTAATGCTGTTTTAAATTTTCTAAAGAAAAATAATACAGTTTTTAGATCAAAGCCAAGCAATTGTCAAAAATTTACAGAACTTTTATCAATTAACAATTCTTTTTGTTGAGATTGGTAATATTTTTTTGACAAATTAGTAAACTCAATGGATTTTGTAAATTCCGATAGCAATATTTCTGTTTTCAATTTTCATTCAGATACATTAACGGCATCTATTACGCCTGTCCTAAAATTCCACTCTAGTAATTTTAAATATTCATTTAAGAAAACATACTTTCCAAATTTAAAATTATTAATATTTATATCTGGGACAATAGCATTGTTATTTTCTGAAATTTTTAATTCAATACCTAATCTTTTCGCATTCATTAGATCAATGTAACTTCAGTCATGATTGTATTGTTTTTTATCCAGCTGTTTCAAAAAATTTATTGACTTTCTTTTAATATAGTCATTCGGAATAATAGAATAAGTTTTCAATCGTTCAATAATTTTTCACGACTCTTCATTATGTAAATATATTTTTAATGGATTAGTTTCCATAATATAATTATCAAATTCTTCTACAAATTTCTCGTTTAGGTTTATATCTTCATTTTTGAATATAAATGGATATAAGTCAGTCAACTTTCAATGTTCTAGTTGATTTTCTACTAATTCTGAATAATTCAAATAACTCGATATTGAATTTTTAATTTTAATCTTTATTTCTGAAATTAATTCATTCTTCAAACCTGACATTTCCACAATTTGAAACATAAGTAAATATTGTTTTAAAATATGTATATTGAATAAATTTAGTTTTTTAAAATTATTAAAAAATTCATCTACTAAAGGTACTAAATTTTCTACTACTAGTTCATCTGTCAAATTCCTATTTTTTTTGATATCAAGAGAATAAATTAAATATAAGTTAATTAAAAAATAAAATGAATGTACATTGAATATTTTTTTAGATAAATGAAATGAATCACTATTTAATATTTTTTTTAAATCGATTATTAGATTTTCATTTTTTTCCAAATTTGAACTTAAATTTAATAATTGTTCGTATCAAAATTTTTCATTTAAATTCGAAACAATAAATTCATTAACAAAAACAGAGCTATCTGGTGTTTCAAAATTAGGTCCATAAATTTTATTAATTTCACTTAAAAGATTTAATTCTTTTGATTCATCAATGGAAATATTTTCTTGAGAATCTAAGAATTCAAAATTTTCAACATCAACAATTTTGTTAAAGTCTTGAATATATAATGCGTATGAAATTCCAACCCCCAAAACAGGACCAATTATTGATATTGATCCTAAAACTCCTCCTATAATTCATCATTTTGTTTTTTTCTTCATAATTACTACACACCTAAATAAAATTTAATTTTTATAACAATATAAATAATTAAAAAATGCTACGCATGGCTAACCATTTATTGCGATTACAATAACATTACTTCTTGTTTTATATTTCTATCATTTTATTAAATTATCACTTATTCAAATTAATAGTTTAATTAAAAAAATTATGTATGGAAATTTTCCATAAATATAAAATGAGATTTATTGAATCTCTAATTTATTTTTAGTTTTTAATAATACTTTTTCATTTTGATTACAATTTTAGTTTTAGAAAAATTTACATACGTTTTATATTTTTTTATTTACAAACGAGGTTAAATATTTTTTAATTTTTACATAAAAAATCCCTTGAACTAAAACTGAAAATTATTTATGAACTCTAATAATTTACTAATGGATAATTATGATTAATAAAAAATAAGTTTAGCTATAAGTAGAGCTAAACGTTAGTAATATTAGAATTTCATTTAATTTTATAATAGAAAAATTCATAAGTAATGGAAATCATTACTTCTACCAAAATGAATAAACTGTAATTTTTTCATAATTCGTGCGATGGGAAAATTAGAACAATTAAAGGTATAGCTCCTAAAGCAATTAAATTTACAAGAGCATCAAGAGTACCTAATCATGCATTTTTATGACCTAAAGAAATAGAAGCAATTGATGAAAAAATTCACATTCAAATTGGTAGTGTAAAAACAAGCGGAATTAAGGTTAATTGTATATTTCTTAATATTACCGAAGTAATTTGTTTAGAATTTTCTAAAGCAATTTCATCAGTAATTAAAATATTTCCGATTGTCGAACCACTTTTTGCAAGTTCACCATTAGCTTCACCTTGAGCTAAAAAGGAAAAATAAGGCATCAATATTATTAGTAAAATTATTAAAGGAGTAAGACTAAGGCCAAATAGAAAATTAAAAAGTTTTAAACGATTAGCCTCAACTCTTGCTTTATCTTCATCATTTTTCCCTAAGTTTCAACCTACAAATATACCAGCAGCTGATGATACTGAATCAAGTGTAGAAAGAAACACTGAATTAATTGCTCCGGTTATTCCTAAAATTGCTGAAGCCGAAAGTGCAAATTGAGCTGGTCCAATACTTCCGCTTGGATAATTGTAATTTCAAATTACATTTCTAAAAAATATCGCAAATAGTGCAAGAAATGCTGTAATACCACCTGGACTTCTTTTTAACATTAACTTTCAGATTTTTTTGTCAATTGCAAAAATCTTATGCGGTAAAAATCTTAATTTTTTATTTTTATAAAAATGTATTCCAAAAAATCCTATAAACCCAACTGCTTGAGAAATAAATGTTCCTATAGCAGCTCCTGATGCATCAAAATGTAACACAAATAGGAAAATAGCATTAGCAGTAACATTAACAATTATTTGAACTATTGTAATAAATAGCTGCAATTTTCCTAACTTCGTTTCTCTTAATAATAATGCAAACGAAGTGGTTCAAGCCATCACTAATCATGCAGGCGCAATAATTCTAATATAAGCAACTGCTTGATTTAAAACAGTTTCTGTAGCAGAAGGCAATAATAAATAAATAAGTTGCTGAGGAATTGAAATGGCTAAAATTGCTAATAATAATGCAAAAGTACTCATTATCGTTAATCTAAATTTAATTAAATTTATAGAATTGTGATAATCTCGTTTTCCATAAAATTGACTAAATGCAGTTGCAGCAATGTAAGAAGTACCATAAAAAGAAGCTGTCAAAATTGCAGTTCAAGTATTAGCAACACTTAAGGCAGTTACGCCTCCACTTATTTGAGCAACCATGAAATTGTCAATGAAATTGTTCATGCTAAAAAGGAATGCAGAAATAACAATTGGAAAAATTATTTTAATATATTTTTTATAATCTTTTCAGTGAGCTGGAAAATGACTTTTAGCAAATTTTCTATATAAAGAATTCATAATAGACTTCATTATATATTATAAAAGTGACTTAATTTAGGTTAATCAAGGTTGAAAAAATATTAATGCTAAAACAACATCTAATACTACAGTTGCGATAAAATTAACTTTAAATTTCAACTTTAAAAAAATATTTGATGCAAATACTAATACTAAAAAAGGAGCAATTATATAAAGTCTTCAACCTTTAAAAAAGCTTGCTTTATCTAAACTAGAAGGTGATGTATTGTAACTTATATATTGGTTTAAACCAGTATTAAAACCAACGTATGGGAAAATCATTCCAATTAATAATTGAATAATTAAAGCAACAACAATGGCGGCAATAATTGGCTTCATATATTTAATAACACTACCAAGATAAACATTGTCTGTTACTTTATCAAAAAGCTTCATTCCAATTAACATAACTAGCATTGCAGGGAAAATAAATGCAAAGTATGTTAAAAACATAGCTAAATAACCTCACCACTGTCCATCAGCTACTAACAATCCGGTAAAAACGGCAACTTGTGTTGAAAAAACACCCGGGGTTAAATTACCAATTGCAAAAACTTTGTCAATAGTTTCTTGAGTAATTGGACTGTTAAAGGTATTTGCTAAAAATTGCCACATTTGTTGAAAAATTGGCATAAAAACTTGACCCCCACCAAAAACAGATAATGAAACAAATATTGTATAAGGTATAGAAACTAATAAGGCAATAAACATTATTGAATTTCCTTATTCTTTTGTTTTTTAATTTTTATAAATTGATAAAGAAACACAATTAAAATAACTGCAATCATAACCAAGGCAGGAATGTTATATGGTGTAGGAACAAAAAGACAAAAAGCAAGCGTAAAAATAAATAATCCAATTCAGACTGGTAAATTTAGTTCTTTATGACTAGCTTTTAAATATTGAATTGCAAAAAAAATTAGTGTGACTAATATAGCAGATAGAACACCAATATTTATTGTAAAAATGTATTTTGAAGGCAAAAATTGAAATAATCAATACAGTAATACTGCTAATAAAACATGCGGTAAAATTCCAATTGTAACAACTATGATTGCTCAGCCTTTTCCAATTCTTGTACTTAGTAAATAAGTGAGCATTTGAATTACTGCAGGTCCTGGTAACATATTTGTAACTACAACACCTCTATCAAATTGCTCTTCAGTGATTCATTTATATTTTTCGACACTGTATCTTTTCATAATTGGCATTAAGGCATTTCCGCCTCCGAAACCAAGAAAAGTAACAATTTGTAAAAACAAAATAGTTTGCATTAAAATTTTTAATTGTAATTTAGGAAATAATTTTTTTCAAAATCCTTTTGTCATTTAACAATTATATTCTACGAAATCAGATTTATTTAAAAGCTCATCTGGATTTTAAAATTGCATTTTATGTAATATTTTAAAATCCATAATTCAACAATTATTTACAAGAAAATTAAACTTATAATAAAATATATTGAACATAAGAAAAGAGGAATTATGAAGAAATTTAACCGTGTGTTTATGATTGTTACTGATTCGCTTGGTATTGGTCCAGATGCTAATCAAGATGAATTTGGAGATAGTAAGGCTCATACTTTAAAAAGTGCTAGTCAAAGCCCTTTATTTGAAATAGACACATGAAAGAAAATGGGAATTGGTACAATTGCTAATTTAGAACATAAATGAAAAGTAAAAAAACCAATTGCTTATGCAATGCAAGTTCAAGAAATATCAAATGCTAAAGATACTCTTGCTGGTCATTGAGAAATGATGGGCTTGAAAACTGAAGTTCCCTTTCCAACGTTTATGGAACATGGATTTCCAGCCGATTTAATTGCAGAATTAGAAAAAGCGTTTGACGGGCGCAAAATTATTGGAAATAAAGCAGCTTCTGGAACAGACATAATCAATGAATTAGCTCATGAAGAAAAAGCACATGGAAATATCATAGTTTATACATCAGCTGATAGCGTATTACAAATTTGTGCTCACGAAGAATGAACAGGATTAGATAATTTATATAAATATGCTAAAGCAGCTAGAAGAATTTGTTCATCTAAACCAGAGTGAAATGTTGGAAGAATTATTGCTCGTCCTTATGTAGGTGAAAATGGTAAATATGTTAGAACATTTAACAGACATGATTATGCTAATGAACCAGAACGAACAACTTTAAATGTTTTAAAAGATAACGGTATTGAAGTTATTGCGATCGGAAAAATCAACGATATTTACGTGGGTCAAGGAATTACTAAGGCAATAGCAAGTGGTAGTGATGATGCTGGTATGGACATTACAATAGATCTAGCTATGAAACGCGGACCTGAAGAAAAAAACAAATTTATTTTCACAAATTTAGTTCAGTTTGATTCACATTATGGACATAGAAGAGATCAAGAAGGATACGGAAAAAATGTTGCTAATTTCGACATTAAATTAACAAAATTAATTAATGCATTAACCGAAGATGATTTACTAATTATTACAAGTGATCATGGTAATGATCCAGCTTATGAAGGTTGAAATCACACTAGAGAATTACTTCCGCTAACAGTTTATTCAAAAGGATTTAAAGAACCAAAATTTCTAAATAGAGTCGAAGGTCTTATGACTGCAGGAAATTTAGTAGCAAGAAATTTTGGATTAGAACCAGTTAATGACCTTGGAGATGATATTTCTAATTTGTTGGTTTAGTTGTTTTAAATTAGGTAAATAATAAATTAATATATTTAACAATATTTAGACAATTATGGTTTAATTATTGTACTTTAATAATTGAAGTTGCTTAGGCAGCTTTTTTACATAAATATAGATAAATCGGAGAGAAAATGTCAAGTAATAAAAAAACAACTTTACCAATTTTGCAAAATTTTATAGATATTGCTGAACAAAAGAAAATTGAAATTAGCATTGTTAAAGATTCTTTTGTTGAATCTTTAAAACACGTTATAGAAAATGTTGATCCAGATGTCGAACTAGAATTTAACTGAAATGACAAAGGTAAATTAATAGTTACAAATAATAAAATTGTTGTTTCAAAAGAAGAATATGATGATTATTCAAATAGTAGTGATAACAAAGATTTAAGATTAATTACATTTGCTAATATCGAAGACTTAAAAGGAAAATATCCTAATGTGCAAGTTGATGATAATATGAGACTTGAAATTAATTATGACGATCTTTCTGGAGCAAGAGTTCAAAAATTAAGTGCACTATTAAATCAAAATTTAGCTAAAGCAACAAAAGAGAGAATTTATAGAAACTATTTAAATCGTATTGGCGAATCAGTTAAAGTTAAAATTACTAGTATTGCAAATAATTATTTAACTTTAAAATTCTTAGATGATGAAGAAGTTATAACATCATTAAGAATTGCTGAAATATTAAAAGCAGATCCTAAATTCGAACCAAAAGCTGATGGAATATTAGATGTTTTCATTGTTGATGTTTTACAAATACCGAAAAAAAATGGTCATGCTGTTTTAGTTTCTAAAACAAGTCCATATGAAATATTAGACATCCTAAAAAGAACATATTCTGAAATTGCTTCAAAAGAAATAATTGTAAAAAGAATTGCTAGAAGAGCAGGCGAAAGAGCTAAAGTTGCTGTAATGGCAAATCCAGATTTAACAGATTCAAGTTATGATCCAATATCAATTTTAATTGGAAAAGATGGATTGCGAAGTCAGTTAATTGCTACTGAATTAAAAAATGAAACAATCGATTTTATTAAGTGAACTGAAGATAGAATTGAATTTTTACAAGAAGCTTTAAAACCAGCAAGAATTATTTCTATTGATGAAAAAAAAGAAGCACATGACCAATTTTCTTATGAAATAGTTGTACCAAATGCTATGGTTTCAGTTGCAATTGGTAAATTTGGAATAAACGCTGGATTAGCTAGTGATATCACAAGAAGTAAAATTACAATTAAAAGCTACAGTGATGCATTAGAAGCTGATGATCAGATTTTATGAAATGCTAATGTTACTAAAGAAGAATTAGCCGAACTAAATGAATTTAGTGCAACTAAAAAAAGAGTTAGAAGCGATTATGCAAAAAACTCATATGGAAATTTCAAACAAAAATTTGATGTTGCTGAGACTGAAAATGCATTTCGAGAATTCGATAGTTATATGGAAAATTTTGAAGGTGAACAAATTGAATTTGAAACTGCTTCAAAAACTAAAGGTAAACAAAATAAACCAAGAAAAGAAATGGGAATTGACATAGATGCACTAAATCAATCTTTTGATATGATTAGTGCCGAACTAGAAGCTGATTCAGACAATGATTTCAATATTGATTTAGATTCTGACATAGAAAATGAACAAGCTAAATTTACTCAAGCCGATAAAAGAATTGCTAAAAAATATAAAAATTATTCAATTACAGATGAATCATTTGCAGATTTTGCTAACGACGGAATTGATTTTGAAGAATTTGATGATTTAGATGATGAAGATGATTGAGACGAATAACAAATTGAAAATAATTAATAGAAAATGTGTTTTAACCAACAAAATAATGCCGCGTGAAAACATGTATAGAATCGTTAAATTTAATAACCAAATTTATTTAGATCTTACATATAAAGCTAAAGGCAGAGGTTTATATATTTCAAAAAGCGAATATAATTTTGACACGTTTTATAAAAAGAGAGTTCTTAATCGTGCTTTTAGAATTAATGTTGAAAATTCAGTCTATAACAAAATCGGAGAAGAGGTAGAAAATTATGGCAAATAAAAAAAATAAGAATAAAAGAAAAACAAACATGGAAGTTGTAGAAACACAACTTTTCAATGTTAAAAATGAAGTAAAAGATAACACATTCATTTTTAATGGTCCAATGACAATTGCTGATTTTGCAAATAAAATAGGAATATCTGGTTCAGATATTGTTAAAAATTATTTCCTAAAAGGTAAAATGTATGGACTAAATCATATTCTTTCAGAAGATGACATTGCCGAATTATCATTTGCACATAATCTTGATTTCCAAGTTGTTCATGAAATTAATGCTACAAACTACTTAGATTCAATCGAATTTTTTGATTCTGAAGAAGAAATGCAAAGTCGTGCTCCAATTATCACAATAGTAGGACATGTTGATCATGGTAAAACTACATTAATTGATCAAATAAGAAAAAGTAAAATTGTTGACACAGAAGCAAGTGGAATTACTCAACATACTGGAGCATACCAAATTGAATATAATGGTAAACCAATAACCTTTTTAGACACTCCTGGTCATGAAGCTTTTACAGCGATGCGTGCTAGAGGAACAGATTTAACAGATTTAGTTGTCTTAGTTGTTGCAGCAGATGATGGAGTTATGCCTCAAACTAAAGAAGCTATTCAACATATAAAAGCAGCTAACGTACCAATGATTGTTTTTGTAAACAAAATGGATAAGCCTGTTAAAGATTTAGATAGACTAAAATCAGAACTAGCAGCTAATGATGTAGTTATTGAAGAATATGGCGGAACTGTTCCGATTGTTTATGGTTCAGCTTTACAAAATCAAGGAATTGATGATCTTTTTGATGTTATAAATTTAACTACCGAAATTTTAGATCTAAAAGCAAATTATAATCGTTATCCTTTAGGTGTAATTGTCGAAACTAGAATGCTTAAAGGTGCAGGTATTGCTGCTACAGTAATTGTTAAAAATGGAACACTAAATATTGGTGATTATATAGTTGCTGGAGCTCATGCAGCCAAAATTAAAACTATGATAAATAGCGAATTAAAACCAGTTAAGCAAGCAATTCCTGGTATGCCTGTTAGAATTACAGGATTTAATTCTACACCTCCAGCTGGAGAAAAATTTATCGGATTTGAAAATGAAAAATTTGCCAAAAAATTAGCATCTGAAAATGAACGTCTAACTAAAAAAGAAAAATTTGTACAACAATCATCAACAATGAATATAGTTACTGATTCAAATACAGTTAACATTATTATTAAAAGTGATACCGAAGGAACTGCTGAAGCACTTAAGCATTCAATAGTTAATTTATCAAATAATGACATTACATTTAATGTTATTGCTGCAAGTATTGGAAATGTTTCAAATGCTGATTTATTATTAGCTCAAGCTTCAGAAGCAAAAATATTTGGCTTCAATGTTACTGCTCAAAATTCAATTAAAAATGATGCAAAAGAAAAAAATATTCCAATGAAGTTTTACAAAGTTATCTACGAAATATTGGAAGAATTGCAAACTATTGTTGAACAAAATAGTGAACCTATTTATGAATTAGAAAAAACAGGACAAGCCCAAATTCTAAAAATATTCCACTATTCAAAAGTTGGTAATATTGCTGGATGTAAAATGGAAAGTGGTTTTGTAAAAACTGATTCATTTGTAAAAGTTATGCGTCGTTCTAAATTAATTTACGAAGGAAAAATCGATTCTTTAAAACGTGGTTTGGATGATACAAAAGAAGTTAAAAATGGTTTTGAATTTGGAACACATATTGAAAATTATGATGATATCCAAGAAGGCGATTTATTAGACTTTTTTGTTAAAGTAAGAAAAAAATAGTTAATAAAATTTGGATTTAATATACTGTAATTTCATCAGTTAAATTTTGGAAATTCATTATATAAAATTTTTATTAAAAATTAATTTTAAATTTAAAATTGTGCCTTTATGGCACTTTATTTTTCAATTGTATATTACAATTTAAAGACATAGGAGTTTTATGCACAATATTAAAATGATTGTAACAGACATTGATGGAACAATATTGCCATACGGAGAAACTGAATTTAGTGACAACACTAAAAAGATGTTTTCTGATGCAAAACACAAAGGAATTATTACAGTAATAGCCTCAGGTAGAGAAATGGTTACAATACGAGATCTATTACCTCAAATTGAAAATGATGTAGATTATTTTATTGGTGCAAACGGTAGTTTTGTTTACGATGTTAAAAACAAAAAATATGTAATTGATAATCACATAGATCATAAAGATGCATTCGAATTTAATTTATGAAGTCAAAGTAATTTTAATGATGAAGGTTGAACAATAACTGATGATCAACATATTTTCAGAAGTGAAAATAAAATTGTACCTGATTCTTGATTTTTAAAACATCATGTAAGTAGATTAATGCCTAATAAAGATTTTGCATCCAAAATAAAAGCAAACCTTATATCTTTAATAACAATAACTAGTTCTAATCAACATTATTTTGATGAAACTGTAAAATGGATAAATGAAAATGAAAATCGTGATTTAGAAATTAATAGTAGATGAAGCAGTGGTTGATTCATTAGTAGAAAAAATGTAAATAAATTAACGGCAGCAATTGAATTATCAAAATTACTTAATATAGATACATCTCAAGTTATTGCATTTGGCGATAGCGAAAATGATGTTGAAATGATAGAAGGATTTAATTTTGGTATAGCTGTTAAAAACGCAAACGATCATGTAAAAAATGTTGCTCATCAAATAATTGACCATGTTGAAAATGATGCAGTCTATCATTTTTTAAAATCTAAAAAGGTTATTTAATGGACGTTTTATTTTTAAATAATAATCTTGATTTAAATAAAAAAATATTCATTCTAGGTGCATTTGAATCATTCCATAAAGGGCACTATAAAATATACGAACAAGCACTTAAATTAGCTGCTGATCCAAATGACATTGTTTTAGTTGCTGTTAAAGAACCTGCATCACTTCCTAAAACCAATAGTCTTAAATTTATGCAATTGAATAATAGACTAGAAGCTTTTGCTAATGTTGGTATAGAAACTGTTGTTTTGTATGAATTTTCTACCGTTCAAAATTATGATGGAAAAAAATTTTTAGAAACATTAAGCTCAAACCCAGATTCGATATTTATCGCAGGAAAAGATTTTAAATTTGGTAGATTTGCAGCAAATAATTTTGATGATATTAAAAAATGATATCCAAACAGTTTAGAAATAAATATTGAACAATTTAATAATAGTAAAATATCTACTTCACTATTAAAAAGTCAACTTGAGTATGGCCAAATTGATTTTATAAACGAATTGCTATTTGCAAATTATTCAATAACAATTAAAATGGATGAATTAAATTTTTTTGAATATCCAAAGGAATTAATTCCATTACATAGAGGAATTTATTTAACTTACTTAATAAAAGATGAAGAAAAAATTCCTTCATATATATTAGTTAAAAATGAAAAATCATATATTACAAATTTACTTGATTTTAAATTATTTCCTTCTGGTGAATATACGGTAGAAATTATCAAAACACACCGAATTGTGATTGCTGATTACAAAGAAAAAATTACAGAAGATGAAATCAAATTAATTAAAAGCAATTTCATCGATCTTCAAAATCCAATTTAAATTCACAAATATATGAATCATAATTGACCCGTTAATCGGGTGAATTTACAATCTTAAATATTTAATAAAATTTAGAATGAAAAATTGTAAAAATAAAATTTTATTTTTTGCAAATTAATATATGATTTTGAATGTAAAAAAATTAAAATAAATTAAAAAATATTTTATACTGGGTTCTAATTAATTTTATTGCTCGGTTTAGAAGGAGAAAAATGAAAATCAAAGAAGAAATGCTTAAAGTAGTTAGCGAATTTGGTGGAAGTGAAAAAAATACAGGTTCAACTGAGGTCCAAATTGCTATTTTAACTCATGACATTGAAAGACTTAAAGTTCATTTTCAAGTAAATAAAAAAGATAAGCATTCAATGCGAGGTTTCTTAGCAAAAATTGCTAAAAGAAAAAAACTATTATCTTACTTGCAAAAAAACAATTACGATTCATACTTAAATCTGATTTCAAAACTTGGAATCAGAAAATAAAATTGGCACTTCTTTAAATAGAAGTGTTTTTTATTTCGTTAGTATAATATTAAAATGACTCAAAACGAAATTTTACAGCCAAAATTGAACGAAATTGAAACTCAAATTTTATTAGATAAGCTAAAACATGAAAAGAAAAATTTAATAATTTTAGCAATATCAACTTCATTATTTAGTTTCAGTATGATACCTCTTCTAATTTTATTGATTTTTACATTTTTATATTCACTAACAAATGTAAAACTTTATCCTAATGATTTACATAGCTATTTATGGACAGTTATAGTTTTTTTAATTTTCTTGATTTCTTGAATTGTAATTTTATTTGTAACCAATAAATTTTTTAGATCAATGGTCCAATTTTTAGAAGAACATAAAGAAAATATTGTTTTAATGAGTTCAGATTTGATGATAATATTACAAAAATACAATTTTCACGTTAGAGTACCTTTTTTAAATATTGTTTATACTTTTAAAATTTTAGGAAAAATAAAATAGTATGAAAAATTTTAAAACATTAGCTACTGTTGAATCATTAACTGGTGGAGCTTTAGCAACATCAATTGTTTCATATCCAGGAGCATCTCAATATTTTGTAGGCAGTTTAGTAACTTACCAAACTGATTTCAAAACTAATTTAGGAATTGACATTAGTCATGGTGTTATAAGTGCTGAAACAGCATTATCTATGGCAAAAAAAGGATATGAATTAACAAAAGCAGATTTAGTAATTGCTTTAACAGGAAATGCTGGACCAACCAGAATGGAAAATAAAAAAATTGGAAAAGTTTATATTGCATTCAATGATGAAGTAATTGAAAAACAATTTGCTGGAGATAGAGTTCAAATAAGATATCAGTGTGTTGAGTTTGTTATGAAGTATTTAGAAGATGAAAAACTATTTATGTTTAAAAAATAATATGCGTTTTTTCGTTTAAGGGATATTTATTTACATTAAATAGTGAGGTAAAAAAATGCAAACAAAAGATATAAACAAAATACATAACGAAATAATCAACCAAACTTTAGAAGAAATCAAAAATAAATTTGGTAATGAATCAATAATGTTATTGGGTAAGCAAGACAAAATGCAAACAGAAACTTTTTCTTCTGGTTCTTATTTAATAGATAAGGCGATGGGAATTGGCGGTTTTCCTAAAGGTAGAATTATAGAAATATACGGCCCTGAATCTAGTGGTAAAACTACAATAACATTGCACGCAATAGCGGAAATTCAAAAAAAAGGTGGTGTAGCAGCATTTGTTGATGCTGAACACTCAATTGATCCAGATTATGCACAAAATTTAGGGATAAATATAGATAATTTAATTTTGTCGCAGCCAGATTCTGGTGAACAAGCTATGGAAATAGTTGATACTTTAGTTAAGACAGGTTCAATCGATTTAATTGTTGTTGATTCGGTTGCTGCTTTAGTTCCGGAAGCTGAATTAAAAGGCGAAATGAAAGAGCAAAGTATTGGATTGCAAGCTAGATTAATGTCAAAAGCTTTAAGAAAAATTACAGGTAGTCTTAATAAAACTAAAACAACAATTATTTTTATTAATCAAGTTAGAGAAAAAATTGGAGTTATGTTCGGTAACCCTGAAACTACCCCTGGTGGAAGAGCACTTAAATTTTATGCAAGTATAAGGCTTGATGTTCGAAAATCAACTAAGATAAGTAGTAAAAATGAAATAACAGGTAACGAAATTAAAGTTAAAGTAGTTAAAAATAAATTAGCCCCACCATACAAAATTGCGCAAACTGAAATTATTTTTTCTAAAGGTATAAATATTGTTGGCGAAATTATAGATTTAGCTGTTGAATATAAAATACTTGTCAAAAAAGGTTCGTGATTTGCATATAAAGGCGAGAACTTAGCACAAGGTAAAATAAAATTGACTGAGCTATTTTTAAATAATAAAACACTATATGAGGAAATTTCTAACTTAGTTAAAACCCAAGACATTAAATTAGAAAATTCTATATCAGATATTTCAGAAGAATCGGAGTAATTCCGATTTTTTTAAATAAATTTATGAACGAATATATAATAAAAAAATGACTAAAAATATTAGAATTTTATTTTTTGGCGACATATTCGGTAACCCAGGAATTAATGCATTAGAAAACGAACTTCCAAAATTAAAAAAACAATACGATATTGATTTTACAATTGCGCAAGCAGAAAATGTAAGTGGAAGAAAAGGCTTTGTGTATTCAGATTATGAAAAGCTTAAAAAAATAGGTATAGATGCATTTACACTAGGTAATCATGTTTGGGCTAAACCTGGTGTAAAAAATATTATTAATAATGCTGATGTTATTCGCCCACTTAATATTAATTCGCATTATGATGGCGCAGGTGTTCGCTTTTTTGAAATAAAGAATAAAAAAATTGCAATTGTGAGTTTAATGGGAATTGCATTTAATAAATTAAATCCGCCTTGAGAAGAAGAATATGCAAATGATTTTTTTGATTCAATAGACAAAATCGTAGCTGATAAAACAATTGATCACATTTTTATTGATTTTCATGCAGAAACAACAAGTGAAAAAAATGTTTTAGCTTTATATTTAGATGGTAAAGTAGATGCCATTGTAGGAACTCACACTCATGTTCAAACTAATGATGCAAGAATTCTAGATAACGGGACTGCATTTATAACAGATGTTGGTATGGTTGGACCAATTAATTCAGCAATTGGCGCTAATTTTGAACAGGTTTATAATAAAATGCGCTTTGATAAATATGAAAAGTTTAAAGTTAGTACCAATCCTTCTCAAATAAACGGAATAATTATTTCCTTAGGCAAAAAAAATAAAATTATAAAAATATTAAATTATTTGCCTGAAGCAAAATAGCTTAATTTGTTTTTTGCTAATATTTGCAAACACCAAAACCCTTCTTAGAACTTGTTTTGGAAAAAAGTCATCATAATAAATTTTAATTAAAGTAGTTACAGAAAACAAAAATTATTTACCTAATAAAGTCTAATTATTTATTTAAGTATAATTATTTTAGTAAATTAAGTGATATAGAAAGGAAATATTCAAATTTGAATATTGAATGGTCTACTTATGTTAGAAATATTCAGCAATGAAAATGTTATATTTATTTGAATTCCTATTTTAATGGCTGTTTTTTTGAGTATTTGAATTATAGCTTCAAATTTTGTTTTCAGGGACGAAGGGAAAATTCCGAATTTCAAATATAATTTTGTTGAAAAATTTACTTTCGTTAACCTGCTTTATCAATATAACAAACGATATTTTGGTTGACTATTATTTTTTAAATTATTTGAAATGTTTGTTTTCGTGCCTTTATTTTTTGTACCTCATATTTTGTATTGAACTCTATATTCAAATGGAACAATATTTACAGCTCAAATTAAAAATTATCAGTTAGCTATTGCAACAGTTGTTTTTATTATCGTATTTATGCTAGTTTTTTCTTCACTTATATTTGAAATATATAGAACTAATAAAATTAATAAAATTTTTTTAAGAGATAGAACAAAATTGATTAACTTGCGAAATAATGAAATTGACAATATTAAAGCAAAAATTGATTTAAAGAACATAAGTATAAGAGAAGCTACTGATAATGTTGATAAAAGCAGATATTTAACTACCTTGAAAAAATATGCTTTTAGAAGAATTAGAAGAATTGAAAAATCCAAGAATATTGAAAACAAATATTTTTTGATTTTTCAAATAGTTAATTATTTTGAAAAATCATTATATTCAAAATATTTAATCCAAAATTCTTATAGTGAAACTGATATATATTCTTTCTACTTAGTTGTGCTTAATAAATTGAATATATAAATGTTAGCTAAAAAAATTGATTCAAAATGGATTTTACATTTATGGTTATTGATAATTTCTTTAACAATAATTTTGAGTGTGATTAGCCAAAATTATAAAAACCAACATATTCCAAGGACTATTACCCAAACATATTAAGGTAATAGTCCTTTTACATTGCTGCAATTTAATACAATAATTAGATGAGCAGAAAAAATTTAAGGTCTTAGCAGGAAGGGACATTTCTTTTATGGAAAAAGCAGAGTACTTTAATTGAGTTAGTTGATAAAAAGAAATTTTAAGAACACACATACAATTTTCTAAAGCTAACATATGTAGAAAAATTAGAAAATTATATCGAAAAACAGATATCTATATATTTAAATTTTTCTAGTGAGATATGAAAAAACTAAAAGAAACATTATTCAATACTTGAGGAAGCCGAAGTAACTATTCAGGAATTAAAAATTACAATTTAGTTGTTCATTCTATAAAAAATTTTAATTTATTTTAAAAAATGCAAATTAATTTGATTTTAGAAATCAATATTTGTGAATCTACTAAAATTCAAATATAGAATAATTTGAAAGGAAAAAATGAAAAAATTTTGTTAACAAATGCCATTGAATTGGGTTCGATTTCGGCTTTAATTGTAATTCCAGTAATTACAAGCATTAAAAATGATTTATCAAATCAAAATACATCATTTCAAAATTATGATAGCAAAAATATTGATGTAGAAAAGCTATATTCTAATTTAGTAGAAAATAACAATTACACAATTTTGTCTGATTTATTTGGTAATACTGGCACAGACTCACTATCCTTTAATAAAAGCATTTCTACATTCCAAAATAGTCAAATAAGTAATGAACAAAAAGAAATTGTCATTAATGAAATGAAAAAGACGGCAGAATACTTTTCAAATATTGAGATAAATTCTACCGATGATTTAATTGCATATTTTAGAAAATTTGAAAATTCCTTTAGTGAAGAATTAGTTGATAGATATGTCAAAGAATTTAGTAAAGAAAATAAAAACAGTGTTAATGACTTAGAAGTAAATAAAAGTTATTCAACAACTAGATATAGAGACAGTAATTATCAAGTAATTAAAAATTTTAAAATTGCAAAAGCAACGTTTACCACTGCCGCAGCTGTTGCAGGTGTCGCAGCAGCCGGATTATATGTATTATCTATATTTACAGGAGTTATAAGTGCAATTGCTGCAAGTATTTTAACAGCGGCTTCAGTAATTTTGAGTACTGTCGCATTTGGATTAGGAACTGTGATAAATTCTCTTGAATATAAATCGGAAAAAAGTGAAGATGAAGCTAAACTATTTGTTCTTTCAGTTGTAAGTTCAATAAATTATAAATTACAACCTTTTAAATTTCTTGGACAAATTGCTTCATTTATAAGTACTGGATTGTCAATAATTTACAGTGCTATTGAAATGTATGAAGCAATAACCTATTAAAATAATAAGTTTATGAAAGAAATATTTAGCTCAGAAAATATTATATTTATCTGAATCCCTATTTTAATGGCTGTTTTGTTGAGTATTTGAATTATAGCTTCAAATTTTGTTTTCAGGGAGGAAGGGAAAATTCCGAATTTCAAATATAATTTTGTTGAAAAATTTACTTTTGTTAACTTGCTTTATCATTATAATAGGCAATGTTTTCGCTGATTATTGTTCATCAAATTATTTGAAATATTTTTTTGTTTACCCCTTTTTTTCGTTCCCCATATTCTTTATTGAACAATATTTTCGATTAAAATAATATCAATAAATGAAATACAAATTTACCAGTTGGCTATTGCAAGTGTTATTTTGATTATTGAGTTTCTATTAGTCTTTTCTTCACTTATATTTGGAATATATAGAACTAATAAAATTAATAAAATTTTTTTAAGAGATAGAACAAAATTAATTAACTTGCGAAATAATGAAATTGACAATATTAAAGCAAAAATTGATTTAAAGAACATAAGTATAAGAGAAGCTAATGATAATGTTGATAGTAGTAGACACTTAACTATTTTGAAAAAATTCACTTATAGAAGGATTAGAAAATCAAAAAATATTGAAGATAAATATTTTGTAATTTTTTCATTAGTTAATTTTCTTGAAAAATCTGAATATTCAAAATATTTATTTAAAAATATGTACACTGAAACTGATATATATTCTTTCTACTTAGTTGTGCTTAATAAATTGAATATATAAAAAAGTCTCAAGAAGTTTATTCTAAAATAAAGTTATGCATTCATAGTAGTCACGGATTCTTTTGTAAATAATTTTTTTAACTTTGTGAATTAAAATCATAATATCGAATATATTTAAAGACTGTTACCCAAGCATATTTAAGGTAATGGTCTTTTTAGTTTACCCAGTTATTTTCAATATTGAAATATAGTGGAACATTACCTACGTTAAAACAAACAATAAACAAGTTTAATTATTTTTCCGCGTGTAACTATTTAGATATCGAGGAAGAAATAATAAGAAAACTTTTAATATTTATTAAATATAAGGTTATTTTAGATGTAAAAACCTTCTAAAAAAAATTAACAAAAAAAATCTCAAATTTTTTAAGAGATATCAAAATCATATGTTAAGATTATTTAGCAACAAATCGAGGACATGCCCAGAAATGAGCCACTGTCACCTTCAATTTTTATAAGCTATTTTATAAACATGAAGGCTTCTTAAATAAAGAAGTATTATTTTTAATGAGCAAAAAACATCATAAAAAAATAAAATTTTTTTTTGAAGAAAAATCAAATTGTTGTGTATGATAAATAAGCGTCTTTTATAGAGATTGCAAATAGTAGATCTTTCAAAACTGAATATTAGATTGTACAACACACAAGTCAATTTTTTGAGAGTTTGATCCTGGCTCAGGATGAACGCTGGCTGTGTGCCTAATACATGCATGTCGAGCGAAAGTACTTGTACTTTAGCGGCAAATGGGTGAGTAACACGTACTCAACCTACCTCACAGACTGGAATAACCAAGGGAAACTTTGGCTAATGCCGGATACACCTTAACTTCGCATGAAGATAAGGTTAAAGGAACTATTGTTTCACTGGGAGATGGGGGTGCGTTACATTAGTTAGTTGGCGGTGTAATAGACCACCAAGACGATGATGTATAGCCGGGTTGAGAGACCGAACGGCCACACTGGGACTGAGATACGGCCCAGACTTCTACGGGAGGCAGCAGTAGGGAATATTCCACAATGGGCGAAAGCCTGATGGAGCGACACAGCGTGCAGGATGAAGGTCTTCGGATCGTAAACTGCTGTTATACAGAAAGAAAAGATAAGGGAGTGGAAAGCCCTTATTATGACGGTACTGTATCAGAAAGTGACGGCAAACTATGTGCCAGCAGCCGCGGTAATACATAGGTCACAAGCGTTATCCGAAATTATTGGGCGTAAAGCGTCCGTAGGTTGTCTGTTAAGTCTGAAGTCAAAAACCGAAGCCCAACTTCGGCTCGCTTCAGATACTGGCAAACTAGAGTTATAGAGAGGTTAGTGGAATTTCATGTGAAGCGGTGGAATGCGTAGATATATGAAAGAACACCAATGGCGAAGGCAGCTAACTGGCTATATACTGACACTGAGGGACGAAAGCGTGGGGAGCAAACAGGATTAGATACCCTGGTAGTCCACGCCGTAAACGATGATCATTAGTTGGTGGAGCAATTCACCGACGCAGCTAACGCATTAAATGATCCGCCTGAGTAGTATGCTCGCAAGAGTGAAACTTAAAGGAATTGACGGGGACCCGCACAAGCGGTGGAGCATGTGGTTTAATTTGACGATACGCGTAGAACCTTACCCACTCTTGACATCTTCGGCAAAGCTATAGAGATATAGTGGAGGTTAACCGAATGACAGATGGTGCATGGTTGTCGTCAGCTCGTGTCGTGAGATGTTTGGTTAAGTCCTGCAACGAGCGCAACCCCTATCCTTAGTTACTAACATTAAGTTGAGCACTTTAAGGATACTGCCTAGGTAACTGGGAGGAAGGTGGGGATGACGTCAAATCATCATGCCTCTTACGAGTGGGGCAACACACGTGCTACAATGGCCGGTACAAAGAGACGCAATATGGTGACATGGAGCAAATCTGAAAAACCGGTCTCAGTTCGGATTGAAGGCTGCAATTCGCCTTCATGAAGTCGGAATCGCTAGTAATCGTAGATCAGCTACGCTACGGTGAATACGTTCTCGGGTCTTGTACACACCGCCCGTCACACCATGGGAGCCGGTAATACCCAAAGTCGGTTTAGCTAACTACGGAAGCGACTGCCTAAGGTAGGATTGGTGACTGGGGTGAAGTCGTAACAAGGTATCCCTACGAGAACGTGGGGATGGATCACCTCCTTTCTACGGAGTACATAAGCTGCAAAGAGCAGCTATAATATGACATTTGGCACAAATCTTCCCAATTAATTTTGGTTGAAGTCTGTGTGTTGGCGTTGCCAAAGCGCATCTAATATTCAGTTTTGAGGGTTCTACCTCAAAATTAGTTCTTTGAAAACTGAATAGCATAAATTAATATGATAACGACATCAAAATATGTAAATAATTTTGATCCGAGTTGAGTTCAATAATTTGAACTCTATAAATACCTTAAGATACACATCAAATTTCAATAGGAAATTAGAAAAAAAATAATAATACGATTACTTATATTTACTTTTAAATATTTAAGAGTTTGTAGTGGATGCCTTGGGTCTGGAAGTCGAAGAAGGACGTGATTACCTGCGATAAGCTTTGTCTAGTTGGAAATAAACTATGAGACAGAGATCTCCGAATGGGGAAACCCAGTGCGATTAATCTTGCATTACTACCTTGTGAATATATAGCAAGGAAAGAGACATACGTTGTGAATTGAAACATCTTAGTAGCAACAGGAAAAGAAAATAAATAATGATTCCGTCAGTAGCGGCGAGCGAACGCGGAAGAGCCCAAACCAATTTATTGGGGTTGTAGGACTGCTTACACGGAGTTACAAAATTAATGTATAGAAGAACAAGTTGGGAAGCTTGGACATAGAGGGTGATATCCCCGTATTCGAAATGCATTAATCTCTTAGCAGTATCCTGAGTAGGGCGGGGCACGTGAAACCCTGTCTGAATCCGCCGGGACCACCCGGTAAGGCTAAATACTAACCAGACACCGATAGTGAACTAGTACCGTGAGGGAAAGGTGAAAAGAACCCCGGAAGGGGAGTGAAATAGAATCTGAAACTACTTACTTACAATTAGTCAGAGCGCGTTAATGCGTGATGGCGTACATCTTGCAGTATGGACCGGCGAGTTATATTATCATGCGAGGCTAAGTGGAGAAAAGCGGAGCCGTAGAGAAATCGAGTCTTAATAGGGCGAATGAGTATGATGGTATAGACCCGAAACCAGGTGATCTATTCATGAGCAGGCTGAAGCTTAGGTAAAACTAAGTGGAGGGCCGAACCGTAGTACGCTGAAAAGTGCCCGGATGACTTGTGAATAGCGGTGAAATTCCAATCGAACCTGGAGATAGCTGGTTCTCCTCGAAATAGCTTTAGGGCTAGCGTGTGATGTTAAACTTTGGTGGTAGAGCACTGAATATGGAATGGCGGCGCCTAGCTGTACTGACTATAATCAAACTCCGAATACCATTGTGAATTGTCATGCAGTCGGAACATCGGTGATAACGTCGATGCTCGCGAGGGAAACAACCCAGATCGTCAGCTAAGGTCCCAAAATTATGTTAAGTGAGAAAAGTTGTTGGATTTCTTAAACAACTAGGAGGTTGGCTTAGAAGCAGCCACCCTTTAAAGAGTGCGTAATAGCTCACTAGTCAAGAAAACCAGCGCTGAAAATGTAACGGGACTAAACATAATACCGAAGCTACGGGTTTAATAAGTTTTTATTAAGCGTTAGAGGAGCGTTCTTATCTGCAATGAAGCTAAACCGTGAGGATTAGTGGAGCGTTAAGAAGTGAGAATGCCGGTATGAGTAACGATTGAGAGTGAGAATCTCTCACGCCTATTGGGGAAGGTTTCCTGGGCTAGGTTCGTCCACCCAGGGTTAGTCGGGACCTAAGACGAGGCCGAAAGGAGTAGTCGATGGACAACAGGTTAATATTCCTGTACTTTCGATAACAGTGATGGAGTGACGGAGAAGGATAACTTTACCAGTTAATGGATTCTGGAGTAAATAAATAGTGGTCAATGTAGGCAAATCCGCATTGTATAACCGTGATTTATGACGCATAGCGAAAGGCAACAAGTAGCGAATTAAGTGATTTCATGCTTCCAAGAAAAGCTTCTAAACTTATGTTATAGGAACCCGTACCGAGAACGGACACACGTCCCCAAGATGAGTATTCTAAGGCGAGCGAGAAAACCATTGTTAAGGAACTCTGCAAATTGACCCCGTAAGTTCGCGAGAAGGGGCGCTCAATTAACAATTTTATAGCAATATATTATGAATTAAGTGAGCCACAGTAAATTTCAAGGGGCAACTGTTTATCAAAAACACAGCTCTCTGCTAAGTTGTAAAACGATGTATAGGGGGTGAAGTCTGCCCAGTGCCCGAAGGTTAAGCGGAACTGTTAGCTTTGCGAAGCAGTAAAGTGAAGCCCGGGTGAACGGCGGCTGTAACTATAACGGTCCTAAGGTAGCGAAATTCCTTGTCGGCTAAATACTGACCTGCACGAAAGACGCAATGATCTCTTGACTGTCTCAACAATGGACTCGGTGAAATTATGGTGCCAGTGAAAACGCTGGCTACCCGCATCAAGACGAAAAGACCCCGTGGAGCTTTACTACAACTTCGTATTGGGATTTGGTTTAACATGTGTAGAATAGGTGGGAGACTTTGAAGCCGGGACGCTAGTTCCGGTGGAGTCACCTTTGAAATACCACCCTTGTTAAATTGAATTTCTAACCTGCAACCGTGATCCGGTTGGGAGACAGTGCGTGGTGGGTAGTTTGACTGGGGCGGTCGCCTCCTAAAAGGTAACGGAGGCGTTCAAAGCTACACTCAATACGGTCAGAAACCGTATGTAGAGCGCAAAGGTAAAAGTGTGGTTGACTGCGAGACCTACAAGTCGAGCAGGTGCGAAAGCAGGACTTAGTGATCCGGCAGTTCATTGTGGAATGGCTGTCGCTCAACGGATAAAAGCTACCCCGGGGATAACAGGGTTATCTCCCCCAAGAGATCACATCGACGGGGAGGTTTGCCACCTCGATGTCGGCTCATCGCATCCTGGAGCTGGAGTCGGTTCCAAGGGTTTGGCTGTTCGCCAATTAAAGCGGTACGCGAGCTGGGTTCAGAACGTCGTGAGACAGTTCGGTCCCTATCTGATGTGGGCGTTGGAATATTGATGAGAGCTGCTCTTAGTACGAGAGGACCGGAGTGGACGTACCACTGGTGCTCCAGTTGTTTCGCCAGAAGCATAGCTGGGTAGCCAAGTACGGAAAGGATAACCGCTGAAAGCATCTAAGCGGGAAGCCTCCTCAGAGATGAGTATTCCCTTGAAATTCCTTGTAGACGACGAGGTTGATAGGATGGAAGTGTACGTGTAGCGATACATTTAGCTGACCATTACTAATAAATTGATAGGTTTAAAAGTATACGTATCTTAAGCAAATTTTATAATCATAATGCTATTCAGTTTTGAAAGAACTAGTTTACGCCGTAGGCGTTTTTTTATTTTCTTTTAAAATTAAATAAAAAATAGTTGACTAGCAACTAATTAGTTAAATTCCAATCGATCGGATTCAAGTTATACTTAATCAAATCTTGATCAATTAATTTAAATCATTCTAAATTAAAAAAACCGCGATATGCTGATAATGGAGATGGATGCATTCCCATTAATACTGTATGTTTTGACTTATCAAAATACTTTGCATAGTTTTGTGCATGATTACCCCACAAGACTATGCAAAGATGTTTTACAGTTGAATTTAAATAACTTAAAACTGTTTCAGTAAAAACATTTCAACCAACATTATTATGACTGTTAGATTTGCCTTCGTCAATAGTTAAAATAGTATTTAATAATAAAACACCTTGCCTAGCTCAGTTTGATAAATCATTATGTTCTAAAACAACATTTGGATATGTTGTTTTTAAGCTTTTAAAAATGTTTCTTAAGGATGCAGGAACTAAATGTGACATTGAGCTAAAAGCTAGTCCATTTGCATCTCTTTTTTTGGGATAAGGTTCTTGACCTAAAATTATTACTTTAATTTCACTCAAACTAGTTAATTTAAATGCGTTAAATAAATCCTTTTCATCTGGTACTAATGCTTTAGTTTTATAAAGCTGGCTAATATTATTTAATAACTGTATATTTTCTTTACTATTATTTAATAAATTTTCCAGTTCTTTCCAAGTTGGCCCTAGTGTAAATTTGACATTGTTAAACATATTTTAAATTATATTGTTTTTAATGTTTTTTAAACATCAGATTAGCATATAAATAATAAATGAATTCACATTGAATGCAGTTAGCTTCTATTTCGTATTTACAACTAAATTAAATATAAAAAAATAAAAAACCTGTTGCGTAAACAGGCTTAAAATTAATAATTTGCTGACAAGAAGCCACTTAAAGTAATGTTAGCTGTATCAAAACTGATTGATGAATCTTTTATTAATGAAACGGTTAATACTATTACTTTGCTAATTTTGTTCGGATTTGTTTCTGATTTAACTGTATATTTAAATTTTTCAGTGTCAAATTTGAAACCAGGGAAATCTTGAGCTAATTTAGTAATATTGTCTTTATATGTAACTGAAGATGATTCTGAACTTGTTATTGCATCGTTTGAAGAAGTTCTATTTTGTGCAGAAAGATTACTTAATCTTGTGATTTCATTTTTAACTAAAGCTTCGTTTGAAGTTGAAATGGCATAAGTACATGATATTGCGGCAACTCCGACTCCTATTGCCGCAATTGGTAAACCAATAAACAATTTAATTTTTTTATTCATAATTCCTTTTTATTAAATTTAGTTTGCTGATGTTTATAATCAAAAGCAAGATAAATTATACTCGGAATTTTGCAAAACATTAAATAATATTTAATTTAAAAATATTTAATTTGATTTTGAAGTTTTTAAGTATGGATTGAAACTAGCACCTTGTCCTAAATATTTTTCGATAAATTCATTTGCACTTGGAAATGCCGTAACCTGAGGAAAAACACCTAAATTTATTGATTCAGAATAGATTGCTTCCATTTGATCTTGATTAGCTCGTTTAGCTTCTGATGGATCAACATATTTAATATCTCTTTGAACTAAATGATATGAACTAGGCAAAATATAGTTGCTTGCATTAATGAATTTGCTCGCTTGATTTAAACTTATTCCAAATGCTTGACTTAAATAATGCAATGTTGCTATAACAACAGTAGAAGAAGGCTGAGCACCTATAATTGATGTTTTTGGGACTAAAACATCTGAATTAATATCATTTTTATCGAACAAAATTGAAGTACCATTTACATCTAAATTATTTTTTTCGAAAGCCAGTAGACTTTCAAAACTAATTCCGCTATTTAAGATAATCGGGTTTTGGATATTTGGAGCTAATTTGTTTATGTATAAAAGCGATTCATCTCCTGCTCGATAATAGGGATGTAATTTAAAAAAATAATTATATTCATCTAAAGGATATTTTTTTGCAAATGCTTCAAAGACTTTGTGTAATTCGTACAACGCATAGAGTTGATCATCCAATCTAAGTTTATCCCTTTTTGCCGTGTCATAATGTCTAAATAAACTCGAACCAGTAAAAATTATATTTCTTTTATTTGGATCATAATTTTCTCAACCGTGTGTAACCAATTCAGAAAAACTATTTGCATTAAGTTTAGTTAATGTTTGGTACTGTGAAGATAACCTATTTTCTAGGCCTAAATCTTTTGAAACTTTATAAAAATCTAATGGGGAATCATGCCTATCGTAACCAATATCTTCTTTATTTTCTAAGTGATTTTCATCAGTAACTATATTGTAAAGTCTGATTTTTTTGCGAAGCATGTTTGTTGATAATCAACTTGGTAATTCATTATTAATATTTTTTTTATAAAAATTTTTGATTGCTTCAAAGTTTTTATCAGATTCGCTTATGCTTTCAATCATTTCTGATCACTTACTTGAATTTTCGACAAGTCGTTCAGCATAATTTCGAGCTGTACTTACGTTCCCGTCCGAAAACAAAACTATTTTATTTGCATGTTCTAAAATGAAATCTAAAACCATACCCTCACTTACTGCAGACCTTGCTAAATGAAAAAAAGAGATATCTGGAATATAAAAGTCAAATTTCTGATTGGGATTTTTTTCTAGTTGTTTACTTAAATAACTTTTTAATTCCTCAATAGCTGATATTTCATTTTCACGATCTTGCGGAACTACCGAGTAATCTAAATTCTGAAAAGAAGGATCAACTTGTTTAAGATTTGAATAAATTTTAAACTCAGGATTTGTATTTAATAATTCTCCAAATGAGAATCTTGATTCCAAACCTGTTTTTTCCGGATCATAAACAACTTTATCAATTAAAAAAATCAGTTCATTTTTAATTGAATCATCTAATTTAGATATTTCGTGCTGTGCCAACATGTTTAAAAAAGATGTTATAAAATATTGAGACGAATTTCTTCCTATATAAACACTTGGTATTCCATTAATTGCAGAATCAAATGCATCTTGATAAAAAGATTCAAAATTCGTATTAGCTTTAGAACTTTCCGGCATTGAATTTAAATCAACCTCAATTTTTGTAAATTCTCTGGGTTTTTCTTGATTGTTATCATCTTTTATTGTACAAGCAACTACTGAAATTAATCCTGCAGTTAAAATTGTTCCTATAAATGAAAAAATTAAGTACTTTTTCAATGTTGTTTTCATAAATTCTCATTTCTTTTATTTCACTATAAAATTACTTTAATGAATAAATTGTTTTCATCAACATGCTTAAAATTTCTTTATGCAATATATATTATAAATGGTAAATTGAGTTTTGTAGATTATTATTTTTGCTATAAGATTTAAAAATCAAATTTTGTATGCTAAATAATTTGTTTGCCATTTAAACTAAAAATTTTATATACTATATTTACTTAATATTTTAAGGAGAAACATGTCAAAAAAAATGTCAAGAAAATCTTTAATACTATTTCTATTTGGTGGTGGAATAGTTGCAATAGGAGCAGGGATTGGTATCGCTGTAAGTTCATACAATACAGAAATAAGTGCTAAAAATACTTTAATTAGTGTAAATCAAAATCAGGCTGCTTATATCACCGATAATGCTTCTGCAAATCCAAGCATTTCTGTTTTACCTGAATTCATTGTTACTTACACAGGTGCAAATGCAGCTAGTGTAAGAATTGCAGATAATGCTGCTAGAAATGTTTCTAATTACACTGCCCTAGTTTTTCCTGGAAGTAGTGTATCAAAATTAAGCAATATTTCTTTTAGTGTTACTTCATTAACACCAAGTACTACTGGAAATACAATGGTTGCTACTTTAACAGTTCAATATGGAACTGAACAAGTAAGTGTAAATGTGCTTGTATCTAATTCATCTGAAGATATGAATTCAAATTACACAACTACTGCTCCTTGAAGAGTTGCTAAAACCTACGCTGCTTAATTATAAATTTAAGATAAAATTACCAAAATTCGATTAAAAACCCAATTAATCGAATTTTTTCATTTTTTTAGTCAATAAAAAATTAAAAAAATTATCATATATACATGTACAAAAAAATTGAATTAAACGATAAAGAATTAGAACAAGCAATTAACTTAGAATTAAAAAGACAAATGGAACATGTCGAATTAATAGCTTCTGAAAATTATGTTTCAGAAGATGTTTTAAAAGCTACTGGAAGTATTTTAACTAATAAATATGCAGAAGGTTTTCCAGGCAAACGCTACTATGGTGGTTGTGAATATGTTGATTTAGTAGAAAATTTGGCAATTGAAAGAGCTAAAAAACTATTTAATGTTGAATACGTTAATGTCCAAGCACATTCAGGTTCAAGTGCAAATGCAGCAGCGCTAGCAGCACTAGCAGCACCTGGTTCAAAAATATTAGGTATGTCTCTTTCATCAGGAGGACATTTAACTCACGGTTATAAAATTAACTTTAGCGGTAAATTTTACTCATCTTTTACTTATGATGTAGATGAAAATGGTTACATTGACTATGAAAAAGTCAGGCAAATCGCACACATTGTTAAGCCTCAAGTGATTATTACTGGTTATTCAGCTTATGCCCGAGAAATTGATTTTGTAAAATTTAAACAAATAGCTGATGAAGTAAAAGCTAAACTTTTTGCAGATATAAGCCACATTGCTGGTTTAGTTGCTGCTAAAGAACATTCTTCACCCGTAGGTATAGCAGATCTAATTATGACCACAACCCATAAAACATTAAGAGGATCAAGAGGAGCTATTTTAATGACTCATGATCCTGAAATTGCTAAAAGTGTAGATAAATGAATTTTTCCAGGTTATCAAGGCGGACCGTTAATGCACTCAATTGCTGGTAAAGCAGTAGCTTTTAAAGAAGCATTAGATCCAAAATTTATTTATTATGCTAAGCAAGTTAAAAAAAATGCTAAAGCAATGGCTGCTAAATTTATGGAATTAGGAGTACCAGTAGTAACAGGTGGTACAGACAATCATTTATTTACAATTAATGTTGATAAAGGCTACGGATTAAGTGGTAAAGAAGCTGAAACTATTTTTGAAAGCATTAATATTACAACAAATAAAAACACAATCCCTTTTGATACTAGAAGTCCTATGGTTACTTCAGGAATTAGAATCGGCAGTCCTGCAATGACTTCAAGAGGATTAAAGGAAAAAGAATTTATTCAATTAGCAACAATTATGGATAAAGCACTTAGAAATCACACAAATGAAAAAATACTAAAAGACTTGAAAATTGAAATTTTAAGCTTAGTAAATAAATTTGAAATACCAAAAAAATATTAGGAAAATTATGAGTTCAGAAAATTTAGAAGAACACAAATACTCAGTAGAACTGTCGTGAGACAGTCAAAATAAAGGAACATTAAATTCGGATTATTCACGCAATTATTCAATTGGAAAAGGCCAAAGAGAAGTTATTTTAGGAAGTAATGGTAAAACATTTGGCGGTCCTGATGTTAAATACGATCCAGAAATGCTACTACTTGCTGGTTTAACTTCATGTTATCATCTTTCATACATTTATCTTTTGAATCGCAATAAAATTGATTTAATTTCATATGAAGACAATTCAACTTTAACTTTAGTAAAAAATAAATTTACATTCGAAATTACTCAAGCTAATTTGTACCCAAAAATAAAAATTGCTTCAGAAAATGATTTAGAAGAAGCTAAAAAATTAATTCCGGTTGCAAAAAAGGTTTGTTTTGTTGGCCAAAGTTTAAAAATTCCTTACTACGTTGAACCTGAAATTACAACTAATTAAAACTAACTAGTTGCAAAAACAATAAGTTAATCTATCATTAAATTTCAAGCTGACATGCTTGATTTTTTAAATAAATAAAATTCAAAAAATCAAAAACACTATTAAAAAACATATTGTTGCATTTGTATAAAATATGGTATACTTATAAGGCATTACGTAAAGACAGTGACAGCTTATGCTTAATACGTCACCGAATGTATGTCGTGCATTTAGAAATAATTTTGTGAGGAGGTGCAAATGAACACTGAATCAAAAAATCGCTTAGAGAAAAAGCAAATTGTAAATGAGATCAAAAATAAAATGGCTGCTGCTCAATCAGTATTCTTAGCAGAATACAGAGGGCTTTCAGTAGCTCAAATGTCTGAATTACGTGATAAAGCAATCGATATGGGAGTTGAATTAAAAGTATTCAAAAACCGTTTAATTAAAATTGCTAAATCAAATAAACATTCAGAACTTGACAAATATTTAACTGGACCAAATATTTTTGTATTTTCAAATGAAAACCCAGTTAACGGGGCTAAATTATTAAAAGAATTTGCTAAAGATAACAAAAATCTTGTTATCAAAGCCGGTATCTATGAAGGTGCTGTTGTAGACCAAAAAGGTGTGTTAGCAGTTGCTGACTTACCTTCATATGAAGAAGCTCTTACAATGCTTGCTTCATCATTACTTGGTCCTCTAAGACAAGTGTCATTATCACTAAAATTAATAGCAGACGAAAACAAATTACCTGCTTAAGATATTAAAACTATAGAAATAGTCGAAAGGAAATTAAATGGCTAAATTAACAAAAGAATCTTTTATTGAATCATTAAAAGAAATGAATATTAAAGAAGTTATGGAACTAGTAGAAGCAATGAAAGAAGAGTTTGGAATCGACCCTTCTGCAGTTGCAGTTGCTGCCGGTCCTGCTGCTGAAGCTTCAGAAGAAAAAACTGAAGTTACTGTTACAATTACCTCAGATGGTGGTAAAAAAGTTGCTGTTATTAAAGCAGTTAAAGAATTACTTGGAATCGGACTTATGGATGCTAAAAAAGCAGTTGAAGCTTTACCATTCAAAGTTAAAGAAGACATCAAACCTGAAGAAGCAGAAGAAATCAAAAAACTTCTTGTTGAAGCTGGTGCTGAAGTTACAATCGATTAATAAAAATTTAATTGACATTGAAAAGACGTTTATGATTCATGAACGTCTTTTTTTATAAAAAAAATGAGCCATTGATAAGCTCACTATTTCCTATTATTCTTTTGGTGTTAATAAACCTAAAAGGATTCTCACAAAATCAATAATGTGTCATATTAGAAATCCAAAAAATAATTTAAGAACTCCTGTTCCTGCTCTACCTAAATAAAATCTATCGATTCCTAAAAAACCTAAAAATAATGATAGTAATATAGCTACAGTTTTACTTTTTCCAGTTCTTTGTCAAACATTTTTCCCTTGTCCCATTTTCTCTCCTTTAATTTTTAAACTAAATAATTATAACAAATTAGATCAGTTTAAGAATTTGATCAACTTTATCAAGTTTTTCTCAAGGTAAATTTTCTTTACCAAAGTGACCAAAAACGCTAGTTAATCGATAATCAAAATTCTTCAAATCAAAATGATCAATAATTCCTTGAACACTTAAGTCAAAAACTTTAGAGACAATTTGACTTATTTTTTCTTTAGAAATTTTTTCAGTTCCAAATGTTTCAACAAAACAGGATATAGGTTTTTTGTGACCAATTACATAAGCAAGTTGTATTTCAATTCTATTAGCTAATTTAGCTGCTACTAAATTTTTAGCTACTCATCTTGCAGCATAAGCAGCAGAGCGATCAACTTTTGTATAATCTTTCCCGCTAAAAGCACCGCCACCATGTCTAGAAGCTCCGCCGTAAGTATCAACGATAATTTTTCTACCTGTTAGACCTGTATCTGCTATTGGCCCTCCTAATGAAAACGGACCTGCACTATTAAGATAAAGTTTATAATCATCATTTAGATTATATTTTTTTATTGTCGGATTTATAACGTGTTCAATAACTTGTTTTTTAAAAAGATCTTTGTCAAAATCTTTTTTGTGTTGTAATGCAAGCACAATATTTTCAACTTTAACAAATTTATTACCATCATATTCTAAAGTTACTTGACTTTTTGTATCAGCCAGTAAATCTTTAACTAATTTTTTAACTCTTGAATTTTCAGCATTTTTTAATAAATCATGAGCAACATTAATTCCTAATGGCATAAAATTTTCAGTTTCATCAGTTGCATAACCAAACATAATTCCTTGATCGCCTGCTGCAGCAATTTTAATATCTGCATCAACTTGATTTTTTATTTCTTGACTTTGGCCGTTGATACTTGAAACAATATTAAAATCATTTTCGTTATATCCTAATTCCAAAATAATTTCTCAAGCAATTTTAATAACATCAACATAACTATTAGTTGTTACTTCGCCACCAATTACTATTAACCTATTAGTTGCAAAAACTTCTACAGCTACTCTGGCTTCAGAATCTTCTTTTAAAATTGCAGTTAAAATTGCATCACTTATTTGGTCACAAATTTTATCTGGATGACCTTTTCCAACACTTTCTGCACTAATAAAATATTTCATAGACACCTCACAAATTCATAAATATGATTATTTTACTATTGGTTTATGCATTTAGTGCTGTTATTAAACAATTATTTTCAAATTGTTTTTATTAAATAAAAAAATTCCTTAATATTTAAAATAATTTATAATCGATATTATGGATTTTTGGTTTTGAGTTAAACAAATTTTAAGAAAATTGCACTTTAACAAGTTAATAAACTATTTACAAAAGCTTAGACAAGGAATTATTCCATCTCGCTACATTTTTTTCATTTACTTATTGATAACACTTATTTTCAGCGGAATATTAATGATTCCGATAATGCAAACAGGAAATGTAAAAGTAAGTTTCATTAATTCATTGTTTATATCAGCTTCTGCTTTTAGTGATACTGGGTTAGTAACTGTTCCTACATATGCAACTTGAAGTATTTTTGGCCAAGCAATTTTAGCAATTTTAATGCTTCTTGGTGGGCTTGGTGTTTTTACAATTAAAATTTTTATTTTCAATTATGTTTTGAAATTAACTAGTGGAGTTAATGAAAGAGAACTTGTTAACACTGAAAGAGGGTCTTCCAATGTTGGTAACGTTGGTGGAGTAATCGTTTCATCCATGTTAGTTATATTTATAATTGTTGTTTTCAGTGGATTCGCTTTTACATTTTATTTTCATTTTGTTGATGCTCGTTCTGTATTTGCAGATAATTTAAGTGCAACAACAAATACATATCGATTTATTAATCCCAAAAATGATTGATCACTATCATTTAGATACGGTTTCTTTCATTCCATAAGTTCGATAAATAATGCAGGATTTGATATCTTTGGTTCAAATTCGCTTGCTCCATATTACAACAATTATGATTTTCAATTTTTTACAATTGTCTTATTTGTTATAGGTGGAATTGGTTATCCTGTAATCTATGATGTTGTAATACATTTAAGAGCAAAATACCGAACCTGATACATGAGAAAAATAAAAGGCAAAACAGATTACAACTTTAGAAAAGTTAAGTGGTCGCTTTTTACAAAATTATCAATCATAACTTATGTATTAGTTGGAATTGTAATGATTTGTCTAACGTTTGCTTTTGAAGTAAGTTCTAGAGACCCTGAATCGCTTTGAAATAATGCAAAATATGGCGATAAATTGGCTAAAAGTATGGCAATAATATTTAATGTAACTGCTACAAGAAGTGCCGGCTATACAACAATTGACTTGGGTAATTTAACAACTCCAACAATTATATTAAGTAGTATTGCCATGCTTATTGGTGCTTCACCTTCATCAACTGGTGGAGGAATTAGAACTACAACATTAGCTGTTGTAATTTTAGCCTTAATAGCAAAAATTACGCACAGTCCTAAAGTAAGAATATTCAAACGAAGTATCTCGCCTGAAACAGTATCTATGTCATATACAGTATTTAGTTTATCTTTGATTTTAGTTACATTAGTTACATTTATTTCAGCAAGTTCACTATCATCTTTTGGAGGTGCAGTAAATTCAATGAACACAGCAGATGCTCAAAGAGTTTATGGCCTGTCGCATTTATTTTTTGAAGTAACTTCTGCTTTTGGTACTACAGGTTTATCTACTGGTATTACCGCTTCATTAAATATACCTTCACAATTATCAATTATTATTGCTATGTTTGTTGGACAGCTTGGTATATCTTCTACAATATTAGCTTGAAAAAGTAAGAGGCGAAAAGAATATTCCTATGAATATATTGAAGAAGGAATTTCAATTGGTTAATAAAACAATTTAATTTGGTTTAAACCAGTTTTTTTTGATTTTAAAATTACACCTTTTTTAATATTTTCATTCATTTAAACTTTGACATAAATGAATGAAATACAAACAAAATTAAACAATTTTCCGAAACTAAAAATGGTTAATTTAGGTGCTATACAATTTGCAAAAAAAGATGTAAAAATAAATTTTTATTTTTTTCGAAAATTATTTTTAGTGAATTTGATAAATTACTCCATGACAAAATTTTAAAGGAGTAAAAAATGAAGAAAATTAAATTATTTACTATTTCCACAATCATGACTATTGCCCCAGTTGGTATTGCAATTAGCTGCAGTCAAGGTTCAGAAGAAACAACAAAAAAGGAAACTAAAGTAGTTTCTAACCCGGTACTAGATAATGAAATTCTTAATTTAACCAATAATGCTTTTTCATATAAAAGCGTAGATGAAAATTTAACAATGGCAAGCGAATTTGTTTCAAACAAAAGTTTTCCACAAATTATCAAGGAAACCATTTCCAACAATAATTATGAAATTAGCAACAATCTGAAATATACAGTAGTTAGTGATAGTATTATTTCTAATGATGATGATGGAATTGTTCAATTTAAATTAAAAGTTGAAACGAACGATAACATATCAAAAGAAGTGGAGATAAAAATATCTGGTTTTGCTACTTCTCAAAAAATTGAAATTGATAATTTAAAAAAACAAGCATTCCAAGAATTGAATGATGCTAAACATGCTATAGACAATGAAATATTTCAAATAGATAAAAAAGAATATCCAAATAAACTTGCTTCAAATGAAATAATTTTTTCAAATTTGAATGAAATTAACAACATTTTAAAAAGTGAATCTAGAATAGTTCTAAATCCTAATTTAACTTATCAAATAGTTGCCAATTCCCAAAAATTTGATGACACTCTAGGAACTATTACATTGCAAGTTGAAATAAAAACAAAATATGATGATTCTATTACTAGTTCACTAAAAATTGAAAACTATGAAACTAAAGCAAAATTAAACGAAAAAAATAGTGAATTACAAAAGCAAGAACTACAAAAATTAGCCGTTAAAGAATTGGAAGATTTTAAAAATCATCTTGAACGTTCAACATTTTGAATTGATAAAGAGCAATATCCAAACAAGCTCGCTTCAAACGAAATAATTTTTTCAAATTTAAGTGAAATTAATGATATTTTAAAAAACGATTCTAGAATAGTTCTAAATCCAAATTTAACTTATCAAATAGTTACCAATTCCCAAAAATTTGATGATGCATTAGGAACTATTACATTGCAAGTTGAAATTAAAACAAAATATGATGACTCTATTACTAGTTCATTATCAATTGGAAATTACGAAACTAATGCAAAATTAAATGAAAAAAATAATGAATTACAAAAACAGGAATTACATAAATTAGCTGCTAAAGAATTGAATGATTTTAAAAATAATCTTGAACGTTCAAAATTTGGAATCGATAATGAAAAATACCCAAACAAACTTGCTTCAAGCGAAATAGTTTTTTCAAATATAAGTGAAATTAATAACATTTTAAAAAGTGACTCTAGAATAATCCTAAATCCTAATTTAACTTATCAAATAGTTGCTAATTCCCAGAAATTTGATGATGCTTTAGGAACTATTACATTGCAAGTTAAAATAAAAACAAAATATGATGATTCAATCACTAGTTCATTAACAATAAATAATTACGAAACTGAAGCAGAATTAAAAGAACGTAATCAACAGATCGAACTTGATAAACACAAAAAAATAGCAGCGCAAGAATTAGCTAATTTTAAAAATAGTATTAAAGATAAAATCTTTCAAATTGATAAATTAAGATATCCACATAAACTTGCTTCAAGCGAAACTATTTTTTCAAATCTAGATGAAGTAAATCAAATTTTAAAAAATGATTTACAAATATTAATTAATCCTAAATTAATATATCAAATTGTTAAAAACTCACAAAATTCAGATGACAAAGTTGGAACCATAACATTGCGAGTTGAAGTAAAAACAAAATACAATGATTCAACTACAATTAATTTATTAATTAGTAATTATGAAACTGAAGAGCAATTTAAAGAGCGAAGTAAAACATTAAATACAGTTAAATATTTAGCAATTGGTGATTCTATTTCTGCTGGATTTAATGCTGAATACAATAATGATATCGCAGGAGAATTTAAAGACAATTCAGTTCAAGGATTAAGTTATCCAGCGTTTTTAGCAAGTTTAATTAAGTCTTATGATGAATCAAAGCTAAATTCGTTTGATAATTTTGGATTGTCTGGTTCTACTATAAAAGATTGATTATATTTATTGCAAGCAAAGGGTCACGAAAATTCTTCTGATGCTTCAAAAGGCTTATTTAAATTTGTGCAAAACTTAAATATAAATGATGGACCATTTGGGCAAAGAATCGAAGATCAATACGGTGATTTTTCACCTAACAATTTAATTAAAATAAACAACAAAATAAAAGAGGCTAATCTATTAACAATTAGCCTTGGTGCAAATGATTTTATTGATATTCTTAAATCGCTAATTCCATTATTTTTAACTGGAGAGAATTTAGATATTGTTAGTTTATACACAACTTTAACTAGTTCGTTAGAACTGTTGAGAAATAATTATAAAAATTTACTAAAAAGAATATTTGAAATTAATTCTGACATACACATTAGATTAATAACTTATCCTATGCCATTATTAAGAATAACTAAAATGGTAGATCAATACTTTGAATCACAAATTCCAGACTTTAGTAACTTTGTTTTAGAAATGTTAAATAGTACTATTGAAGATGTAGGCACATCAATGGGTAATGAAAAACTGTGAACTATTTCAGTTTATGACCAGCAAAGATGAATGCAAAATGCACAAAAATTTGCACCTTCATTTTTTGATATTCATCCGGGATCTCTAGGTTATCAAGATATGGCTAGAACAATCTTTAATAATCTTTTTGTTACAGAAAATAATGCAAAATTATCACTTTACTCAAATTCAAACGATTTATCATTTACTGATAAACAAGTTAAAGAATTTGAAAAAATGGAACAACAATTTGTTAGTTTTAAAAACGACAATTTAGATACTTTAATCAATTCATATATTAGTGGTAACCCTGAAATCATAGGCTATGTATTTAACTCATTAGAAAGTACAATTAATAATCCATTATTAAGTGAAATATTACAGTTTTTAAAAACAAACAATAGACTAGATAAATTTATAAAAGGTTTAGTAAATAGTAAAATAATTAATCAATTTGTTAGCTATATAAATAATTCTGTAAATACAACTGATTTTGACAAAGATGGTAATCCGGGAACAAATCAAATATCAATTGAAAACATAAAAGAAGCACTTAAAACTTACTTAAGTGATGAAAAGCAATTAATTGGTATTATTAAAAATTTAATTAAAACCCATTTCTTTGAAAATCAAGATGAAACACAAAGTTTTTTAAATTTAATTTTGAAAGCCGGATTAGAATTTGCAAGCGGAAATGAAACAATAATTACTTACATTAATGATTTTATAAATTCAAAATTTAAAATGGAAAATGTTAATTTTAGTGCAGAAATAAAGCAAGTTATGAAATTGAAATCATTCTCTAATTTAATGAATTCTTTTGCACAAAAATTGTTTACTAGTCCAAACATATTAGAAAATGCAAATTCATTTTCGGATTTATTTAAATCAATAATCACAAACGAAGATATAAAAGAAAAATTAATTGAAGCATTGCCTGATGTTCTCAATATTGTTGTTGAAAACAAACAAATGAAACAATTTATTTTTGATACTGTTAAAAAACAATTTAATTTATTAGATTTTAACGAAAACGAAAAAGAAGAATTTGTAAATAGTTTAGTAAATGCTTTTAAAGCTATTTCCAAAAGTAGCCTATTTTCAAATGTAGCAAAAAAATTAATAGATCAATTTATAGCTAATGGTTCAATTGATATGTCTATATTGTCTTCAATGTTTAGTTCATTTTTTGGGACAGAACACTTAAATGAGTTAGTAACATTAATAAAAACTGAAAACACTTTTTCTATTACTGATTTTGCAAACATAATAAATTATGTTTTTGAAAAATCTTCAACGGATGGATATATTTATAATGAATTAAAATCACCGGGAACATCCGGCGCTTCAAATTTTGATTATAATTCTTTAAGAGAATCTATCATTACAATAACCGGTCTTTTAACTAGTGCTTTTGTTAAAAAAGATAATGTTAAACCAAACGATGAAAAACATATGAAAGCATTTTATAGATTAAGAACAATAATTCAAATCTATTCAGTCCATTATATTGGAGCAACTGTGGCTTGATACGTCGCTTTCGCGATAATAGATGGTTGATTTAAAAATGAAAACTTGGAATCACAAAAAAATCTTTATAATCAAGTAATTGGAAATGGCTATTCAAAATTATGGGGCACAACTTCAATTGCTTATGCTGTCTATTATTTTAATGATAAAAGTTATGCAGGTTACCAAAAAGATGTAATCGATAGTTTAAAAAATGGTAAAACTGTTAATGGAAAATACACAAAAGAATTATCTAAATAAATCTCCAGATCTTGTGTCTGGTTTTTTATTTAATTTTTGTAAACTAGATTTCAAAAAATAAAATTAGCCAAAACTTAGTTCGTGTAACTTATTTATAATTTCTCTTCTTTCTACTTTTTTAATTAAAAATAAATTTAAGTAAGGCAATGTTAAAAACAAAAATAAAAAGAATAAATAAAATGATAATTGAACAATGTTGTTTGGATTGTAATATCCAGGATTTGAAAAAAATCCTTCTCAAGGGTTAGACGCAAAACTATTAATTATCCCATCATAAAAATACTTATATAACAAACCAAATTCAATTACCATAATTAATAAAATTGCTATGATGGTTACAAAGATATAAATTCAATATTTTTTCGTCACCTTTTTAATATCGACTGGTTTAAGTTTCCCTCATATTTTTTGATACAAATAAAAAATCATTATTAATGCATAAATATTAAAAAAGAAGACAGTTGGTCAATTGCTTGCACCATCAACAAAATCATCAGTTTTATAAATTAACGAAGGAACAAAAACGAAGAATGATCAAAAAATATTTACCAAAAATATCAATATAACAGCTCTAGTTTTCCTTGCAAAATCCGCATTTTTATGGTTTGATAAAATCCTCTTTTTTAAATATGATGAGCCAAATATTAAGCCAACATCTACAGCATTATCAAAATCGTTTAATGTGAAGGCACAATTACCGTTTATCAAACCTATAGTTGAAATAAATATAAAAAAGTATGTAAATGGGGCAACTCATGAAGAAGAATTAGATAGTGAAGCTTTAATTAAATTTTCTACACTACCAGTATTATGCAAAATTGATGCTATAGCAATTAATGTATAAAATATTGCTACTATTGTAATTCCGCTCATAATTACTAATGGTAATTGTTTACCATTATTTTTCATCTTCTTGCGCATTGTTCCAATTGAAACAAAACCATCGTATGCAAATAATACTCCGGGTGAAGCAAGTATTACTTTATCTAGACTAAAACCAGGGTTTGTTTCAAAAGCATTTGATGCAGTTGGAACTGCATTTGTATCGTTATTATTAAAAAACACTATTCCAACAACAATAGCAATTATTAGTGGAATAATTTTTAAAGCAACAGTAATTATGGAAGTGTAATTGGCAATCATTGGACTTAAATAACTTATAAAAATGTAAAACCAAGAAATGATAAAACCAAAAATAATATGATGATAAATTTGTATTCAACTTATATCTACTCCTAATAGTGAAATAAAAGTTCAAAATACTTCACTTGCAAAAACGCCTAAAACTGTAGTTCAAATTCCTCAATAAAAAAATGACCAATTGAAGCCAACAAAATAACCGAATTTTTTATTTCCTAGTTGCTGAGCTCATGATGTAATTCCAGTTATTTTACCCACTTTTAATTTTGAAATATCACTAAAACTTATTGCTCCAAATAAAGATACTAATCCTCCAAGAATTCATGCAGATAATCAAGATATTGATTGACCATCAACGGCATTAGATATTCCGCCATTTTTAAAAAATACACCAATTCCAATAAATGAACCAATTACAAAAGTTAAAGCAACTATAAAACCAAATTTCCTTGCTTTTTTATTTTCAATATCCACCATAACTCCTTATTTTTTTATCAAATTATACTTATCAAAATTAATACTTTGGATTTTGATTTTAAATTTTGTTACTCCGGTTTTTGTTTACTCTTTCAACGTAAGCGTTTATAATTAATCAAAAAGAGGTAACATGAAAAAAATTGAAATTGAAGAATTTTTTAAAACCAGTGACTATTATTCTTATTCGCTTAATCCATCTGCAACTAAATTAGCATATCTAAAAAAAATAAATAAACGTGGGAATTTATTTGTTAAAGATCTAAAAAATAATGAAGAAATTCAACTTACAAACTATAAAGACAGATCAATCAGCACATATTCATGATTAGACAATGAAACATTATTTTTTCTAAAAGATAATGGTGGTGATGAAAATCACCATTTATTTACTGTTGATATAAACAAGAAAAATATCACAGATTTAACCCCGTGAGATGGAGTGAAAGTTGCTGGTGTAAGTGCATTTAAAGAAGAAGTTTTTTATGAAAATAAAAAAGAATTTGAAAATGTAATTGAAGTGATGCATAACAAGCGCAACAAAACATACTTTGATACTTATAGATATAATGTAAAAACAAAAGAGTGAACAATGATTATTCAAAATGATGAAAATATTGTTGATGTTTTAGAAAATAGTAATTACGAAATTTTATATCGATCTATTGGTGTTTCTGGTGGCACAAGTATACAGAAAAAAGTTGGTTCTGATTTTAAAGAAATAAAATTTGTTAGTTCAAAAGATTCTTTAAGCCTTGAACATATTTACGAAGATGAAAATAAAATTTTGGCTTTATCAAATATAGGTAGAGACAAAATAGCTTTAGTTAAATATGATTTAGATTTAAATGAAAATAGTGCTCAATTAATCTATCAAGATGATTTAGTTGATATTGATGATGTAATTTTAGAAAGAAGAAAAAATTACAAATTAATTGCCGTCACAATGGACAAAGAATATTTGGAAATTAAATGATTTGATGATGAAAAAAAACAAGAATATGAAGAAGTCAAATCAAAAATAATTTCTGAATTTGGACTAACTCAAAACAGTTATGTTTTTAAAATCAGTACAGATATTAGTAGAGATTTCAGCATATATAGCGCACTTTCAGATAACATGCTTGTTCAGTATTTTTATTTTAATAAACTAAACAATGAAATAACCCGCCTTAATTACAAACAAACTAATTTAAATCCGGAAAATTTAGTTGAGATGAAACCTATTTCATTTATTGCTAGAGATGGTTTAAAAATTCATGGTTATTTGACAATGCCGAAAAACCAAACAAAAAACGTTCCTTTTATTATTAATGTTCACGGCGGTCCATGAGTTAGAGACAGTTGAGGTTATGATCCAGAAGTTCAATTTTTTGCAAATAGAGGCTATGGTGTTTTACAAATAAATTATCGAATTTCAACAGGGTACGGAAAAGAATTTTTCACTAAGGGTTGAAAACAATGAGGTCTATCAATGCAAGATGATGTTACTGATGCAACTTTTTGAGCAATAGAAAATGGTTATGCTAAAAAAGATGCTATTGCTATTTATGGAGGCTCATATGGTGGTTATGCTGCTTTAATGGGTATTGTTAAAGAGCCTGATTTATATGCAGCTAGTGTTGATATTGTTGGTGTAAGTGATTTATTCGCATTGTGAGATTCATTTCCTCCTTATTGACAAACTCCAGGTAATATTTTTGAAGAAGCACTAGGTAATCCACACGAAAATGTTGAATATGCTAAAAGTGTCTCACCTGTTTACCATGTAGATAAAATCAAAACTCCATTAATGATTGTTCAAGGTGCAAATGATCCAAGAGTTCCGCAAGAACAATCTGAATTAATTATTGATGCTCTTAAAAAAAGAAATGTTGCTGTTGAATATTTACTTAAAAATGATGAAGGTCATGGTTTCAGAAATGAAGAAAATAGATTTGAAATGTATGCTAAAGTTGAAAAATTTCTAGATAAGCATTTAAAATAGGTTTTTTATATGAAAAAAATTTTATTAACTCCAGGTCCAACTAATATAGAACCTGAAATTCTTCAATGCATTTCTGAGGATTTAATTCATCATAGATTTTCAGAATATAAAAATATAGTTATTGAAAATGAAAAGATGCTAAATTCAATCTTTGGTAATGAAGACGGAAGATCTGTTATTTACACTTCAAGCGGTAGTGGTGCATTAGAAGCTATTGTTGAAAATTTTATTTTAAAAGATGAAAAAACACTAGTGATAAGTGTTGGATTTTTTGGACAGCTTTTTCAAAATATTTTAAAAGCGTATAATCGTGAATTTGAAGCAATAGAATATGAATGAGAAATGCCTGCTAACTTAGTAGAAATAGATAATTTTCTTAAAAATAATAAAGAGATTAAAAACATTTATGCAACATTTAGTGAAACCTCAACCGGGATTTTAAATGACATCGAATCGATTGGTAATATAGCAAAAAAATACAATTGTTTATTTTTTATTGATGCAGTTAGCGGCGCTATTTATAACCCGTTACATATGTCTAAGTTTAATGTTGATGTTTTAGTTTCTGCAAGTCAAAAAGGATTCAGACTTCCACCTGGTATAAGTTTTTTATCATTTAGTGAAAGGGCTTTTCATAAAAGATTAGAAAATAAAAATGCAGGATATTATTTTGATATTTTAAGACACTTTGAATTAAGCCAAGGCGATACAAATTCTAATTATTTAGAAATAATAAATAAAAAAGCAGATGCATATATTCCGGCTACTAGCGCAATTCCTTTAGTAAGATGTTTAAATATGGTATTAAAGTCTTTAATTGAAAAAGGTATAAGCCAGTTTTGAAAAGAACAATCGCAAAGATATGATTATTTTTTTAAAAAAATAATTAATTTAGGATTTGAAAAAATCGTTCAAAATCCAAAGTATGAATCAAAAACTTTACTAGTATTAAAAAATGACAACATTGACATAAATTTATTTATTCAAAAAATGATTGATAATAATATTTATATTGCTCCAGGACTTGGTCGCTTAGCTGGAATTGCAATAAGATTAGGATTATTATATCCTTTCACAAATGAGCAAATTGACTCATTTGTGAAAGTAATGGAAAATGTAATAAATCAAATAAAAGAAGGTAAATAATGAACAATATTAAAGGCACTATCAATAAAAAAGTTGCCGTACTAAATTTTTCAAATACATATTGTAAAACAAGAGCAGAAGTATTAGATAGTGAAATTTTTCACAAATTTTTGTCAAACTTTATTGACCGTGAAAAGAGAAAAAATACTGAACTATTTCAATTTATTTCAAGGGATTTGCCTGAAGATAAAATCGTAGTTGAAATAGCAAGATTATTCAAGTTGCTAACCGTTTTAAGAATAGATGAAATTAAAGATCAGCATCCAATTTTTTATAAAAAAGTTAACGATAAAAAAATCTTTATTTCTTTTATTGAAAGACTTTACAACGCTTGACGAAAACTTGAAAGATATTCAATTATTTATGGCAAAAATATGGATGCTGCATTAGAAACTCAATTTTTCATAAATGCTAATACTAGTTTTGCAAATTTAATTTTGAGACTTTATAGAACAGTTGAAAAAAATGTTTTAGGAAAAGAAAATGTTGTCTTTAGACAGCTAGTTTCAGGAGTAAATTTAGGTTTAGTAACAACTACTCCAAATTATAATTTACCTAAAGAATATAGTTATTTAAAAAATATTGCAATTGTTCAAAATGTAGTTTTAAATCCTCCGTTTATTACATATCAAAAAAGAAATAAAAGATCAGGAATATTTCAAGAAACTAAAGAAAATCCTATCTTAAATTTAAATTTAAACGAAGAAGAATGAGTATCAATGCCTTTAAAAGTTGGTGATTATTTAGCTTTAGTTTATTTCCATGTAAATTACATGGCATTAGGAACATCACTAATTAATTTATTTGAAATGCCATCTCAAGATGAAATAGAAAATACAACACCTGATTTAATTTATGTTTTTGGAAATCCAGAAAATAAAGAGAAAAAAGATATTAAATATTTCAAAGATCTAACTAACGATATTTATATTGGTTATTCAAATAGTAATGACGATATTGATTATTTTGGTTATATGAAAAAAATGCTTTTAACTCTTCATAACCTTAAAAAACTTGCCAAAAATCAACTTCCAGTTCATGGTGCAATGGCAACTCTAACGTTTATCAATGATGTTAAAATCAATGTTGTAATAATTGGTGATTCAGGTGCTGGTAAAAGTGAGACGCTTGAAGCATTTCGCGTAGTTGCCGGAGATTATTTAAAAGATATGGTAACAATTTTTGATGACATGGGAACTTTAGTTATTGAAGACAATAAATTAGTTGGTTACGGTACAGAAATAGGTGCTTTTGTTAGAATAGATGATTTATCAAACGGTTATCCATATCAACAAATTGATAGATCTATATTTATGAATCCACATGAAGAAGTAAATGCCAGAATGGTTATTCCGATTTCAACTTATCAAGACATTATGGTTGGTACAAAAGTTGATTATGTTTTTCAAGCAAATAATTATGAAGATAAAGAAGGCTTTAGATTAATTACTGATATAAATGAAGCAATTGAAATATTTAGAAACGGTTATAGAATGGCAAAAGGAACAACAAATGAAACTGGAGTTGTTAGTTCATTTTTTTCAAACCCATTTGGACCGCTTCAAGAAAAAGAATTGACCGAAAAGCTTTTAAATAAATTTTTTAAATTTATGTACGAAAATAAAATTGAAGTTGGTGAACTACGAACTAAATTAGGAATAAAAGGACAAGAAAAAAGTGGTCCAGAAGCGGCTGCTAGAAAATTGTTTGATTATTTAATGAAAGGAAATAATGCGTAATTTTAGTGAACAGGAATTAGTTAGGCGAGAAAAAATCGCTAAACTCGCAGAAATAAATGTAAATGCATTTGTTAATTTTGATAATAAAAAATTATCACATAGAGCAAAAGGTTTAATTGATGAATTTAATAAATTTTCTAAAGATGAACTAGTAGAAAAAAAAGTGGAAGTTTCAGTTGCCGGTAGAATTATGTTCATGCGTGAGCCATTTTTTGTAATTCAAGACAAAGAAGAACAAATTCAAATTTATTTTAATAAAAAACAATTACCAGAATATGTACAGTTATTTTCTCTTTTAGATATCGGAGATATTGTTTATGTTGAAGGTACATTGATGAAAACAAATCATGGTGAATTAACTGTAAGAACTGATAAATTATCACTTCTTACTAAATCATTAATTCCTTTACCTGAAAAACATGCTGGATTAAAAGATGTTGAAGAAAGATATAGAAAAAGACACTTAGATTTAATAGTAAATAGCGAAGTAAGAAATACATTTAGAACTCGTTCACTTATATTAAAAGAAATTAGAAATTATTTTGATAGTTTAGAATTTATGGAAGTTGAAACTCCGATACTTCATGCTGTTCTTGGAGGAGCAAACGCTAAGCCATTTTTAACTCACCATAATGCTTTAGACCAAAGATTTAATTTAAGGATTGCCACCGAATTACCACTTAAACAATTAATTGTAGGTGGATTTGATCGTGTATATGAAATCGGTAGAATTTTTAGAAATGAAGGAATTGACACAACTCATAATCCTGAATTTACATCAATTGAATTTTATAAAGCATATTCAAATATGGAAGACATTTTACAAGTAACTGAAAATCTATTTCACTACTTAGCTAAAAAGCTTAATAAAGAAACCATTGATTATCAAGGACAAAAAATTGATTTATTGTCTCCATTTAAAAGAATAAACATGGTTGATGCTGTTAGTGAAGCAACTAAAGTTGATTTTAGAAATATTACAAAAAACGAAGCAATTGAAGTAGCTAAAAAATATCATGTTAAAGTAGAAAAATTTCATGAAGTAGGTCACATCATTTCGGAATTATTTGAAGAATTAATTGAAGATAGTTTAATTCAACCTACTTTTGTTTATGGACATCCAATTGAGATTTCTCCTCTTGCAAATAAATCAACAGATCCTAGATTTACTGATAGAGCAGAATTATTTATAAATAAAAAAGAATATGCTAATTTATTTACCGAATTATCAGATCCAATTGATCAGCTTGAACGATTTAAAGCTCAAGTAGCTGAAAAAGATTTAGGAAATGATGAAGCTGTAGAAATTGATTATACTTTTATTAATGCATTAGAATATGGAATGCCACCTTCAGGTGGAAGCGGAATTGGAATCGATAGATTAATAATGCTTTTTACAAATCAAGATTCAATTCGAGAAGTATTATTATTTCCTACATTAAAAAGCGAAAAATAATTAATTGGAACTAAAAATCTTATTTTTTATTAAAAAAATTAGTTTGAAATAGCCACAAACAATTATATTAAAACTATTAATTTATCAGCGCTATTTCCTAATTATTAATTTAAAATCCAATTATTTTGTAAAATAAAAGTACTAAATAATTTTTAAATAGAATGGAGACAATTATGTCAATAATTATAGATGTTAGAGCTTTAGAAGTTCTTGATTCACGTGGTAATCCAACGGTTCAGGTAGAAGTTTTTACCGAAGCTGGTGGATATGGAAAAGCATTGGTACCTTCAGGAGCATCAACAGGATCTAGAGAAGCTTTAGAACTAAGAGATGGTGCAATTGCTATGTATAAAAAAGAGTGATTCGGTGGAAAAGGTGTTGCTCAAGCAATCGATAATATCAATGATGAAATTGCCGATGAACTAATTGGTTTAGAAGTAACTGACCAACGCTTAATTGATTTACTAATGATTGATTTAGATAGCACAGAAAACAAAAGCAAATTAGGAGCTAATGCTATTTTAGGAGTTTCACTAGCTGTTGCACATGCTGCTGCTGATGAATTAAATATGCCATTATATAGATATATTGGTGGAGTTAATGCTCATAAATTACCATTACCAATGTTGAACGTAATTAATGGTGGAGAGCACGCTTCAAATACTATTGATTTTCAAGAATTTATGATTATGCCTGTTGGAGCAAAATCATTTACAGAAGCAATTAAAATGGCAAACTATGTATTTCATACTTTAGCAAAATTACTAAAATCAAAAGGACATGGAACTCAAGTTGGTGATGAAGGTGGATTTGCACCTAATCTAAAAAGCCATGAAGAAGTTTTAGATTTATTAGTTGAAGCAATTAAAATGGCAGGATTTAAACCTGCTAAATCAGGTGCTAAAGCAATTGCGATTGCACTAGATTGTGCTTCAAGTGAACTTTACAACTCTAAAACCAAAAAATATACATTTGGTAAATTAAAAGAAGCAAAAGAAAAAGGTCTTCCTGGATTTGAAAATGTTGATTCAAAACTAGAATTTACTTCAGATGAATTAGTTACATATTTAGGTTCATTAGCAGATAAATACCCAATCATTTCAATTGAAGATGGTTTTGCTGAAGGTGATTGAGAAGGATTTAAAAAATTCACAAAAATTCATGGTGATAAATTACAAATCGTTGGTGATGATTTAACAGTTACTAACCCAGCTATTTTATCTCGTGCTATTGAAGAAAAAGCTATGAACTCAATTCTAATTAAGTTAAATCAAATTGGTACATTGACAGAAACACTTGAAACAATTGAAATGGCACATAAAGCTGGATTTACAGCAGTTGTTTCACATAGATCTGGTGAAACTGAAGATACAACTATTGCTGATCTTGCTGTTGCTTTAAATACTGGACAAATTAAAACAGGTTCACTTTCAAGAACAGATAGAGTAGCAAAATACAACAGATTATTAAATATTGAAGATGAATTATTTAACCAAGCAGAATTTGCTGGCGAAAAAGCATTTTTCAACATTAAAAAATAAATAATATTTTATAAAGCGACCTTTGGTCGTTTTTTTTAATTCTTGAAATTTAGAAATTAAAAAAATGTAAAATAAATAAATGAATTGATTTAGAAAAATTGTAAAAACCGAAAAATTTAAATGAATTTTTTTAAGTTTACTGACTTCAACTTTAGTAGTAACGCTTTCTGGTTTTGCAATTTCAAGTTATTTTGTCTATGAAAAAAGATTAACAAATCAAAAAGAAATAATTTTAAATGATTATGAAAAAAGCTTAACTGACCCTAGTTTTAAGCAATTTGGGATCTATTTTTATTTTAAGGATGAATATAACAATATTTACACAAATGAAAATACAACAGCTGAAGAAGCAATTAAAGTTACTGATGGTTTTTTGCTAAAAATTGTTCCAAATTCAGCGCTAAGTGAAAGTGAATTCGTCACAATTTCAGCATTTGATTTAGAAGTTGTTGATACAAATTTTATTAAAGCTAAAGTGAAATTTTCAAATCGCTATAGCAAGCAAGAAATAATAATTAGTGATGTTTTTGTTAGCGAGTTAGCATCAATTGATTCATTAGAAATTCAAAACATAGCAACTACATTTAAAGAACCAGAAAAATCTGAAATAGTAAATTAATTTTGCTTAAAAATGGCTATTAAAGTGTATAAATAGTAAGTTAATGTATAATAAGACAAAATGCAGATTTATTAAAATTAATCATAAGGAGACATATGTATTTATCAGATAAACGTTCTAAATTAGTTGCGACAATCGGACCTTCTTCAGATAACAAAGAAGTATTGAAAAAGTTAGTATTAAACGGTGTAACTTGTATAAGAGCAAATTTTAGTCATGGAGATCATGCAGAGCAAGGTAAAAAATTTGCTTTAGCTAGAGAAGTTAGTGAAGAATTAAACGTACCAATTTCTACAATGCTTGACACAAAAGGTCCTGAAATTCGTGTTGGGAAAATGAAAGATGGAATTCAAACAATCGAAAGAGATTCAATAGTTGAAATTTTTACAACCAGAGAAAAGTACGAAAATTTTGAAGGAACTTCAAAACAAATTACAGTTGAATATGAAATGGACAAAGATTTAAAAGTTGGTAACAAAGTTTTAATTGATGATGGAAAATTAACTTGTGAAGTTATTGAAATCAAGCCAGGAATTGTAGTTGTAAAAGCAAAAAATACTCATAAAGTTAAAACAAATAAAAGAGTTAATTTACCAGGAGTTGAATTTTCATTACCATTTTTAAGCGAAAAAGATAAAACTGATATTTTGTTCGGGATAAAAGAAAAAGTTAATTATGTTGCTGCTTCTTTTGTAAATAAAGCTGAAAACGTTTTAGAATTAAGAAAACTACTTGATGATAATGGCGGAGAAAAAATAAAAATTATTTCTAAAATTGAATCATTAGCTGGATGTAACAATTTAGATGCAATTATTGAAGTTACAGATGGAATCATGGTTGCGCGTGGAGATTTGGGGCTAGAAATTCCTTATTACGAAGTTCCTTACTGAGAAAAAGTAATGATTAGAAAATCACGTAATGCTGGTAAACCAGTTATTGTTGCAACTCAAATGTTAGATTCAATGGAAAATAATCCGCATCCAACTAGAGCTGAAGTTACTGACGTTTACTATGCTACTGAATTAGGTGCTGATGCAACAATGTTATCAGGTGAATCTGCAAATGGTAAATTCCCAGTTGAAGCAGTGCAAACTATGTCAGCAATTAATCAAAAGGCAGAACAAGATTTTTATAACAAACTTTACTATGCAGTTCAATTAGAAGAAGTTAGAAAAGCTGCTCCAAATGATTTAAGAAGTCAAGTAGCCTATGATTTAGCTAAAAAGACAGAAGATGGTACTTTCAAATTTGCTGTTGTTCTTTCAGATGCAGGTAGATTATTAGAAAGAGTAGCAATGTTTAGACCAAATACAGCCATTATTGGTATGGTTAAAGATCCAGATATCGTTAATAATTTTGGTGTTACATCTTCAGTATTTATTTCATTAGAATCTAAAGCATTATTTGATATTGTGCAAGCTGAAAATGATCATGCTGAAACTGCACTTGTTGCTTACGGAGCTAAAAAAGGTGACAAGTATCTTATTGCAAACAACGAAGAATTAATCGAAAGAGTTGTTTCTTAATAACTAACAAATAAATTTCAATCCCTAAAAAAGTTTCTTTTTTGGGATTTTTTTATAATTTGCTTATCTAAATAAGGGTTGTTTAGAAAAGTCAGAATAAAGAAGCAACTATGCTTAAAAAATGGGTAACATGGAGAGCAGAAAAAAATTAACGGATTTAAAATTTTATTTTTTTAGAAACTTAAAATTGAGTCTCATTTTTACCGGACCCCACGAGTGAAAAAATTAATTTCTGCATTACAGTATTAAAAAATAAAGTGCAATCTTTCACCTAGATGTTGCACTTTATTTTTAATAAAATTTTTTTGCCCTTGATAGCTTATTTTTTAAACTTAATTTTAGAATAATTATAAGACTGAACTTTTATGAAGCTGCCTCAAATTTGCTGATAATGCTTTTTGCAGCATCATTTGTTGGATTAATTTTAATTCTTTTTGCTTCACTAGGCTTAATATAAACATTTGAATACATTTCGATTGAATAGCCTAATTTATCAACAACTTTTTTATCATTTAAAAATTGACCGTATTCAACCATAACTTCATTTAAGTTATTACCATTTACTAATTCTGCATTGTCTTTGATCATGCTATAACCATCACCACCTGCTCTAATAAAATCATTTGTAGCTAAAGCAAAAACATCTTCATCTTTGATTTCAACACCTTGGTATTTAATGCTTGTAACTGAATTTGATTCTAAAGCGGTTTTATCACTTGCTTTTGAGTCAACAAAATTTAAATTATAACTTACTTCAAGATTTGACCCAAATTGCAAGAATGAACCTGCACCTCAATTTTTAGCAGAAAAAGCTAAAATTTGTTTTAGTTGAGCTCCCGTAATTTTTACACTAATTAAAGTGTTATTAAATGGTGACATTAATAATAAATCACCTTGAGTTAGATTTCTTCCGCTTTCTGGAACATTAATACTTGCTCTAACTCCGCCACCGTTTTGAATTGATATAACTTTTAAATCTGAGTTATCAGTTCCTTTTAAAGAGGTTTGTGTTTTTCATTGCATTGCATCAGCAAAAAAGTTCCCAGCTGATGATTCAATTAGTCTAACAGTTCTTTCTCTATTTGATCCAATTGTAATTGATTCAAGTAGTGAATATGGAAAAGGGAAAGCAACTTCAGTTTTAAGTGCTGCAAATTTACTAATCGCTTCATCTCTTAATTTATCAACGGTCTCATTTCTGACTAAATCATTTTTTGTTTTACTAAATTCTTCTAAATTGATGTATTTATTGCTTCAATTTTCAACTTTACCAGTTGTTTTATTAAAATCAAATTTTATTGAACCTAAATGCTGAGTATATGAACCAGTTTGAACGATATATGTATCACCTATTTTTCTACCCACTTCATATTTTCTATGACTGTGGCCATCAATGAATAAATCAAAATCCTTAACCTGATTTAACATTTGCACACTTGTTTGCACACTTGTTATATCATCACCTAAATGACCATAACCAATAATAAAATTAATCCCCAATGCCTTTAATTTAGCAATTTCTTGTTTAGCGGTTTCGATAATATCTGCAAATCCAACATTTTCTGTATTTGCTGGATTAGTTTTATAAGCAGTATCTTCAGTTGTAAAAGGAACTAAAGCTACTTGCAAATCCCCTTTAATTGTATAAAGTCTAGTTGATGGAGATAACAATTGTCCTAATGTTTCATTTCCTACCGTATCTTTGTAATAAATGTTTGAACTATAATAAGGTGCTATTTCATTTAATTTTAAAAAGTTAGCTTTACCATAATCAAATTCATGGTTTCCAATTGCTATTCCTTGAAAACCTGCAGCAGAAATCATTTTTGAAGCTGAAAGCCCTTTATCAAGATTTGACTCACCAGTTCCTTGATATAAATCACCTGCATCAATTAATAAATCAGCTGGATATGTTTTTGCGTAAGCAGCAAAATTAGCTAAACCAATATATTGATTAAAAGGACTAGCATCTTCATCTAAACGGCCATGAATATCATTTGTGTGGTAAATTGTTATATTTTTAACAGTATTAAAATCTTTTTCAAAATCATCTTCAGAAATTTGATTAAATCAAGTTTTGAAAAAATTGTGAACACTCACGATATTAGTTTTTTCAATCGAAGATTTTTCAACATCTATTAAACGGTTATTTGTTTGTAATAATTTTTGACTAAAACCAACTTGTTTTGTCCCTCCAACATTATCACTTACAACTAATTCTGCATTATCGACAGTTTCTACTCTTGTATATGAAATCCCTTGCAATTTCGTATTAAATGTAATTGTGTAACTAACTTTGTTATCGTTTCATTTAATATTACTTACGTCAGCTTTATCGATTGTTATTTTGTATTTATCGTTTTGACTATTTCAAGATTTTACTCCATTTTTCAATTCATTAAGTTTGTCATTAACAGCTGTTTCTAATATAGTTTGCGTTAAATTTTCGTTAATATACTTTAATAATTCCGTTTCATTTGTTACAGCAGGTTTAGGAACATTTTCGCTTGGTGCTTTACAAGCAATTGCTAAACTTGCAACAGTTGTCGATGTAATAATTAAAGTTGAATTAAACATTATTTTTTTTAAATTCATATTTCCTCATTTCAATATAAATTAATTATAAAATATTGTTTTAGCATCTAGAAATATTATTTTTTTCTAAGTCTTTTAATATAAATATAAGTAAAATAATTAAAAGTCTGCATTTAATAAATGCTGGAAAATTTCCATTTTAAAATATAACTTTTATGTTTTTAATTAAATAATAGGTATCATTGTAATTATGAAAAATAGAAAGATTTTACCTTGATTCGGCATTATTAGCGCGTTGCTTTCTACGCGAAAAAAATATTGAACAATCAGAAAAATAACTTTCGTGGCAATTTTGATTTCAATATCAATTACTTTGGCTATTATTGGAGCAACAATAATCCCTATTGCATCGATTCCATCTTATAAACTTAGTTTTACTGGTTTACCAGTGAAGATATCAGGATTTATATTTGGTCCAGTTATTGGATTCTTTATTGGAGTTGTTGCAGATTTACTTTCATTTTTATTTTTACCTTCATTTTTTCATTGAGGGTATGTATTAATAAGTGGTGTCAACGGAATTGTTCCTGGTTTGGTAGGAATATTTTTCTTCAAAATAATTAATAATCTGGTTGATAGAAGACAAAAAATCATTTCTCAAAAAAAAGTTATAAATGAATTGGAATTTGAAAAAACAATTGAATTCGACAACCCTTCACGCTTAAAAAATATTGAAAAATCATTAAGACAAAAACGAATAAGTTTAGAAAAACTTGAATCAAAAAAAAGCACTAAAGTTTTATCTGAAAATCAACTAGCTAAAAAACTAACTTGAATTTATTTTTTCAGTGGTTTATTATTATTAATGATTACGGGTTCGTTAAATTTAGTTGTAATATTCACAGTTCTAAGTAGAGAAGCAATTGAAGATTCGTTTGTAAAAAGTCCTGAAATCTTAGCTGCTATTACATCAGTCGGGGTTGTGACAATTTCCTTATATTTATTTTTTGCAAGATTCAAATTAGATCCTAAAAAATATTATGTAATTGTAGCAATAGTTTCATTTTCTATAATTCTTGAAGCAACTCAAGTTTACTTTTTAGCATATACTGATAACAGTGCACTAAAAATTGATTTTCTCCCTTCTTTGGTCCAGCATGTAATTTTTGCACCTGTTAAAATTTGATTCAATATGACAATAATTTATTTTTCGTGAAGAGTTATAAATTATTTGCTTCATAGAAACCAAAACATAAGTTTATAATTACTTTATGAGAAAAAATTCAGAAAAAGCAATTCAAATTGAAAATTTAATTTCATATCAAAATAACTCCTCAAAAAAAATAAATAGAGTTTCAAATTTAAACATTACTAAAGGTGATTTAACTTTAATTGTTGGAGAAACTAATATTAATATGTATAAACTTTTAAATGATTCAAGTTATACAAATTTTTATGGTAACGCATTTTTAATTGACAACGATAAAAAGTCAACAAATCTACTATTAAATAAAGAAATTCATGTTCGTTTTACTGAAGATTCTCAAATTTATAAAGCTGATCCAAATTTGAAAATCCTTGAATTTTTCTTAAAAAATTTTATACCGAGAAATTATGGTGTTAGTGATAAATCACGCTGAATTCAAATTACTCAAAATCATAAAAAATTATTTGAAAAAAAATATGCAATGATTACAATGGAATTAGTAAATAGCTTAAATTATGTTACTAAAAGACAAGAACAAATTTACAACTTTATTCAGGATATAGATTTTGTAGATGAATCAAAATTAGATGAAATATCAAATGACCTTATAAGCACTAAATCTAGTACATTAATTTATTTATTACGTAGTGTTGAAAAATTTTGACACTTTTATGAAAAAATAAAATCGAGTACAAATGATAACAATTCAGTTGTTAGTGAAAAACAAATTGAAAAGATGTCACAACAATTAATCGAAAAAGAAATTAAGGCAGTTTACAATCCTGCCTATCTTGATAAAACTAGAGAGCTACAAGTAGCTACTCAAGAATTTAATTCAGCTACTGAAGAAAAGAAAATTAAAGAAAAAAATTCTGTTTTTAGAATTAATACAATAATCACAAAACTAAAAAATAATTATCAATCATATTATAGAATGTCAAAAAATTCTACAAAATTAAGTTATTTGAAATTAACCTATGTTTACCATCATTTTTATAAAATATTGCTAGCTTCAAAACGCAATTTGAAACACCTTACTAATGATGAATATGATGATTTAGAAAAAAATATTTATAATCACATTTTTGATTTTGTAAATAAGAATCTTTATTCACCTCAAAGAGAAGCAGTAACTTTGCAATTTATTAAAAGAATTATTCGAGATGAATTTGATTTTACAATTTTAAAATCATATTTTAATGTAAGCAGTGTAAATAAAAAAGATTTATTAGTGGAAATTAAAGACAGAAAAAAAAGGGTTGCAGAAATTAAAAAGAAAAAAGTTCATAAGCATTTAAGAACAAATTTAGATAATGATTACGATGTCTTAAAATATAAATTAGAGCAAGCTGAATTCGATTATGAATGAAAGACAAAATTTTTGAAAGATTCAAAAGAGTCCCAACATGATGCACATACTGCAACAATATCATTTAATGAATCAATTTCACATTTTTTAAAAGCAAATCAAAAATTGAATCAAAAATTGAAAAAAATGCAATTAAACACTAATGAAGTAGATAAAAAAATTGCAAAAAACTATGATACCCAGAAATTAAGGGTATTTGACCGCTTGATTGCAGACATGATTAAAGCAAACAGGGATGCGAAAAAGTTTTTTAGATTTGAAAATGAAAAAATTAAAAGTATTAAAAATCCGCATTTATTTATTTTAAGAGAAGTCTTTGCACATGGTTCCAAAATGAATATTTCTGGTACTGATTTAATTAGAGATATTTCTAAACTAAAAGATTATGAAAAAGAAAAATTTGCTTTCTTAGAACAACATATTAAAAAAACTTTTATGGTTGTGGGGAAGGATTATGAAAGTCGATTCGGAAAAGAAAAAGCAGTTGAACTTTTAAAAATAATTCAGGACTATAACAAAGAACATGAAAAAGCATTTTTGTTAGTTGATAAATTTACACCATATATTGAAAACTATGCAAATAAAATTATTATTAGTCATGATAATAAAGCAATTGAATTTGGTGATTTAAAAGAAGTTACAAATAATCTAATTCATCCATATTCAAACTATGTTTTAAATAATGTTAAAGTTCCGAATGAAGTAATTCACGATAAAGAACTTGCCAATGATATTTCTTCAATTCAAAAATACACCGACAAACATTTTGTGCATGCGGCCTTAGAACAATTTGTTAGTTGATCAAAAATAGATCCAGAAATGTTAGCCAATTATGTGCCTAAACAAATAATGGTTCATTTATATGAAGATGGTGAAAAAACACAATTAGTCGATATGGTAAATCCTACAACTATAGAAGAAACAACAATTATTGATATTTAGATTTCAACTAATTTTACTATCCCGTTTGAATCAACTATTAATTCTTTTGTTTCTTTAGTTGGTTGTATAAAACCGACAAAATCACTAATTCGTTTTTGTGATTCCATTAAAGGATTAACAAGCTCATTTTCTTCAACAATATCATTATTGTTAATGTCATTTCAAAAATAAAATTGTGAATTTGATTTACCTTTCAAATTTATGTAAGCTGAAGAAAATCAGCTTACAATTTTTTTATTATCTTCAGAACCTGTTCAAGGATTTAAATCTCTTGATGTTGCTAAAAAGGATGACTTTGCTCTAAAACTAAAATTATCATAATCATTTGGTTTATTTGGGTCAAAATTAATAAATTTTATTTCGTTTTTGTAATAATTATCATCTTTGTCTTTATAAACTAGTGCTTTATATTTAGATGCTTTTTCGACACTTAAAAAGCCACCAAATTTTACTTCATTTCTATTTATATATGAAAGAGAGGATTTGTTTTCAGAAGTAGTTTTACTTTTAAATGCATCATTTTTAAACATGATTGTAGAAATCTCATTATTGATATTCATTGCATTTAAATAAACATTGTAAAGATCTTTAACCCTATTTTCTAAAATAGATACATCTCCATTATTGTTTGTAAATTTTCCACCATATGTTGCGTTAGCCATTGTTGCTATATCTTTTTCAATATACTCATATCCTGGACTTACAATATCGCTTCGTCCATTTCTTTGAGTAATAGTGTTACTATTTAATTCAATACTTTTATCTCAATCACTTAAAAAAGAATTAGGGAAAAGCAATTTATCGTTTTCAAAATTTTTCGTATATCAAAAATTTTGAACTTCATTTCCTCAATTGCCTTTATTGTATTTTGTTACGTTTGCTATTTTTACTCATTCACGTGCTATTAATTCCGAAAACGAATATTCGTAATTCAATGTTTTTAATGCAACTGGACTAGTGCTATTTCTATACGTTAGGCCATTAACATTTTTTGGTACTTCACGATTAGATCAATTTAATCCATTATTTGAATTGTAAAGTTGTAAGTAGCGGTTTTTTAATTCGACAGAATCATAACTATTATTCATTTTAAATAATTCGCTTTCTGAAAAATACTTCCCAATAAATTGTGAATTTGGATTATTAGTATTTTTATATGAGTTATTTTCAGTTGTATCACTTAGTCTTAAAACATCAATGAATTGGTCATAAAAGCTTTTGGAAAAAGCAGATTCAACAGGCGAATTGTTTTCTCCTACATTTGTGACAATTTCAACATTCTCTGAAGCTGGTAAACCTTTTCTGTCTAAATAAACATTCGCAAAATGATGCATGTATTCATGTTTCAATGTTGGTGCAATAGACTCAATTTTTTGGTCAAAATTTAAATTAGAAATTATTTCATTATCTACATTTACACTTATTTGATTTACAAACGAAGTATAAAGTCCTTTAGCACCTTTTTGATCGACTGTAACGATTGGATCATTTAAAACGACTGAATTAAGTTCTAATATTTCAGGACCATAATCAATGTTTTCTAAAAATCATGAAGCAAACTTTTTAATTTCATCTGATGAAAAAATATATTTTGCTACTTCGGGTTCCTCCTGAAAATAATGAGGATAAATAATAAATTTTAAATTGAATATTGGTTCAATATAAACCAAAGTCTTATCAGCTCCAACTACAGCAGGTTCAATAGATTTAGAAATTTCTGGATTTATAGTTATTGTTTTTATTTCTTTGTTTTGATTTGCAACTTCAGTGCTGTTAATAATTTTGAAACCGCTTAAATTTACTCTAAATTCACTTTCAATTATTGCACTTTTTGAATCACTTATTGAAGCCAAAATATCTAAAATTAATGTTCCAGTTTCGTCATTTGAAGAAAATAAATTAATTTGAATTTTTATATCCACATAATTATCAAGTATTTCACCATTAGTGATAAAACTCTTAAAATATTCTCATGAATTAGTTGATTTAAATTCAGAAGCAATTTTTTCGTTATTAACATGTAATTGACTTTGGATGACATTTTTTAGCTGTTCTAGTTTATTTGTAAGTTTTTCTTGCTCTTCATTATTTATATCATCTGCAAGTGCATCAAAACCACTAAGTAATATAGTTTTTTCCTGACTTATTTGCCCAAATGAAATTTTTAAATTGTAACTACGATTTGTTGTTGAAAGATTTTGATCATTTAAATATAAAACTTCATAATTTAAAAAAGGTAAAACAGGAATAGGGTTAATTAACGCTGAATTAAGTTTACTTAAACTGTTAATATCTTGATCTTTTAATTTAGATTCAGCATTATATCTTAATGGGTTAGACTCAATTACATTAAATTGATTTGAAATATATGCTGGTAGTGTTTTAAATTCATTAAAACCCTTCAAATTAATTTCAAAGGTTGAGCTTAATGTACCATTAGTAATTTTGATTGAAATAGATGTAGTATTTTCCTCAACATTATCTGATATAAATGCTGCTACAAATTCATAATTAATTGGAAAGTTTTCTATTTTTGTATTTAGAAATTGATTGTATTTAGATATATTATTTACTTCCTTAAAAAGTGATTTAAAAATTTCCAAATTATATATATTGTTTACTTGAATATTTTTTTCAATTTGGTTTTTTCAATTTTCAAAATTAGCATCTGTAACTATTTCTGTTTTATCTCCTGAATTGCTATCTTGAATACAAGCTACAAATGAAACGACAGAAATTGTAGCAACTGCAGGCAATAATAATATTTTTTTTGTCATATTAGCCCTATTTTATATAAACAATATATTCCTGAGCAAAATAAATTCTTAAAATTATTTGTATCATTATCGAATAATTTCTGGTGTTCAAAATTTTAAAAAATACTAAAGTAACTACTAAATTTTTTAACTTAGATGTAGATCAATTTGTATTTGAAAAATTCAAAATTTATTTTTTCGAATTCTATATTCTTTATTATAATAACAATGCTCGAAACGAATAATTTGCAATCTCATGGAGGGGTAGCGAAGCGGCCAAACGCGGGTGGCTGTAACCCACTTCTTTCGAGTTCGGGGGTTCGAATCCCTCCCCCTCCACCATAATGCCCCTTCGCCAAGCGGTAAGGCATCGGTTTTTGGTACCGACATGCGTTAGTTCGAATCTAACAGGGGCAGCCATCGTAAAAGAACGACCACTCACGCTATAGCGTGATTTTTTATCATTTTTTTTGTAATAGTTTAAAATTCTTGCATGCACAAAAATGAAGATAAAACACAAGCTATTCTGAATGAAATAAACCATGAAAAATCTACATTAAAAAATAAAATATTTTCAGCTTTTGCTTTGATATTTAGAAGGCAACCACAAAGTGTTTATTATTCAAAAGGACTAACATCACATGATGCTGAAAAATTGCCTTGATATGAATTAATCCTGTTGCGTAAATGATCATTTTTGAATATTTTTTTAGCTTCTTTTTTATTTAATATTGCAATTTTATTTTTTTTCACTAGAGCCGAATCGTTACCATCTGGTGTTACTGGAATACCAACATTATTAATTTTTGTTTTGCCACAATTAAAGCCATTTTTCGGATTATTATTTGTTGGTTTTAATTTTCCGCTTCTAATTTATTTTATGAAAAAAATAAAACCATCATTCATTATTTTTACTTGAGCATATGTATTGTTTTCATTATTATGATCTTCAATTTTGAGCGTTCCAGAAATTAATATTCCTTTAACAAACATTTTAGATATAGCTAGTGGTTGATCGATAAACAAAATTCAAGCAAACATGTATAGTCAATGACCATTTCTTGTTTACTCAGCTATAGGTTCAATTTTAAGTGCTATTTCAGTTGCTATATTATGAAGAATTGGTTCATCATCTGCTGGAACAGATTTAATAACATATTACATTTCAACCAAAAAGAAAAAACCAGTTGGCTTAATTTCTTCGATGGCTAGTTTTATTTCGGTAATTATATATTTTATTGTCTACGTTTGTATTCGCTGAAATGCAACAAACGAATCAGGAGTTTTAGTAAGGCAATTTTTTGCGATTCAATTAGTTAGTACATTAATGTCAATAATTTTAGGTGGCACAATAATAAATTTAATTTATCCAAAATATAGAAAAGTTAAAGTGACAATTTTTACTAAAAATCCAAAAACAGTCAAATTGTATTTAGACAAAATAAAATATTGACATTCATACGGAATTGAAAAATTTATTAGTGGTTACACAGGTGAAGAAAGCTATAAAATAAGCACTGTAATGTTGTATTTTGAATACAAGTTTTTAATTCCGGATTTACACAATTTTGATGCTTCAAATTGAATTAAAGTTACTCCGGTTTATTCTGTATTTGGACAATTTGATACAAGCGCAATAGATTAGGGATATATGGTAGCAAATATTAACAATAACGATATTAATTCATTCGTAAAAAGAAATTCAGAAAATGTCAGTCCAAAATTAATTGAATATTTAAATGCTAAAAAAAAGACATTGCCAAAAATTTACAAATTTGTTTTATCAAAATTTTATTTTATTTTTTGTTTATTAGGTCTTGTTTCGGCTTTAGTTACATTTATTGTCTGAGCACAAGTTTATAATCAACTACACCCAGTTGATAATCCAGAAACTACAGTCCATATCATTCTGTACGGTTCTATTATTGCTTTTGTAGTTTTTAGTGCTTTACTTATAACATCAGCTATTGTAAGAACGAAAGCAAATACTCATTTAAATAAAATTATCGAAAGAAACGATTTTTTTAATTTAATTTTTGATGAGTTAGGAAAATTCAATTTTAATTCAACTGAAAAAAGAATCATGACTAACTTAGTAAAATATAAAAATTATGGTTTCCCTGTTATTCCTGATTATGCAAAACTAAAGGAATATTCTTCATCTTTTTCATTTAATCTTAATGGTGCAGATGTATTATTTCAAACACAATTATGAAGTTGAAAACAGGTTGCCAATGGTCATAACCGTCAAATATTTGCTAGTGTTGGAATGCTTGAGTATATGTTGGGTGATTTAAAAAATGCTCGTAATAAAGATTATCGTTTTAGTTTAGTTCATCGTGTTTGTAATGATAATGATCTTGAAGCATTTGATAGCGGAAACTCAGAATTTGATGAATTGTTAAAACTTAAAACAAATGACCATGAGTTAACTAGTATAATTTTTGATGAAGAAATAAGAAATGCATTAGTTAAATTGATCAAAAAAATTAACTTTATAAATTATCAAATTGAAAAAATTGGTGAACAAATTCTTATTAAATTTGTTCCAAGTTCGCCACGTGTTTTAAGGTTAAAATTTTATTACAGTGATAGTTTTGTTAAACAAGCAAAATATTGAACAGAAAATACATTAGAAGAAATTTACCAAGTTTTCGCTTTAATTTCTATTATTAGTACACCTTCATATAATAAAGCAATAGATTAATTGTCCATATTTAGTAAAAAATCAAAATTTAACTATAATCTCAATAGAACAATTTGTAAAAACTTAAAAAAATGGAGAAAAAAATGTCAAAACGTAAACTTAATAATATAACGCCACAATCTGAAGATTTCGCAAAATGATATACAGACGTTGTAGTTAATGGAAAACTAATAGATTATGGACCAGTTAGAGGTACAGTTATTATGCGTCCAAATTCATTTGGGATATGAGAAAATTTCCAAAAAATTTTCAACAAGATATTGGATTCAAACGATATTAGAAATATGTATCTTCCTATGTTTATACCGAAATCTTTAATGGATATGGAAAGTGATCACATTCTTGGTTTTGCTCCTGAATTAGCAACAATTACAAAAGTTGGGGAAAAATTACTAACTGAAGAAATATATACTAGACCTACTAGTGAGGTATTATTTTGTAAATATTTTGCTGCTCACACAAGCAGTTACAAAGATCTTCCAATTAAAGTTAATCAATGAGCTAATGTAATACGTTGAGAAAAAACTACAAACCCATTTTTAAGAACAACTGAATTTTTATGACAAGAAGGACACACAGTTCATGCTGATCCGCTAGAAGCAAGAAGATTCACTAGAAAAATGCTAAAAAACTATGAAAAAATATTAGCAAATTATTTAGCTATTCCAGTAATGATTGGTAAAAAAACTAGTCGAGAAAAGTTTGCTGGCGCATGTACAACATATACTTGTGAAGCGATGATGAAAGATGGTAAAGCATTACAAAGTGCAACAAGTCATTATTTAGCACATAATTTTTCAAAACCCTTCGAAATTGGTTTTAAAAATCAGCAAAATGATATTGAGTATGCTTACCAAACTTCTTGAGGTATGTCTACAAGAATAATAGGTGCCTTAATAATGACTCATGGTGATGATAGAGGTGTCATAATTCCTCCTAAAATCGCTGCAACTCAAGTTGATATTCTTACTTTTAATCCAAAACTTGATATTGAACAAGATAATTTTAGTAGAGAACTTGTTAAAAACTTATCTCGTGTTTTTAAAGTAAGAGCCGATTATTCAACTGCTACATTAGGTTACAAAGCAAGTGAAAGTGAAATCCAAGGAACTCCTATTAGAATAGAAATTGGTCCAAGAGATTTTTCTAATGATTCAGTTACAGTGGTACGAAGGGACACATTAGAAAAAGAAGTTGTACCAGTTTCAAAATTAAAAAAACATATTAAATCATTAATTGAAAAAATTCACAATAATCTTTATGATTCAGCTAAACAAAGAATGGAAGATAATATTTCTAGAGTTAATGAATATAGTGAATTAAAAACTAATATAGCAAAAAATCGTTGAGTCATCATGCCTATGTGTTGTTCTGATAATGAATCAGAAGAAAAAATACAAAAAGAAACTGGAGCTACTGCTAGACTTATTATGTTAGGTGAAGATAAAAAGGATTCTGATTCTTTAGATCAATTGAGTAAATGTGGTTTTTGTCAAGAAAAGGAAACCCGCAGATATGTACTTTTTGCAAAAGCATATTAGAAAGACTTTGGTATAATTTTTAACATGATTAAAGAAAATTTAACAAGAGCAGAAATTGATTCTGCAATAACTTCAGGCACAAGTTTGCTTTATTTTTATTCTAAAAATTGCGGTCCATGTTTAGTAACACAAAAAATTATGGAACAAATTTCAAGTGAATACAACGCTACCATTTTTAAAGTAGATAGTGATATTGAAACAAAGTGAACAAAGGAATTATCTATTACATCAATTCCAATGACATTTTTAGTTAAAGACGGACAAATTCTAAATAAAATTGTTGGTTTAACAAGTAAACACGAGTTTGTTAAAATGATTTCTCAATATTTATAATAAAAGCGTGTTTTTATTTATTTATTTAAATAAAAAAAACTTTTTTTATTTATTTTAAACTTTTAAACTTATAATTAAATTATATTTTATATATCAACAAAGGAGCAATTATGCATAAAGAAATAGTTAAATCAGATATTAAAAACGAACTTAAAGAGGGTGTAACACTTTTAAATTTTCATGCAACATGATGTGGACCATGTAAAATGCTAATGCCTGTTTTAAAAGGTGTGGCTGGTGAATATGGAGATAAAATTAATGTTCTACATGTAGACGTTGATAAGGATCGAGAATTTGCTAGAGAAATGGAAGTTCAAGGAACACCAACTACATTCATTTATAAAGATGGAGAAGTTGTCAAAAAAGTTGTTGGTTACACAGGAAAAGAAACCTGAACTAACATTGTTGACCAATTAATTTAATTACTTTATAATTACCAAAAATGGGACATCGCTATGTTGTGATGTCCCATTTTAATTTAAATGAATTAATGGCATTTGACAACTAGATTCACCACATAATATGAAACTAAAGAGATCGTGATTAGTCTGGTTATTTTTTAAATTTGGAGACCGCAGTTCCTTAAACAATCAACTTACAAATCTTTTGAATGAATTTCTTATTAAAAACAAATATCTTTAACTGAGAAATTGTAAATGATAATGAAAAAATTATTAATGTAAAATACACAACTCAAATTTTAGATTCTGTAGGTAGCAACCAAAGTAATAAAATAGAAGTTATGAACCAAGAAAATGATCAAAGAAATGAATAAATTATTCAAATGAGAGAATATTTTTTTACATGTTTTAAAATCTTTGTGTTTAAACCTATTCTAGAATTTTCAAAAGTAAATTTCAAAAAGATTGAAAAAAACAAAACTGAACTTGCAAAAATAAATCTTCTTCCTCAAATACTATTGAAAATTGAAAATCAACGATCCCTAATTTTTTTAGGTATTCAAAATACATTTGACTTTTCTTCATCAAATTCATTTCAATTAACTAAATATGGGTAATTTCGACTATTTGTTATATATTCTATTTCAGGATTTTTTAATTGCTTTACTTGAATTTTTTCAAAAAAGTTCCACATATATGAATTTCTAAAATAAAAATCAAAATTTGAAATAAATTTTTTAATTTCGCTTTTATTTGTTGATAGGAAAACTGGCATATCATCATAATTTTGAAATTCATAAATTTTTGTAAATGTATTTTCAAAATTCTCTTTATATATCATCCAAAATTTTTTTGTAACAAATATTTTCTTAAATCAATTATTGAATAAAAACGAATACGCAGCCGAAGATACAAAAAATAATCCAATTATAGTAAGCAAAAACAAACTTAAAAATAAATAGTTTGATTTTAAAATAAAGAAGATAAAAACATAAGAGACAAATATAAACAAAAAATTTATAAAAAAATGACCCCAAATTCCTGACATGTATTTTCAGACAAAAGTTGTAGCAATTTCACGATTTGACAAATTCATTGTTAAAGTTGATTTCAAAAATACATATGGTATAAACATGTTTAAATATGGAACAAATCAAAGCAGTATTGGGTACTTTATTTTTTTAAACAAATTAACATATGAATAATCAATGTTAATAAATTCTTCTAATTGAAACATTACCATACTAAATTGCCTGCCTTATTAAAATTTCTTACAAAATATTTACAAATTAAATATGTTTATAATTTCCAAACTTAATTTATTTAAATTTTATAGTTTAATAAATTTAAATTATTTTTTTAAATATTTATTCTTATAGTTGCAAATATTATGGTTAAAAAAATATTTGTTTTAGAACCTAACTATGTTTTTTTGTGATTAATTCAAAAAATGGTTCGCATATAAATTAAATACGGACCATACTACTAAATCAGATTTGCTATTTTTGCAGCTATTTTTTTATTAAAGACAAATATTTTTAATTGACTAATTACAAAAACTATGAAAAACACAATTAAACTAAAATATAATACTCAAATTTTTAAACCAGGAGGTAATAATCCTAGTAGTAATAGTGAAACAACAAATCACGTAAGTGATCAAATCAAAGAATATATAGTTCACACACGGTTATTCTTGTTTATCAATTTTAAGATGATATCTTTTTTATTTATATTAATTACTTCAAAAATAAATTTTAAATATGTAGAAAATACTAATATTGAACTAGATAGAATAAATCTTTTACCTCAAATTTCATTGAAAGGTGACATAAATCATTCTCATATTTCTTTCCTTATTAAAAATCACGGTTTAACTTCGCTATCTATTTTTGTTCAATCTACTAATCAAGAATAATTTTCACTATTTGTCATAAATTCTATTTCTCCATTTTTTTGCGGATCTATTTTTATATCTTCAAAAAAATCTCAAATATATAAATTTGTAAATGAAATATAATATTGTTTTACGAAATGACTAAGTTTAGTTTTATTATTTTGAATAAACTCAATTTTTGAATAATTTTTTAATAGCAAAATATTATCTAGTAAAGAACTATTGGAATATTTTTTATAAATTTTTATAAATTGTTTTGTTATTACTTTCTTTTTAAAAATAATATTAAACCAAATTGCATAAAGAGATGATGCTGTAAATAAAATTAAAATAATCCCTAAAATTGTTAAACTTATTAGATAATAATCTGATTGCTTATAAATAAAAAATTGAGCAAAAATTAAACCAAGTAAGATTGATGCAATTCATATTAAAAAACACTGGACAAAAATGCCGAAAAACATATATTTATAAATAAGTGCTGTAGCAATTTTTCTGTTAGATAAGTTGATAGTTACAACTGATTTAAGAAAAATATAAGGAATATACATATTTAAAATAGGCACTAACCACATTAATCGGAAGTACTTTATTTTTTGAAAAATTTGGATATAAGAATAATCTCTTTTTATTGTTAATTCATATTCTGTCATTTTACATACGCTAATACATTGTGTCCGCTAAACATAAAGTTGTATATTCTAAAAAGCGAAAGCAAGTCCGATAAGAGCTGCTTACAATGTTCACAAAGCCTCCCATTCTTATTGTTAGTACAATATAAATATCTATAACAATTTTTAAAATTTTATAACATATACAAAAAATGTAGTTAATTTAGTACAAAAAGAGCAGTAAAAATCAAAATTAATAAAATTATCAATTGCTAATTTGTAAGCATAAATGCTTTTTGTATTCTTTCTCTTTTAAATCCATTTAGTGTACGGATAAATTATGCTAGCAAAATTTGTTTTGTAATTTTATTCATCACTATATATCTACTTAAATTTGCGGCTAAAAAATTAACTATCTAAAAAGTGCAAGCATTTTTTTAAAAATAAAATTTACTAATACAGACAACATTGAAAAAAACTGAACAAAATAGTAATAGCTTTGTTTAATATGGTGAAAAGACAAGCCTAAATCAGTTTTTACTTTCTCGTTTCTAGGGTTGAAAATTCTATTAAAATATCATGTTTTTTCAATAATGCAATAAAAGCATAAAATAAGAAATCATTCATTAATTCAAAAGCGTATTTTTTTTCTTTGAAAGTAAATTTTGAATTTATATAAAATAAACTTGAAGTGAGAGCCATGTATTTTTTATTAAATGATTCACCATCACTATCAAATTCTAAATATTTGTTCCATAGACCTAAATTTTTGTACACAATAGAATCGATGTTTTTACTAGTTGTTTTTGAAGAATTTTTTAAAAATGTTTTTATTTTGTTAGACAGTTCACCATCATTTAAAATTAAATTAGCAAATTTCTTATTTTTTTTATAGTCGAATAGTGTAATTGACAAATTTAATAATGTAACTATTGAAACCAACCCCGCAATACTACCTATTGAATAGTAGAATAAGTCTCATCTAATTTCTTCTTTATTGAATCATGTTAGACGCCTGAGTGTGCCTAATGTCGCTATAATGCAAAAGGATATAAGTGCAAAACTCATTCAGGCAAATAGCAAAAAATAATATTTGCTATTTATTGCAACTCTTAACCCCTTCATTAAATCATTATTTCTAATTCTGTTATTTTTTAATCTATCAAAAATTAGAAAATAAATTTCAAATAAAATCACAATTGCAGTCACTATTGATGTGTAAGGTATCACAATATGGTTTATATTGTGATTAAAAATTTCATACTCATTCATATTATATTTCCTATGTTTCTTATTTATTAGTTCTAATTAGTTAATAAAATTATATTAAATTTTTTTACACAGTTTTTTTATGCAAGAAAAAGATTTCAAATTGATTGGTTATAAATACTGTTGAAAATACTATAATTGTAAAATAAGAATTCATATTTAAGTATCAGCTGGTAGTAGTCAAAATTTTAGTGGCACCAGAAAGCTAGACTAAAAATTATATATATTCTATGCAGTGTTGTCTAAATATAATAAGGGGACATTCATTTTAAATTTTGCTATAATTCTTCTATTATTATAATAATCAATATATTTAATAATGGTTAGTACTAATTCATCTAAAGAATTAAAGCATTTTGGTTTTTTGTAAACATTTCAGTCTTCAAAATACTAAAAATTTTTCGATAATAAAATTATTCCGAGCAATTTCTTTTTATGGACATGCTTTGAATAATTCTGTTCTTTTTTAACTTATCTAGTAATATCTCATCTGATATAGACATCATTGTTCTATGTGAAAAACTGAACAAATCCAAATTGTTGAATTTATCAAAGGCAATTTATAACATATCTTTTATCGGCTTGAAACTTACCTTTTGGAAATTGAATTTGAAACTATTTCACGGCTAGATAAATCGATAATTGGTAACAAATATAATTTCCCAGTAGCAATCGAGAACTCTGTAACATCAGTCGCTCATTTTTCATTAATTCTATTAACTTTAAAATTTTAATGCATATTTCCTTATTATTTACAATTTGTTTCTCAATTAACAAATTTGGTTTCAATTTTTCCAATTTTGCCTTTGTAAGTTTTAAATTTCTTCGCTTTCTTAGGTGGAGAAAGTGATAAATTGCTCATAATTTTAAGATTTTCTTATGATTGACTACAATATTTTGGTTTAGTAATTCTAATTTTATTCTTCTATATCCGTAACTAAAATTGTTTAATTTAGCTATTTCAAAAATTTTGTGTATTTCCTTGTCTTTGTCACTTAACTCTAGACGTTTCAAGTTATAAAAATATGTAGATTTAAAATTTTTGCTCAATTCAAAAGCTATTTTGATTTTTTCTTTCTTAAGTTCTTTTTTAATGATAAAAGTGAGGCTTTCAGCTTTTTCAAGTAATCATTTCGGCTCTTAAATACTCAATTTCATATCTTGCCTTTTTAAGTTAATGATCTTTGAATTTTAAATTATTTAATTCGGTTTCATTATTTTTACAGGACTTTCTTTTTTATTATTGTTCATATTCGAAAAATTGATTCTCTTTCTTCCACGTTTTTTAGAAGCAAGTGAATCAATTCTATATTTTTCATATTGTTTTATTAATCGATAAATTGCAGATGCTCCGTTTGGAATACTATAGTCAATTGACAATTATGGTAAAGATATACCTTTTTAATAATTTTTGATTAAAGATCATTTGAATTCCTGTGTGTAAATAGTGTATTATTCCTCTTTGATCCCACATTTCTTAGTTGAAAGTAGTTTTTTTATTCTCAAGACAGTGGAACGACTAAACTTGATAAGTTTGTGCAATTTGGCTGATAGGAATATCTTTATTGATTTCCTCAGCATTTTTGTTATTGTCTTTATATGTTAGTTTTATAAAAAATCGTTAATTTCAGATTTATTCCTACTTAAGAGGTTCGCTACATTTATTGTTAATTCATGTCCGGTCATTTTACATATATGAATACATAGCTGCAGCTAAACTTAGAGTTGCATCTGCTAAAAACAGAAATGCAAGTCCTGTCGGAGCTGCTCATGATGTTGATGACACTCCAGCTTGAATTGCTCTTGACGCAATTGTAATTGCATCAACAAATTTTTTGACATTATACAACCAATTTAAAAGATGGTAACCAATTTTTGCAGTAGTAAATGCGCCATAATAATAATTTCCAGTTTTACTTAAGAAATAATCATATTCCACTCTTTTATATGATGGGCTGTTTTTTTCACTTTCGTAAAATGCACCATATGCCAAACCTTCTACAGCAAAAAGAGTTGCCTGAATACTAGCAGCAACTCCACTACTAAATGTAGCGCCACCAGTAAAAAATGAAACGACAAAATATCCTGCGGCAATTGCTGCAGCTGCCCCTGCCATTATTCCGGCTTGTATTCCGGCTTCTTGAAATTTATGTAGTGCATGATGAACATTTACATTCGCAAAATTTGCTCTATAACTTCTATTTATGTTTATATCTTTATTTAAATATGTTAAATTTACAGTTTTATATTCGCTTTCATTGTGTTTATTATTTTCTTTAAAACTTATGTAATTTTCTTCTTGTTGTTTGTAACTATAGCCATTTTTATCTATTATAGACATGAAATCTTCAAATGTTTTACTTCCCGACATGAACAAGTCGATATTATTTTTAATCTCAGATAAAACCCTCATTTTAATTTCATTTGTTTCTTCTTTATTTCATCTTACTGAAGAGTCAATATTTTTATTGACATCAATGACATTTAAGTTTAAATTATTTTCAATATTTGAGTTAATTTTCTGAATTATATCAGCTTTAATTTTAGATTTTTCTTGTTCAGAAATTTCATTCAAATTATTAGAAATAATTTTAGAATTTTTACTTATTTTTTCCTTATATGTAATGTTTTTTCCAATTTCAAAATTGCTGATTTTATTTAAATTTGACATATTTTGATTATTCGAGATAATTAAAGGTACAGTGACTATCGCCGGAATTAAAGCGATTCCTACACCACTTAATATTAATTTTATAACTTTTTTCTTCATAATGAAACTCCTAAAATTTAATTTTGTGTTTTACCACAAAATAATTATCATCAAAATATTTTAGAAATTTTCATTGCCAAGGAATTTAGTTTAATTTTATTCTCGCACATGGGAATTCCCGATATATATTAAATATAATCAAAATTAATTACTTTTTCTGTTTTTAATATATTTAAAGATTATTTCAACTAAATCCAATAAAAAAATTCCCTTAATTCTAAAATTTACAGCCAAAAAATTAAATTCATAATTATCTTTTGGAACAAAAAATTTTAATGCTCGATCTGTATTATAGTTTTCGTTTGTAGAAGAAATTATTATGAAATTACACAATTCATTTTTGCTTAATCGTTCTATGAGATCTTGAAAACTTTTTCTCTTTGTATCTTTTTTAAAAAATAAAATTGTTGCTTTTTGGTTTTCAAAATTTTTTAAAGCTGCCTCTAATTCGCTAAGGTCATTAAATTTTACCGAAAGACACCCGTTGGAATTTAATAAATCCGTTCCATAAACTGATAGAAAAACCATTCTTCCTGTACTATATATCATTGTCACGCTTGTTTCTTTTAAAAATTCGTGCATTTTATGTAGATTCTGTTTATTAAATTCGTTTTGAAAATTCATAAATGCATTGTGATAATTAAAGAATATTTTGGACATTCATTCTATGAACAAATTATCATTTGATTCATTTGATTCTGTTATAGATTTAATAAACTTCTTTAATTGACTAACTGATTTAAATTTTAATTTGTGACTTAAACTTGTTATAGTGTTTTTACCGACAAATAATTCTTTACATAATTTTTCACTAGTTCGCTTTATAAACGCAAGTGGATTATCGAAAATATAATTCAGTATTTTATTTTCCTGAAAACTAAGATTATCTGCAAATGCACTTAAGTGTTCTTTTATTTTAGTTCTTAACATTTATTAATTTTAATATATAAATAATATTAATTATTATTCATAAATAAAAGAATATATTTTTAAAAATTTATGATATTTGAATTTTTGGAAATATCAAATAAAAATTAAGAATCGAATAGAAATTTTAATTAGATAACAATTTCTTTAAAGGCATTTTATTCTATAATTTATAAAATGTTTAAAACTCCTTTTAAAAAACCAAGATCAATTAAAATTCAAATCAATGAATTCAAACATGGATTTTTAAGTAGTGTAAATGCACTAATTAAATTCAATAAATACACATTTTCTTGAGAATTTTTAACATCAACAATAATTAGATGAATTGCGGTTATCACAATGTTTGTTGATCATTTTGCTTTTGTAGCCTTAACTCCACTTGATAAAAATTATGTTAGCATGAGAATTATAGGAAGAATTGCTTTTCCTATTTTTGGATTTTTAGCCGGTTTAGGAATTAACTACACAAGCAGAAAATTATATTATGTTTTAAGATTTTTAATTCTTGCAATTGTAATTCATGTTTTTGTACTTATTTTTTATTTTACAAATATTAGTACTCAATTAGAACCACTTTATTTAAACATAATGTATATACTTTTTTTAGGAACTTTATCTGGTTTTGTTCATACAAAAAATAATTTAATTGGCTTTGGATTAATTATTTCCATCTTTGTCATTCTCTTTTCTCTAGAAGCATTTCCAATTAGAGCGACTATAAATTCAAGCAGTTTTAGATTTTATATTGATTATCAAACTTACGGTTATAGCGTGATTATAACTTCATATTTAGCTTACTATTACTTTAATAAAATCAACCATGAATATAAACTAATCTTTTTCAAAATTGCATTCATAATTAGTTTTATTTTAATCAACATTATATTTAATCAAATTGGATTTACTTCAAATATTCAACTATATTCATTAGTTACAATTCCGTTATTTTTATTTTATTCATTTAAAAAACCATATAGTCATTTTATTTTAACTATATGGTTTAGTTCTGCTTATGCAATTAGTTTTATATTGCCAGCACTTACTTTATTTTAATTTAAGTCTATATCTTCAGCATTTTGCATTGCATCTTTAGCTGCTTTTATAATGTTACTTTCTTTTCTTTGGCGATTAAATACTATTATTATGTCATTGATTAATTCTATTTTACCAATCATTGTAATTAAATCACCATGACCTAAAACAGTATCTCCAGTTGGAATTTTACTTACATTATTTTGTTTAATCAAAATGATACTTACACCACGTTTTGTTAAATTTAAATCTTTTAATTTTTTGCCTTCAATTTTTGAATTATATAAATTTGTTGATGAAATAACAAAACCATCACCGATTTCGTTCATGTTTTCACTAAACTTAATAAAATTATCATTTCCAGCAATTAAAGCGGTTCTAGTTCCTGATTCCATTTCCGGTAAAACAATTCTGTCAACTCCAATTTGTTTTAAAACTCTAGCATGTTTAACATTAGTTGAACGTGCAATAATATTATTAACTTTTAACTCTAATAAAGTAGCTACAATTTCAATATTATTAGGAGCAGCAACTATAACTGTTTTAATGTCGGTGATTCCAATTTTTTGTAAAGCATTTAAATCACTAGCATCAGCTGCATAAACTGAATTAACTTGATCAGCTCACGGTCTTAATAATTCTTCGTCACTATCAATAATAACCACGCTTTTATTCATTTTAATTAATTGATTCGCAACAGCTGAACCAAATCTACCCATTCCAATTATTGCAATGTCATTTTTGTATTTAAACATACCAGCCTCCATTTATACAATTAATTCTACATTAAGGATTTAATTATTTTATTATAATAGAACTTATGAACTCGATTGATGCATATTTTATTGATTTAGACGGTACCTTCGTTGATATAGGTCATTTCAATGCTAGTTTTGCTAATTATCAAGCGGTTAAATTAGCACAGTCTAGAAAACAAAGAGTTATTTTTTCAACAGGTAGAAACATGACTTTTAATACTATGAAGATTTTGGCAAAATCAAATGTTGATTCTGCAATATTTTTAAATGGAGCAATCATAATGATTGAAGGAAAAATAGTGAAATCACTACCGATTGAAAATAAAGAAATTGAATTATTAAATGAATATTTAATGAATAAAAAAGGTGTATTCGTTGTTATTAATTCTGCAATTAATAAAAAAATACATAGTGGTAAAGTTTGAATGTTTCCTTTATTTTTGTTAGTGAAAATGCGTTTATTTAGTATGAAACATTTGAACACACTTTATCCAACTGTTTTTAAATATACATTAGGCTCAGTAAAACAAAAACGGATTTTAAAAATATATGAAGAATTAAAACAAATGAATTTAGATTTATCAATTACAACAAGCTATAAAGATAAGGTTATTGAAATTACCCATAAATCTGCAACAAAAGGTTATGCAACTAGTTATGTTTTAGAACAATTAAAAATAAATAAAGATAATGCTGTTCATATTGGAGATAGTATGAATGATTTTTCAACTAAAAATTATGTTAGCCGCTTAATTTGTATGGGTGATGGTAACCAAAGTCTTATGGAAAAATCAGATTACATTGGTCCAAGTCACAAAAAAGGCGGAGTAGCAAAAATAATTACCAATTATTCTGAATTTGTAAGAAAAAAATAGCTATATGCCTTTATAATACCAAAAGACGGCGCCATAGCTAAATGGCCAAGGCATGGGTCTGCAACACCCTGATTACCGGTTCGAGTCCGGTTGGCGCCTCCATATCACTAAAATAGTGGTCGCGGTGCAAGTCCGTAATTAGTGAAAAAATGCGCTAGTAGCTCAATTGGACAGAGTGTCTGGTTTCGGCCCAGAAGGTTGAGGGTTCAAATCCTTCCTGGCGCGCCATATCAGTAATGACCAAAAAAAGGAGAAATATGAACAATAACAACGCAAAATTTAGTTTTGAAGGACATCGAAAATTAACTGAATTACAAAAGTTAATTATTTCATTTATTGGTTCAGAATCAAAATCATTTCAAGAAATATTCGAAATGCTTGAAGTTCATTTTAATCAAAAATGAACAGAACAAGCAAATGAATTTGGAATTGATTATGAAAAATTATTAATTAAAAAACGTGGTGAAATTTATACATATCTAATTGCAGATGGAAACGTATCTGTAATTAGCGACAATAACGAATTTCGCTGAATAAACAAAAATGAAGAAACAATTTAATTAGGAGATTTATGTCAAAATTAGTATCTGCATCAAACATGTTAAAAAAGGCTGAACAAAATAAATACGCAGTTCCTCATATTAACATTAACAATTTAGAATGAGCTAAAGCAGCCTTAATGGCTGCTGAAAAAAATAAAAGCCCAATCATGTTAGCAACTTCATTAGGAGCTGTTAAATACATGGGTGGTATGAAAACTGTTTCTGCTTTAGTAAGTGCACTAATGGATGATTTAAAAATAACTGTACCAGTAGCTTTACATTTAGATCATGCTACAAAAGTTGAAGAAGTTAAATTGGCTATGGAAGTTGGATATACTTCAGTTATGTATGACGGAAGTCACAGTCCTTTTGAAGAAAACGTTAAAAATGTTAAGGAATTACTCGCAATTGCTAAATCTAAAGGTGTTTCTTTTGAAGCCGAAGTTGGTACTATCGGTGGAGAAGAAGATGGAATTGTTGGAAATGGTGATTTAGCTGATCCTGCTGAAGCCAAAATTATGGTTGATTTAGGAATTGATGTTTTAGCATGTGGAATTGGGAACATTCATGGTCCATATCCAAAAGAATGAAAATCATTAAATTTTGATAGATTGACTTTATTAAAAAAAGCTATCGGAAATCGAGGTATTGTTCTGCATGGTGGTAGTGGAATTCCTACAGATCAAATTAAAAAAGCAATTTCTTTAGGTGTAACAAAAATTAATGTTAATACTGAATTACAATTAGCTAATGCTGCTGCTATTAAAGATTTTGTTATTTCAGGCAAAATTGATGAAGGTAAAAACTTTGATCCTAGAAAAATATATGCTGGCGGAATTGAAGCCATCATAAATACTGTAAGCGAAAAAATGAGCGAATTCGGCTCAGTTGATAAAGCTTAGTAAAATTTAATTATTTTAATGCCAGTTTGGCATTTTTTTAATGTAATTTTTCAAATTAGAATAAAAATTTGCATTAATAAGTGTGAAGAAAAGATTTAAAAAAATTAAAGCAAGAATTTGAATGAAAATAATTTCAGTTTTTTCACTTTCGATCATTTTTACATTAGTAAGTTGTCAGAATAATACGAAACAAACTTACCACACTACAATAACTAGTGTTTATGATGGTGATACTTTTTATGATGATTTTAATACTTATAGGTTGTTTGGAGTTGATACACCCGAATTAAAAACTGATTCTATACTTAATTCTGGCTTACAAGGAAAATATGCTTTGGAAGCAACAAATTTAAGTAAAAAAGTTTTAATAAATCAAAAAATATCCATAACTAAAATTTCAGTTGATCCATATAAGAGAATAGTAGCAAAGGTGATAACTCAAAATGACGATTTAGCCAAAATTTTACTTTCAAAAGGATTAGCGATTGTTAAATATTTCAATTTGGAAAAAGGCAGCTTATATCATTATGATGATGAACCTTACTTTAATGAACTTTTAAAAGTTCAATCACAAGCTATAAAAACTAAATCTGGATTTTGAAAATTGGGAATAGAAAAAATGGCATTAATATTTCCAAAACACCAAAACATTTTTAAATAATTGTCTTTAATTACAAAAATAATTTTGCTAAATATGTTATTATTGCATTACTAAAAAATATAAACAAATGTGTTTATGTGAAAGGATAGTTATGCAAAAAGACATTCACCCAAAAACACAAAGTGTTGATGTAACATGTTCAACATGTTCAACAAAATACACTTTTGTTAGTTCTAAAACAAACATCCATGCTGATATTTGTGCAAGCTGTCACCCTTTTTATACAGGTGATAGATCAATGGCAAAATCAACTGGTCAAATTGACAAATTTAACCGTCGTTACATTAAAACAAACAAAAAATAGTTTAATTATTATTTCAAAGCACTGCAAGGTGCTTTTTTTATTACAATTATTTGATTATGGATTTATTAGTTGAGTATGGCGGCATATTTATAAAATGTCTGTATGTTTTAAAATAAATCAGTTAATTATCGAAAGTATAATTTAAAATAATTTTATGAATAAATTTTTTGAAGAAATGCGCAAAAAAGCTGGAGGTATAGAATCTGAATGATTTCATTACAAAGAGTTTCAAAATTCAACCGAAAACCAAAAAAGAGGTTGAAAAATACATATTTCAACTTTTGCAAAGGACTTGGTTCCGGTTCTCGAAAAAACAATTGACTATTGCTTAAAAAATTTATTAACTTTTAAATTTTGAAAAATTTTGATATTTTTAACGAAAGTTTTACAAATAATTTCAACTATATCCAATACGGAAAATTTATAACTATTTATATTGCAAATAAATCAGATTTACGTAACCATCTAGAAAATTTACATGAAATACTTCCGTTTTCGATATCTCCTTTGATTGTAAGCGATAAGCAATTTCGATTAGGTAGATGTTTTTATAGGTATGGTGATTTTGTTGAAAACAAAAAAAGAACTTTAACAAATGAAAATCCAGCCCCTACTCTTGCAAATTATTTTTTTAAAAATAAATTTATAACTATACAAGGAAAAAAATATTTTTTTATAAGTGTCGTAAGTGAAAACAATTTCAGAGTCTTAACTAAAGTTAAGGATATAGATAATAATTTTTTTATCGTAAAAATTGCCAAAAAATATGGTGATGAATTTTTAAATTTAAATTTTGACAAAATTATTGAAACAGAATTCAAAAATTTGAATAAGCTTTTTGAATTACAGATGATTAGAATTGAACCCATTTTAATTGAAAAATTCAATCATTATATTCTTTTGAAAGAATACTACAATGGTATTGAATATAAAGATATTAGAGTGTTGCACGGTATCGATAATATTCAAATTGATAAACTTTATTTCGCGCAGATGTTGACAAATTTAATTGATGAAGTGTTGAAATATTGAAAAAAGGGAATTGCAATAAATGATTTAAAATTAATGAATTTTGTACTTGATGAAAAAAGCTCTAAATGAAATCTAGTTGATTTTGAAACTTTATATTTTTTTGAAATAGAAAAGGAAATTGAATTATCAAATGAACTAAATAGAGACGTTAGATTCAAAGGTGTGGAACCAATTAAAAAGGAAATAATGCAATTAGTTTATTCCATTTTAGATTATTGTGGAAATTTTAATAGATTACTACTTATCGACAATACAGGGGAAAAATCATTTTTTTTAGCTTCTGAATATTTCAAGGCTCATAATATGAGTAAAATTTTTGAATATCTTAATATTTTAAAAAATGAATTAACAATTTCTTCACTTCTAAGTTTTTATAGTGAATTAAAAAAATTCCAGAATTCATTAACTGAAAATACTCGACTTAGTTTACTTGATAGATCAATATATTTCAATGGTTTTTTAGTTTTAGATAATTTCGAAAATTATTGTATGTCAATTAATTGTGAAAATAAATTTAATAAAAATTATACTTTAGTCGAAAATAGTTTTATTAAAGATGCAAAAAACTATATAAAACGCAAGAAACCATTTTACCGCTTTTTGCAAATTTCAATATCAAAGAAAAATATTGACACAAAAATAAAAGAAATTAAATCAGAATTAATGGAAATTCTTGTATTTACAAATGAGTCTTTATATGTAAATAACGGAGATATTCTGAACCCTTCTATTGATGGTGGTTCAGCACTTTTGTTATTGATATTAATTGAAATACAAGGTATATTAAAATCTGATTATATAGTTGCAATTATCGAAACATTATCTTATGGTTTATTATCTTCAATTTTACAAAAAACATCTTTCGAAGAAGGAGTTATTGGTTATTGTTATGCTCTTTTAAAAGCGACTGAATATTTAGAAAATGAGGAATACGTTCCAATGGTTGTAAAAATGTTAAGTTATTGAAGTTATAACATTAAAATAGTTGAAAAAAAATTATATATTGCTGATTATCCGAATTCATTTAGAGAAGTTTCTGATGAGGAATTTTCACTCTTTTTAAAAATTTTATCTAAGCTACCAATATTAATTTTATAGCATTTCGTTTAAAAAAGTGTCCCACAGTGTTGCGACACTTTTTTAAACGAAATGCTATAATGGTGTTCCGTTGAATTTACTTGAATTTTTTGTTGTAAAATTTCTTAAATCTGATTCAGAACTACCTTTAGATTTAGAATTAACTGAACATTTTCAAGTAATTGTTATTCCGGCTGCGTTTTGTTGTTTATCATCGAACGCATTTTTTGCATTTAGATCTGCTTTTTTAAATGTAGATAAATCAACTTCATCATTGTATACAAATTTTATATTGTCTTCATTTGAATCTAATTGTTTTAAAAATTCAAAAACTTTTTTCAAATTATCCATATTTCCTCCTTTCTAAATAGATATGTAAATTTTACAACATATATAATTCAAAAATTTTTTAAAAAATTTAATTATTTAAAACTGATTTTTTACTACTTTTTTAAGTATTGTAAAAAAATTAAAAATTTGATTGTTTTAAACATAAATTAAATATTTTACATTCTAAAATTTTTTGAAAAATAAGGTCTAAATATATATTTTTTACTAAAATATTTAATTAAGTATATTTAAAGGAGGTAAATATGAGACATTTACTTAAAAACAAATTTTTATTTATATCAACAGTGAGTTTAAAGATTATCGCCTCTATTTCCGCCGTTGCTGTACTTTATATTTTTGGTAATTTATTTAATGAAATCATTGTAAATTCAAATCTTTTAACAGTTGAAAACCTTAAATCAAACTTTTTATCAACAGAATTATATTCATTCAGACTATTTTTATGGTTGTTTATTGGGTTAGGATTTGGCTCAATTGCTTTATTTATAATTTCTGCTAAATTAGTAAATTACAATATTAATATAGCTAATAATTCACTACTATTAACATTTACAAAGGACTTGGAATTTTCTAATTTGGATAAAAAAGAGTTAGCTAATTATAAATCAGCCTTTACTAATATTTCTGTTCACATTCATGAAAAAATATTTAAAGAATTTTACTTAGCTGTTTCATTTATAACATCAACAATTTCATCATTAGTTTTTATCGCGATTATCCAAATTCATTTTTTATGAATTAGTGTAATTATTTTAATTGTGGTTACAGCAATTTCAATTTTTGCAGGACCGCTTCAAAATAAGGCATATCAAAACATTCAACAAAGTTCAACTAGGTATGTTGGTGACACAAATTATTTATTTTTAAGTAAAGATGTTTTTACCTTCAATTCGAAATCAAACTTTTTTTCAAAACTGCTAAATAGAAGTTTTGAAAACTATAAATATAAAATTTTAAAAGCAAATAGACAAATGACTTACTTTGGAATCATCTTGAATATTTTAATTGTTTTTGCTCAATCCTCATTTTTCGTAATTGCAGGTGTGATGTATTTTAGCTTTACAAGTTTAAATATACAAGTCGGTTTAATTGTTGCAATTCTTGGTTATAGTGGAACATTAAGTGCTGCATTTTCAATGAGTCTTAATTCAGTTTTTACAGTCCTTGGTGCTTCAAAAATGTTGAATGCTTTCAAAGTTATTAAAAGAAAAACTGACGGTGCAAATATAGAAAAAATAAATTCCATTAACATTAAAAATTTTGAACTTAAATCTGGAGAAAATATCTTACAAAAAGACATTAATTTTTTAGTTAAAAATAATTCTAAAATTTTAATTTCAGGTCAAAGCGGAACAGGTAAAAGTTTTATGCTTGATCACTTAATTGGGATAACAAAAGTAGAAAATGATTTTATTTTTATCAACGATAAGCAAATTAATCAAATTGATTTAAATTCTTATTGAAAAAATATTACATATCTAAATCACGAACCTTATATATTTTCTGGTTCTGTTTTAAAAAATATTGTTTTAGATTCACAAATTGTTCAAACTAAATTGAATAAAATTGTCGAATTGCTAGGACTAGAAAAAATAATTAATTCAGATTCAAAAAGTGCAAAATTTTCAGCTGGTGAAAAGCAAAAAATTGCGCTAGCAAGAGCTTTATATAGTCCTAAAGAACTTTGAATAGTTGATGAAGCACTTTCAAATATTGATGCATCAACTAGACATAAAATTCTAGATTTTTTATTAAAACAAAACATTACTTTAATAGCAATTGAACACCATACAACAGAAGGAGAAAAATTATTATATGACAACGTTATTAAATTTTAATCGTCCGGTTAATTATTACTTAAAAAAGTCTACTTTGGTTGCAATACTTTTAATAATTTCAGACATTGTTGGCACTGGATTTTTAATAGCCGGAGGATTTTACATTACAACATTAATGAATATGTTAATAATTAATAATGCAAATCAATTTTATCTTGGTATACCTGTTTTAGCTGCAATCACTGTAGCAGCTATAATTGGTTTAACATCTAAAAATTATTTAGTTGCCGTTTTTGAGTTGAAAATTCAAAAAATTATGCGCCATGATTTAGTAGATTTTACAAATCATCTTTCTTATAATGACCAACAAAAAATAGGGCTTGAAATTTTGCACAATTGATTTAATTTAGATATTGAAAAACTATCTACAAATATAGTTAAAATATTCAACGCTTGAACAAATACATTAGTAAGTTTGATTGTCACATTTATTTTATTTGCAACATATCCTGATTCTAACATCCTTTTAGCTATTTTATTTGTGGTAGGTGTTTTAATAAATTTGTTTTTACCACTATTACTAAAAAATCTAATTTCTAATAGAGAGTTAAATGTTAGTAAAACTCAAGATAAGTTTTCACAAATAGTAAGTGATTTTATAGATTCGCTAAGATATTTAACACTAAATTTTTATGTTAAATATGCATCAGAAAAAATTTGTAATGCTATTTCAAATAGAAACAAATCATATAAAGATTTAAGTGATTCTAGATCATATAAAAGTACAATTAATCAACTTAGTCAATTTCTATATGAATTAGCATTTTATATTTTAATTATTATTTTATTTTTATATAGGGATAATCTAAGTCCAGTAATAGCTTTGTCTAGTATTGCTATTATGGTAACAATTAGCGAAACATTTAAGCAAGCAATTGCTTCGACAGAACTTTTATCTGACAGTTTAGTTAATTACAAATCAAATAAAAAAATTATTGATAAATGAAATACAGAATTTGAAAATATGATTTTAGATAATAATTTCGAATCATCTCAAATAATAAACTCAATTAAATTTATTAATTTTAGTTCTAAATTTATAAATTCATCATTAGCAAATCCAATATCATTCGAACTAAATAAAGACAATTCTAAATGTTTGATTTTAGGTAAAAATGGAAGTGGGAAGTCAACATTAATTAATACGATCCTGAAAATAAATACAGAATACGAAGGAACAATATTATTAAATGACAAGGATATAAAAAAATGATCTCAAAAAGAAATTTTAGATTCTCTTGCATACACAAATAATATAAATAAAGTTTTTGAATTAACAATTGATGAAAATATATCACTAACTGAAAATGATAAAGTTTCTTCAGAAATCAAAAAATCTGCATTAATAAATTTTGATGAACCAGCTTCAAACATATTGAATTTATCAACAGGTCAAAAGCAAAGAATTGATTTAGCTAGAAATTTCTTTAGAAATAAAAATTTCGGAATTTATGATGAAGCTTTATCTAATATAGATGAAAAACAAAGAAAAGAAATTGAATCAAGAATATTGGAAAATAATGACAAATTAGTTATGTTTATATCTCATAGTATTGATGAACAACAGCAAAATAAATTTAATAAAATTATTAAACTTTAATCAAAATTTATATTTTATAAAAGGTCAGTTTACACTGATTTTTTATTTTTTTTGGCATTTAAAAACTTTGAGTGCTAAATCTAAACTTAACATATAATAATATTAGTATTTTCAACAATAAGGAGTATCTATTATGAAAAAAAATGGAAAAAATATAATAAAAAATTCTAAATATATCGAACATGATAAAATCGAAAATTTCAAGTCACTAGATGATTATACAAGTCAATTTGACAAGGATTCAAAATATGAAGATGCAGGATATGGTAGTCACGAATTCGACACATATAGTTCTAGCGAAGATTATCCATCTTTTGAAACCTCAGAAAAATATCCAATAGAAGATTATGCTCCAGAATTATTGGACCACGATTTTGATATTACAGCAACTCATCAAACTCATCAGCCTGTTTCAAAAACTGTGCCAAGCAGCAACTTTAATTTTGAGCCAAAGGAAAAATTTAAATTCCAAACTTTTGATCCGAATTTAAGACAAAAATATTCAACTCAAGAATTTTTAACACAGTCACAACCAATTCCAAGAGCAATGCAATTTACTCAAGAATTTGGTTATTCAAACAATCAAAATATAAACGCACCTCAAATTTACGAAACAACACAATACACAATTCCTGACAGTTTCGATTACAACAAATATCCTGTTGCTGCAAAAACCCCAAACAATCAGTATTATCTAAATTACTATAATCAAAACCAAAGACTTGACAATGTAAATTATGAATATCCTGAAATTGATAATTTTTCAGAACCAATTGGTGGTAATTTATTACCTTTAAATAACAACATTAATAGCACACAAAACTTACCAAGTATCGGCAATAATTCATATTACCAACCACAATATCAAAGTCAAAATAGTTATTATCCAGCTAAAGTAAATACAAGTGCTTACCAATTTAGTACATATAACACAAATAGCTATACATTACCAACTCCAGTAGTAGAAAATTATGTCGATAATACAGAAATGGTTGACATTACAAATCTTCATAATTATTCAAGTGGATACAATCAATTTGATTACTACAATAATCAAAAAAATCATACAAACACATTTAACAACTCTTATCAAAATACTAATTTATTACCTGCTAATAATCCTTATTTTTCTAATTCTCCTTATGGATCTAATGAATACGGACAAAATTATTATCAAACACCAGCTGTAAAGAATAAAAGTCAAACGGAACTTTCAAATTTAAGTGCTAGAAGTAGAGAAAGAATCAAAAATATTGAGTATTTATTGCAAACTAATTTAATATCAAAAATTCAGTTTGATAAAGCAAAAAAACAAATTATTGAAAACGATAACAATTCTAAATTTAAAACAAGTGAACTTGGATTTGACAAATTTAACAAAAAAGTGACAAAGTAAATAAATATGAAAGACATAAAACTAAACGAAAGACAGTTGACAATTTTTATGGACATTGTCAGATATTTTATGTCAACTGGTGAAGCATTAGGTTCATCAAGATTACTTGAAATTTCCAATTTGAAAGTTTCCCCAGCAACAGTTAGAAATATTATGGTTGAATTAGAAAAATTCAATTTAATTGAAAAATCTCATATTTCGGCCGGAAGAGTCCCTTCAAAATTGGGACTGCAATTTTATACACACAATTTAAACTATTCTGAAGATAAAGAATTACGAAGTCGTATGGAGCAAATTTTTAGTTCAAGAGATTTATCAAATCAACAAACACTAGAAATTGCTTTGAAAACAATTTCAGATTCCATGGGGATAACTTTAATTGCCTCTGAAAAAAATTTAGACTTACAACTAGTATCATTGCAACTTATCCCAGTAAGCACTAGCAGTGCTACAGTTATTATTTTAACAAGTGATGGCGAAGTCCAAAGTAATATTATTAATTTAGATCAAGATAAAATAATTGAAAACATCAGTTTAAAAGATTTGAGTATTGTAATTAGAATTTTTAATGAAAGACTAAAAGGCGTTAAATTAAAAGATATTGTTTCTTATGCTGAAGCAATGCTTCCTATTTTAGAAGAGAGCATTCATCAAAAAGAAGCAATATTACGTAAAATTATTTCTAAAATTTTTACTCAATACAGCAACAGATATACAAATAAAGTTTACGGTAGAGCCAACTTGATAAAAAGTGATCAACTAGATAAAGAAACTGTAATTGAAATATTAGAAATTATAGAAACTCGTTCAATTTGAGAAATGATTGATAATGATGATCCTGATGAAAAAATAAAAATTGATATTAGAGACAATAATACAAGTTTTTTGGCAACTAAAATTGAACATGAAAATGGAAAAAAAGAAATATCAGTTGTTGGTGATAATAGGATCGATTTAGCTAAAACTAAATGAGCTTTTGAACTACTATCAGAGTTAATGTCAAAATACAAAAATAATAACACAGACTAAAGGAGTTAATTATGGAAACTTATTCAAAAGGTGACAAAATCTTAGTGGATGTATCAGCATTTAATGGAGAAGATGTAATTAAAAAGTGAGAAAGAACTAATATGGTTCTTGAGTTAGGTGAAAATCAATATATTGATGGTTTTGATGATTTAATAATTGGAAAAGAAAAAATGGAATATTATTCCCTTAAAATGGATTATTTAGATAAAAAAACTGAAGAAGTTCAGGAAATTACTTTTGAAGTTCATAATAAAATTGATCGACTAGAAGAATTCATTGATGTTCAATCTGAATCTGAAAAAAAAGAGTCTAAAAAAGATAATAAATGAAAACAGAAGTACAAAGATGAACTAAAAAAGGTTAAAGATCTTGAAGAAAAAAATTCCAAATTACAAGAAAAATTAGATTTAAATTTAAAACTACAAGAAATTCAATTAAAAAGCTTTGAATCAAAAGCAAAAACAGTAATTGAAGAACGAGTTAGTGCTGAAAAATCAATAATGGAACAACATATTTCTGAAGCGAAGAAATATTCAGCTCAAAAAATGTTAGAAGATGCTTTACCAATAATACATAATATTGAAAAAGCTATTTCATACGCAAATAAAAGTGAAAACCAAGAAGTAAAGAATTATGTTATTGGTTTTTCACATTTATTAAATCAACTTGAACGAGTTTTTGAAGATCATAATATTATTAAAATTAGTCCTATTGAAGGCGATTTATATGACCCTGAAAAGCACGACATTTTAGAAACAGTAATTGATTTAGAATCCGAAAATGATACAGTTAAAGAAGCAACAAGCTCAGGTTTCATGCTTCATGACAGAATTATTATTCCTTCAAAAGTAAGAGTAGTAAAAAATCCTGAAAAACTGAAAGTGAAGATGTTGAGGAAATAACAGAATAATTTCTAATTAAATGGTTAAGCCATTTTTTTTATTTTTTTTAGCACTTGAACTAAATGAGTGCTAAAATACTATTAATACAAATCTTTAAATTAATTTTAGAAAAGGAGTTATTATGGCAAAAGAAATAATATTAGGAATCGATTTAGGTACAACTAATTCTGTTGTAAGTATAATCGAAAATAAAGAGCCAAAGGTTTTAGAAAACCTAAACGGTAAAAGAACAACACCTTCAGTTGTTGCTTTTAAAAATGGAGATGTAATCGTTGGAGAAGTTGCTAAACGTCAGTTAGAAACTAACCCAGATTCAGTTGCTTCAATAAAAAGATTAATGGGAACAACACAAACAGTTAAATTAAATGGTAAAGATATGAAACCAGAAGAAGTTTCAGCTTTAATTCTTGAAAATTTAAAAACATATGCTGAAAAGAAAATTGGACACAAAGTTTCTAAAGCTGTTATTACAGTTCCTGCTTATTTTAATAATGCACAAAGAGAAGCTACAAAAATTGCTGGTAAAATCGCTGGTTTAGAAGTAGCAAGAATTATTAACGAACCAACTGCTGCGGCACTTGCATTTGGTATTGATAAAAAAGATAAAGAACAAAAAGTATTGGTTTATGACTTAGGTGGAGGAACATTTGACGTTTCTATATTAGATTTAGAAAATTGAACTTTTGAAGTTTTAGCAACATCTGGAGATAATCATTTAGGTGGAGATGACTGAGATCACGTTATTGTTGATTGATTAATTGAAAAAATTAAAGAAGAACATGATTTTGACGCAAAAAGCGACAAAATGGTTTTAGCAAGACTAAAAGAAGCAGCTGAAAAAGCAAAAATTGATTTATCAAGCCAAAACGTAGCACAAATTACATTACCATTCTTAACAATGAAAGAAACAGGTCCGGTAAACGTTGATTTAGAACTTAAACGATCTTTATTTGAAGAAAAAACAGCACATCTTGTTGATAGAACAAGAAAACCTATTGAAGATGCATTAAAAGAAGCTAACTTAAAAGCAAGTGATTTAGACGAAGTTCTTTTAGTTGGTGGTTCAACTAGAATTCCTGCAATTCAACAAATGGTTCAAACAATATTAGGAAAACAACCTAACCGTTCAATTAACCCAGATGAAGTTGTTGCAATGGGTGCTGCAATTCAAGGTGGTGTTTTAGCTGGAGATATTGACGATGTTTTACTATTAGACGTAACACCTTTAACTTTAGGAATAGAAACAATGGGTGGAGTAGCAACACCATTAATTCCAAGAAACACAACCATTCCAGTAACAAAAAGTCAAATTTTCTCTACAGCACAAGATAATCAAACTGAAGTAACAATTAATGTTGTTCAAGGTGAAAGATCTATGGCTGCAGACAACAAAACATTAGGACAGTTTAACCTTTCAGGTATTGAACCAGCTCCTAGAGGTATTCCGCAAATTGAAGTTTCTTTCTCAATTGATGTTAATGGTATTACAACAGTAAAAGCAAAAGACAAAAAAACAAATAAAGAAACAGAAATCGTTATTAAAAATTCAACTTCACTAACAGAAGATGAAATCAATCAAATGGTTAAAGATGCTGAAGAAAATAGAGAAGCTGATAAAGTTAAAAAAGAAAAAGTTGAAATTACAGTTAGAACTGAATCTTTAATTTCACAACTTAAAAAGTCAATTTCAGATCAAGGCGATAAAGCAGACCCTAAAGTAGTAGAAGAATCTGAAAAACAAATTAAGGAATTAGAAGACTTGTTAAAAGACGAAAAATTTGATGAACTTAAAACAAAACTAGATCAAATTGAAAGTGCAATCAATGCATTTGCTCAACAAGCTGCTCAAGCTAAAGCAAACAGTTCTGATTCTGATAATATTGATTCTGTAGAAGCTGAAGAAGCAGAAGAAATCAAATAAATCAATAGAATTATTCAAAAAACGCCCAGCGCGTTTTTTTCATTTTACATTAGTTTATTAATTAAATTAAGGTTTAAAAGATCAAAACATGCACATAAAAAAATTTAAAAAAAATTTAATCTTTTTTTACACGTATGTTGATTTTAGTGTAATATATATATCAAGTGGTCATAGCACAATGTATACCTGATACCATTCCGAACTCAGTAGTCAAGCATTGTTGCGCCGAAGATACCTGAAAAGGGAAAATAGGTCGCCGCTTTTTTTATTTCTTTTTTTGGAGTAACAATGAGTTTTAGCAAAAAAATAAAAAACGAGATTTTAGAACAAAGTTTCGAATTAAAAGGATTTGAAGAATTGCTTCGTGGTTTCATAATTACATCGGCACACACTATAACTGACAACAGCGTTATTTGTAAAATAACAAATCAAAATATTAAATTGCAACTTATTTATCTATGTGCAAAATTTGACATCCGACATGGTTTTAGCACCGAACACAATAATGATTTGATGTTTGACAAAAAGTATTACAATTTAAAAGAAATAAAAAATCCAAAATTATTTTATGGCGGAGTTTTCATAGCTAGAGGAAGTGTAAGTTCAATTGATAGTAAAATTTTTCATCTTGAGTTCAGCGTGAATAATAAGGAAAATTTTGATTTTATAACAAACTTTTTACTCCAGCCTCAATACAATTTTAATCTCAAAACCATTAGCCGCAAAAATAAGCATGTGGCATATATTAAAAAACAAGAATCAATTAGTGATTTCCTTTTAGCACTAGGATTGGTACAAATTCATTTAGAATTTAATAATCAATTAAACCAGCACAAAATGGAAGGCTATGTTTCAAAATTAGCTCATTTAGATGAAATTAATACAGATAAAATCGTAAAGGCTAGCTTAAAACACATAAAAATGATTGATTTCATATTAGCTAATAATTACATTAATGAATTTAGCCCAGAACAAATGAAATTATTTGAAATAAAAAAGAACCAACCTTATTTGAGTTTGGAAGGATTAAGAGACGGTTTAGAAGAAGAAGATATTGAAATCAGTCGTAGTGGGATTAACCATTGACTTAGAAAGCTTAAAAAAGTTTTTCTAGATAAAGGTGGAGTGCTATAATTAGGCAATGAAGGAGAAAAAATGAGTGAACAAAATTTAGAAAATAATTATTCGAATTTAAGAATTAAAAAAACTTATTCATATACTGCATCAAAATATTATGGATTTACATTTTTAATATTTGCAATTGCTTCAGCTATTTTGGTATTAGGAGTCTATTTATTTACATATTTTAATGTAGCTAATAGAATTGTGATGGCATCAGATATATCGGTGTTAAGTATTATATTCTTTGTGCCACTTATACTTTTATTCATTTTTAGTTTTTTTAGACATAAAATGCCCCCAAAAGTATTTATACCTATATCAATATTTTTGATGTTGGTTATTTCCTTTTGAATTTCTACAATAGTTTCTTTATTAATCATTTACACTTCAATTGATTTAAACAACATTATATTAATATTCTTTATTCCAGTTGCTTTTATGCTACTTGCTGGTGTAACTGCTTGAATTCCAGGTTTAAAGATTTCTAAAGCATACAATTTGCTATTAATCGGAACCATAGCTGTTTTTGTAACTTTAATTGTTGGTTATTTTGTTACTTCAAACTGAGTCAATACCGCAATACTTACTTTGATGACAATTGTTTACTTTTTAATGAGTGTTATTGAAATGTATGTACTTAAAAAGCGTGCTAAATATGTTTCACAAATTGGTGGAAGAATGCCATTGGGTGAATTATTACTAATAAGTTTTGATAGTGCTTTCAATTTGTTCTATATATATGCAATGTTAGTTTATTATGCTGCTTTATTATTCGGTAAAAGATAGTGTCTCATATTGAGACATTTTTTATATAATTTTTTTATGAATGATTTAAAAATAATTATAAATGGTAATTCACTTTTATGGTTTGCCGAAAGTGAATGTTTAGCTTTTTTTAGTAAACATAATTCTGATAATTTAAATGAAATTATTTTTGATGATCGTAAACTTACAAAATTAAATCACTTTATTACACTTAGTAAAGCCAATCAATTACATGACACAAATTCTATATCTTTATCGTTTGATAAAGGATTTTGATTATATGTTAATGAGTCTGATACCATCATTGATTTATCAGATTTTAATCCAACAATAAAACCAATTAAACACCCACATTTAAATCAATTGAAATATAAATATCGATCACTATGGAACCAATTTCTATCAAATGAAATTAACTATAATGATTATTCTGAATTAATTACGGATGCTGCAATTTTAATACAACATATTGCCATATTTTTTAAGCCAGCCATATTGCATTTTTCTGGTAATTTTTTTTATACAAATAAGTGAATTGTTAAAAAATCCCTAGATTATGTTTTTAAAATTTTTTCACAAATCAGTACACGTAAAATAATGTTTGATTACTTTGATTATTCAAATATTGAAAAAAGCTTTCAATTCTCTGAAAGCTTAGATTTAAATAAAAAATTTATAACTAAATTGATAGAAAGAAATAATTAATAATTTTTGTCAATTGAACCGTTTTTAAGATAGACAATAACTTTACCACCAATTTTATCAGCTAATTCTTTTGCTCTTTTAACTGCTTCTGGTTTATTTTCTACTTCATCAGATTTTCTTACAGAATTACCTCTTTTAATAACTCATGTATTTGTGTGATTACCTTTTTCATCTTTACCGGCTACAACATAATATGTAGTTGACAATTCTCTAGTGTTATTCATATCAGTCCTTTATTTATTTAATATATTTATTATTATATAATAATTTTATAATTTTAAATATTTAGATTTTCATTGAATTTGCTAAAGAATTAGTAAGCTGATTATAATTAGCTAAAAATTTGCTTTAAAATATCTTTTTCATAGTAACACGTATACAATTTTAAGAAAAAAAACTTTTATTCATAATTTTCAAAAACGTGAAAATTGAAATTTTACAAAAAACTATTTTTTCTGTGTTATTTTGTTTAAAATACCGTTTTTTTGCATAAAAAATTATAATGTAATTTATGCATCTTTTTTTAAAAGAGGACTTCATCTTTTTTAAATAAGCATTCATTTTTGGTAAAATTAATCCATATCTTTGATAGAACAATTTTTTAATCTCTTTACTATTGACGATATGACAAAAAGAAAGGAAAAATATGAAAAAAACACAAATCAATAATTCCAATGTGATTGCAGATGACCAAAGTAAAATTAGTGTTAATGCTCAAATAGAAATTATAGGTCGTAAAGATTTTAAAATCGGTCTTTACAAAATTATAATTTATTCAATTTTTGCTGTTTTTTCAGCATTATTAGCAACCTCACATTACGTTGTTAACTCAAATAGTGTTATCTTTACAACTGTTGAGTTAAATAATATGGAAATTTATTGAATCGTTTGATTAGCCGCAATAGGTGCAGGTTCTATGTCAATATTTGTATTCATTGGTAGATCATTTAGAAATATTTGACCGCAAAAGTACCATTTGAGTGTAATTATTATTGTAACCTCGTTATTTATTTCAATTGTAGTTGCAACATTAACTAACAAACTTTCATCACAACAAACTGTAATAGACAGAGCAACAACTTGAATGATTATTGGGATTGTTAACTCAGTAATTCAATTAGGAGTATTAACATATTTCAGTATTATTTCAAAAAGTGTATTTCCTACAACTTACAATAGAGCATTACTTTCAATACCATGAATGCTAATGTTTCCAGTGTTTGGTATTATTTTAAGAGAATACGCAATTTCTGCACAAATAATCAATTCAACACAAACAATTATGTATTCAATAGTAGTAATTGTTTTAGCTGTTGTTGTAGCTCTATATTTTGCATTTGTTGTTATTTATTCTAATTTATTTAGAAGTAACATCATCAGTAATTTAACAAATAAAGAGCTTGAAGTTATAGATAGAAATAGAGAAATCTTTGTTTTTGCTTTAACAAATATTTTTGCATTAATGATTGTTGTTCCAATAATGTTAATTCAAACAACTAACCAAATTACATCTAATGACAATATTGCCTTCGTAATAGTAGGTGGTTTAATTACCCTATTATTAACTGGTTTATACATTTGATGAAAATACGATAGAAAAACTAAAAAACATAAAAAATCATTCTTAGGAAAAAGTAGTGATTCAACAACTGCATTAGAAAATTTAGTTCTATATGTATTTTTTATGTTCGTAATTGTTTTAATAAACACCCTATTAATCGGGTTTTCAAGTTTTTCAGGACAAAGACAGGTAACTTCAATTTTATTATTGACAATAACAGGAATATCGTTAATAGTGATAACCTTCTACAATACTATTTCACAAGTTAAGTTCCCAAATATTAAAAACTATACTAGTTCAGTTATTGTTTCATTTATGTTTTTCTTAGGAATAGTTATTGCAATTCTGTACTCTACAGTTTCAGATGCAACAATTATTAAAACATTTTTAACCAACTACCTTGTATTGTTCTTGTCAGTGATTATATTAATAGGATTCTTTATTTTATTAATTGTCAATATGTTTATTGCTTGAATTGCAATAACAGGTAAAACACCTAAATTTATGAAAAAGTCTCAAAAAAATAGTAAAGATTTTAAAAAGGGAAATATTACTGAAACAAATGAGTCATTAAATAACACAGTAACTCAAGAGTTATAAGAAAGGAAAATTTATGAGTAAAAAATCACAAAAAAGTGAAGCTATTCAAGAAACAAATACATTTGAAATTAACAATATTAGTTCAACTGATGAATTTGCTAGATTTGACAGAACAGCTGAACAAGTTTTTAAAGATGAACCAAAACTTGAAGGAGATGACGAGTTAGCTCAATTAGAAAAAGAGTCAGTCGTAATTAAAACAAAGTCAAATTCATCATACAAAAGTGTTGAAGACAGAAAAAGTTATGAAGAAATAATTAATCAAACTACTGAAATTCACGCTAGTCAAAAATATGCAGAAGCCGAAATGGAAAGAATCGCAACTGATTCAATGGCTCGTCAAGAAAAATTAAAAGACTTAGAAGAAAAATTAATTGACTATAACAGAAAACCTCTTTCAGGATTAGATTCATATGATAGTTATGCACTAGTTTTAAATAAAGCAGAATGAAACTTTAATGAATTAAAAGAAAGAAATACAGCATTTTCTGTAGTTGATATGGCATTACAGACACACCTATATCTATATGATGGTGAAATAATTTCTATTGAAAAAATAGAGTCTGTAATTAGAGAATTTATTCAATCAGTAGCTTTAAGAATGGCTTCAGGAAATGCAGTTCTATTAAATCCTATTTTAATTATGGATACAGTTAGATTTGATAATACAAGTGTTTTACCAATTATTGTAGCTAACCCAAAATTAATGAGTCCAATGAACATAATTGAATGAACATCAGTTGTTAAAGATAGTTCAAAAGACAAAATGAAAATTATTGATGTATATCTAAAAATGTTAGAAAATGCCCTATCAAATGGTCATGAAGTAGAATTTTTCGAAAACTCATTAATTGTAAGAAATATTGAAGGAATTCACTCATTATTTATGCACACAAGTGCAGCACAATGATTCAGAGGATTAATTTCTCGTGATTATATAAATAATATTTCAAAAGACAAAATTGAACAATAAAATCACAAGAAAGGAATTTAAATGAAGAAAAGTGAATTAAAAGAACGAAAACACTCGCTTGAATTCTTCTACGGACACATCGAAATTTCCAAACTTTCACTTCTACAAAAACTTAATCAAGAAAATTCCAACAAAAGAGCTTTAATGAAAATTAAAAGCACTAATGAAAAACTAATTAAAACAGTAGGTAAAAAATGATTAAATCGCTACATAGATTATTATGTTGCTGATAAAAAATTACCTAAATTCTACATTCTTGTCGAACCTTCTTCAGGTGACAAAATTGCAGAAATTGGAATGAAAAGATTAGAAGAATTTGTTAAAAATGAAATTGTTTCAGACTCATTTGTTGTAACAGTAGGTCAAAGAACATCAGAAATGGTTTCTAAATACAATTTAAGAGTTGTTGAAAACTTTGAAACAAATGATCTAGATAAAGATACTTCTAAATTTTCAGAAAAAATTAGTTCTTTAATCGAAGTAGGAATTAACAATAATGTTTTTGGTTATGTAGAAATCATTGTTGCTGAAATTAACAGTCGTACTAAAGAATTGGTTAGACAAAAATTATTCCCATTTGGTGAAGCCGGAGATTTAGATAAAGCAACTAAAGATCTAAATCAAAAAGTTGATCAAGACGGGATAAACGTTGAACCAGAAATTGAAAATGAATCCCTAGAAATTAAAAAAGCTAGAGAATACATTGAAATTATGGAAGCAATTGATCTAACTAAAAATAAATGATCTCCAGATATTGCTAACTTTTATGCTCTATTTGCTAAATCAATGATGAAAAGTTCAATTTATGAGTTACAAATCATAAGAAGAATCGAATCATTAACTTTAGAATTAGCTTTACTAAATGATAAGCAAAATAAAATTGAAGAACAACTTTCAGATGTTACAAAAGCATTTAATAGAATCAGAAAAGAAGAAACAACACTTCAAGGTTTAATTCTTCATGCTGCTTTCGAAAATCGTAAAAAGAAAAAAGCTGATGATGAGTCAATTTACAATAAATATCGAAGTTTTGCTCGAGATTTAGCTAAAGGGGGTAACTAATGGCTTTAGTAATTAAAACAATAGTTACCGATAAATTAAGACAAATTTATAATCCAAGAACTCATCAAATTGACTCAATAATTCTTTTTACAGTAGGCGGAGCACCTGAAAAAATCACTGAAGATAAAGGGGTTCGATCTAAACAAGATGTAAAGCAATCAGTTTCTATTTATGATGCAGTTGCCTTAATTGTTAAAATTGTTAATCCTGGTGATATCGAAGATGTAGTAGAAGATAGATTAGTAATAGCTGAAAATGTCATGATTGTTAAAAATCATGCAGGAAACTTAGTTGCAATAAATGGATTATTCAAGGTAATTTCAGATGATGATGTCAAAGGCTTTTATAGTGAAGATAAAGAATTACGAACAATGACAACTGAAAAAATTGAAGACTTCCTTGAAATTAATAAAAGTCAATCTGTTGCAAAAATTTTCTCAGAAATTTCAGAATACTTTACAGCCGAAAACTACCAAGTTAATAACAACATTTTCCGCTTAATTAGACATAAAGATAAATCTTTAGAATTAGCTAAAAAAGTTTTACTTAAATCAATTATGGCTTATCAATTAGAAAAAGGACAGGAGTAAAAGTGACTAAGAAACAAAAAAATAAACTTTTAATTTCAGCAGCATTAACTACTTCTGCAGTTGCAATTAGTTTAGGAACTTACGGTTTAATTAACGCAAATAATTCAAATTCTCAAGTAAATAATAGAATTAATTCTCAATTTGCTGTTGAAACAATTTCTACAAATGATGCAGCTAGTGCTTCAAATAGTGAAATATATTTTACGATTGGTGAAGTTCTTGATTTTGCTGTTGAAAATGGTCAATATGACAACATTTACAATAATTTACAACAATACAGTACTCAAAATTCTCCTGCTTTAGTTGAATTAATTAAAATTAGTCAGAATTTAAGATACTACAGATTGTGAAAAGAAATTGAATCAACTGTTAGTGACCAAACACTTTTAAATGAATTGAAAGCTTCTAAATTTCCAGATATTAATTTAGATTCACTAAATGATGTTATAACTTCTCAAGAACATATTCAACAACTTGTTGCAAATTTAAATGGTTATACTGAAAGTGCTAGTGTTAATATAACTGGTATTGGTAATCCAGTAGCAGATGAACCTATTGCTGGTGCTGCTTTAGTTGATTTAAGTAAATCAGTTGATGCAAATAATGGTGTAACACTGAATTTAAATAGTCAATATAACACTTTAGTTAAAGTTGCTGAAATTAATTCAAATGCTGCTTCTGATATCGTATTTAGTTTTACTCATTCAGGACCTCAAATTACCGGAAATAACAGTGGACGTTTAGTAATTAAAGCTGCAAACAATGCACTTTTAGATGCTTCAACAGGAACTGCTGCACAATTTCAAAATGGTTTAAATGTTTTTGGACGTTGAATTGGTAAATCAAAAGAAGATTTAGAAAAAGACCCTAACTTAGCAACAATTAATAATTTCATTTTAACTAACACAGGAAGTACATGAAATCTTTATGTTAGAACAAGAAATGATGAAGAAATTTCTAACTTAAGAATTATTTCAGGAAATGATTCTACTAATATAAAAGCTTTTGGAGTGTTGCAATCACAATTAAGTCCTGAAGCTATTGCTGAAAATAATCAAATTTCAAGTATTAGCTTTTTCTCAACATTTGTAAATTCTCAACAACCAAGTACAACAGATACTTCGTTAAATGAATTAAATATTTATATTGGTGATAAATCAAGTTTTGAACATGATTATTACACTAAAACACCTAATAGTGCAATTGTGCAAAATTCATATTCAATTGGTACAAATGCAGCAGGACAAGCAACTAAGTTTCAACTTACATATGATTCTGATTTAACTACAGGTAATGTTGGTGGTGGAGCCTTAAATATTCAACCTGATTCTATAAATGTTATTGCTTCAGGTGGTAATGAATTATCTGAAGGAGCTATCAAAGTTGATTCAAGTTTATATAATTCATATGTAGGTTATAAAATCGAATTTTCTAGTGATACCTTTGCTTTTAATCCAGCTAAATCTAATGCAGATGGTTCATATGCTTTTGATCCGCAAATTACTTTATCAGCTGAAGATTATGCTAATAAAATTTTCTTTGAAAAACCAAATACAGCAGTTTCTACTAGAACATTTTCAACCAAAGTTATTAATGCAATTGAACAAATTGATAAAAATGCCGAAGCAATTTCACTTCTAGCACAAACTTATTTAAATTGAGCAAACGGTAGAAATGCAAGTGCAACAACATTTACAGACAATCCACTTAGATTAAGTACAGTTTCTTCTACACAAGTTGGAAGTAAATATAGCAATATTGAATTATTTGGAAATCAAACAATCTTTAGCGGAATTGGACCAGATTTATATTCAGCTTTAATAAGTAATAATGTAATGATAAATAACATTGTTAGACAACTTACAAATGAAAACTTACAATTAGATACTGTTTATACTTTAGATGCAAATCAAGGTCAAGCTGATGCTTTAACAATTATTAATGACACTATTTTAGCTTCATTAAATACAAGTCAAAGTCAGCCATTAATTCAAGTTCTTGTTGATGCTTTAAGTGATGAATCACAAAATGAAACTACAAGAAATCAAGTTGCAGAATTGCAATTAGGAAAATTAATCGAACTGGTTTATTCAAATCTATTAAATTCAGCTAGAAATAAATTTAATGATTTATATACAAGTGCATTATTTAACTTTTTATCAACGCAAGCTTTAAGCACAACACAAACATTTAATACAGAATATGTAAATGTAGAAAATAAACAAAATGTTCTAGCTAATGGATTTGGTTCAAATAATACTAACAACCGAGTTGATTTAACATTATTTGCAAAAAATTCAGGTAATAGTTTAGTAACAATGGAAACTCCTTCTGGACGAAATTTAGCTAAAAATTACATTGATTTAATTTACAAAAGTGAATTTGGAGCAACTTTATATGCTTCAGCACAAAATGGTTCAGCAACTGCTTTTTCAGAATTTGCATCTAATAGTGCAATACTATATGATGCTGAACAATTGCAAAATTCAACAAATAGCGTTAAATTAAAATATCTAGATATTTATTCAAATCTATTTAGAATTATCAATAAAGATTGAAATTCAGTTTTAGATACATATTTAGCTTCTGGAGATACTATTAATTTAGTAGCAACAGGTATTGGAAATGATGTTGTAAGTTTTGAATCATGATTTAATGAACTAAATCAAAGATTAGATTCAAATTCAAACGAAGAAAACACCAAAGATACTTTAAATATTTACGGTTCAATAATTCAAACATCAATATTAGATAACTGAATTACCGGTGCTAATATTTACAAATCATTACAAAAAAGAAGAGAAGTTTTAGTTCAAGCAGGTACATTAACAAATTCTGAATTAACATTATTGCAAACTAAAACTAATGAACAACTTTATACATTACAAGTTATAGCTAATTATGCTTTAGCTACTAAAAACATAAGTCCTAATTCATATGTAAATGAATTTAGTAACACTCAAAATCAAGTTGCTTTAGCAGAGGAAATAATTAATAATTTAGATTTAAATACTCAAATTACTTACTCAACAAGCAGCTTGCAATCAGTAGTTGCACTTACAGTTCAACAAGCAAATAGTGCTTTTGTTGGAACATTATACGCTTTAGGAGCAATTACTACAATTGCAGCTGCAGCATTTCTATTGGCAAGATGGAAAGTACTAAGAGCTATGGCTACAAAATCACTAAGTAGAGCCTTAATCGGAGCACTAGTTGTCGGAGGCCTATTATTAGTGGCAGCCGTTATTGCGACAGTAGTTCTATTATAAAAAGAGAGGAATATAAAGATGACAAAATTAAAAATAGAAGCTATTAAAGATAACATTGTTACAGTTTCTGGTAAACATCCATATCAATTTTTAGAAGTTGTTACTTTTGCCAATAAAACTGAAGGTGTTATCTTAAAAGCTGACGTCGAAAAAGCAGAAGTTGGTCTGCTATCATCAAACCAACACAATGATTTAGAAGTGGGTGGAATTGCGATTCCTTCTGGTAAATTATTTCAAGTTAATATCTACAATGATTTACTTGGTTCAATTCTAGATGTAAGTTTAAATCCACTTATTTCAACTAAAGCAAGAGTTGATGAAATCTTAGCTACACAAGAAGTTTTTGAAGAAGCTAAACCTATTTATTCACGTGAAGCAGTTAGATCACCACTTGAAACTGGTGTTACAGTTGTTGATGCGATTTTACCAATTGGTAAAGGACAAAAACAACTTATTCTAGGAGATAAAGGAACTGGTAAAACAGCGATTGCTTTAAATGCAATTTTAGCTCAGTTCAGAAAAGAAACAATCAACATTTTTGTTGGTATTGGTAAAAAACGTGAAGAAATTGTTGAAATTTATTCAGTTTTACGTCAAAGAGAAGTAATTGACCAATCAATTATTCTAACTGCAGCTGCTGATGATTTAGCTGTTGCTAAATACTTAATTCCTTACGTAGGAGCTGCTGTTGCTGAATATTTCCAAGCACAAGGTAAAGATGTTTTAGTTGTATTTGATGATTTAACTAACCATGCTGATGCCTACCGTGAATTAGCACTACTTTCAGGTTCTTCACCTGGTCGTGAAGCTTTTCCTGGAGATATTTTCTATACTCACTCAAGACTTTTAGAAAGAGCAGGTCGTTACAGTGAACAATTTAACGGTGGTTCAATTACAATGCTTCCGATTGCTCAAACATTAGATAGTGATATTAGTGGATATATTCCTACAAACTTAATTTCAATTACTGACGGTCAAATTTTTACTTCAACTGCTTTATTTAATGCAGGTAAAAGACCAGCCATTGACATTGGACTTTCAGTTTCACGTATTGGTTCACAAGCACAAGAACCAATTATGGTTAAAGCATCAAGCGGTCTAAAACGTCAAATTGCTGATTTTGAAAGACAAAAAAGATTAGCTACATTTGGACAAAATTTAGATAAATCTCAAATTGATTTAATGGATACTGCTAGAGTTTTTGAAATGTTAACTGATCAAGGGCAATATGAAGTTATTGACTATCATACAACTGCTATTTTAGTTTTCTTACTTAAAAAAGGATACTTAAGTTTTTACAAAGATAATACTGAAAACTTAGTATTAGTTAAAGATGTCTTAAAAGTATTTTTTGCTAAAGATATTTTAGGTTCAAAACTAAGAAAACTAATCCGTGAAAATGATCTTGAATCTGACATTATTAGTCAATATGTATTCCACATGATTTTACCTCTACTAAAATACCACTTACTATCTGATTCAAAATACTTATCAAAAAACAAAAAATTCATTGAACTATACAAGAATGTAAGAAACGATGGACGAGTATTACTAGCTTACGAAAGACGTGGATTAGAGAAAGGAATTGCATATGAGTACAACTAAGAGACTTGATTATTACAAAAGTTTATACTACAATACTCTAAAAATGGGTGCTGTTAGAAATGGTATTAAAGTACGTAAAGGTACCAAAAAAGATAAACTAATCGAAAACATTTTAGCTTATGATGCAGAAAATCCAAAGCGAACAATTAAATATTGATTAGAAAATCGCGACAAAATGACTGAAGAAGAACGTAAAGCTGATGATGAAGCTTTTGAAGCAGCGCAAAAAAATGCTCCTGTTAAAGAAAAAGTTGAAGCTAAAGTTGCTACTACTTCAACATCAAAACGCGGACGTAAATCAAAAGCTGAAAAAACTGCTGAAATTGAAGCAGCTGGTGAAGTAAAACCTACTATTTCAAAACAAGAAGAAAGTGAATACTTACCTTTATCTGATTCAGATTACAAAAAAGCTACTTTTTATAAAGTTTATGCTCCTGAATCATTAGCATTATTAACAATTGACCAATTAAAAGTACTTGCAAGAATTTACAGTGTTGGAAGTATTGACATTAAAGGTAGAACACAATTAGCTAAAGAAATTGCTGCAAAACAATACAGTCAAGAATTCATTCAAAAAGCTCAAGAAGTTCTTAAACCTAAAAAACGTTTTATTGCTAAAAACAAACTTACACCACTTAAACGTAAAGATTATGTGATGGAAGGTTATGTTGTTGAAGTTAAATCTCAAGTTTACAAAATCGAATTAACTAAAGCTAAAGAAAGTCCTACAATCGGAAGCGTTTTTGAAATTGAAGTAGGTAGTGAAGTTAGAATTTTAGAAATTGCTGAAGTTATTAATGAAAAATTAGTTGCTGGATTTATTCTAGGTAAAGAAAGCGGAATTACAATTGGTTCATTTGCTAAAAGTAAAAACCAACCATATTCATTACCAATTTCTGAATCATTATTAGGAAGAATTATTGACCCAGTTGGTCGAATTTTAGATGATCCTAGTCACAGTATTAAAGGTGAACTTTATGCTCCAGCTGTTCCTGAAGCAACAAAAACTAGAGATAGATATAAAGTTTTACCTAAAACTGCTATTTTAGAAACTGGTATTAAAGTTATCGACGTTTTACTTCCAATTCCTTCTGGAGGTAAAACTGGATTACTTGGTGGTGCTGGTGTAGGTAAAACTGTTGTTATTCAAGAATTAATCAATACATTCATTAAACACCACGACGGAGTTAGTGTCTTTTCAGGTATTGGTGAAAGAATTCGTGAAGGACACGAATTATGAATGGAAGCTAAAGAATTAGGTTTTCTAGATAAAACAACATTTGTTTTCGGACAAATGAACGAAAGTCCTGGATTAAGATTACAATCAGGATTTACTGGAATTAAAGTTGCTGAATACTTTAGATCGAACCACGGTAAAGACGTATTACTATTTATCGACAATATTTTCCGTTACCAACAAGCTGGTTCAGAAGTATCTGCTCTATTAGAAAAAACACCTTCAGCTGTTGGTTACCAACCTTATCTAGTTAGTCAAATCGGAAGATTACAAGAAAGAATTAATTCAAACACTGATGGTGCAATTACTTCTATTCAAGCTATGTATATTCCAGCTGATGACTTTACTGATCCTGCTGCTGTTTCAGCTTTTGCTCACTTTGATTCAACAATTATTTTGAGTAGAAAATTAGCTGCAGAAGGACTTTACCCAGCTATTGATCCATTAGCAAGTAGTTCAAATTTACTTTCAACTCGTTTTACAACAAAAACACATATTGAAGTAGCTAGAGAAACAATTAGAATTTTAGATGAAAACAAACGTTTAGAAGACATCATTAACATCCTTGGATTTGATGCGCTGCCTGAAGAACAAAAAGAAACAGTTCTAAAAGGAAGAAGAATTAAACAATTCTTAACTCAGCCTTTTGTTGTTTCAGAAAAATTCACAGGTACACCTGGAGTTTTCGTTAAACTAAAAGATTCTATTGCAGGAATTAGAGAAATCCAATCAGGAGCTTTAAATCATATTCCTGAAAACTACTTTGCATATGTAGGAACAATTGAAGAAGTAAAAGCAAAATACGCACAATACGAAAAATCAATCAAAAAAGAAGAAACTACTGTTGAAGATATCACTGGTGAAATCGATACAGCTATAGCTTAATCTTTATCTAAATAGAAATGCTGCACACGGCAGCATTTTTTTGTTACGTTAACATCATCTTCAACTTGATCCGAATTAACACAAGCATAGAGCTACAAGATACTATATTCTTGAATAAATAAAATAGAATGCATTAATTGAATTTTTCTCATTTTTATTTACTAAATAACAAATAAATTCATCATTTTCTTTAACTATTGCATAACCATTTTGTTCAAAAACATAATCCTTATCAGAAATTAATTTTTGAACAAAATACTCATTTTTGATATCTTGATATTCAGCTACTTTTTGAATTTCTAAAGGATTCAAATTAGTTTTAACAGACTTAATAGCTTTATCGATATGTAAATCACGGTAATTACCATTACTATCTTTACGTTCATAGTCATAGACCCTATATGTTATGTCACTTGGTTGCTGCACTTCTAGAATCTGAATAAATTTATTTTCTTCATTTCCGATTGCGTGAATATATCCGGCAGGGATATCATAAAATTGGTTATCTTTAATAGACTTAAGATTAAATAATTTTTTGTAATTATTTTGATTAGCAATAGCAATGTCTTTTTCTGAAATTCCAGGTAATAAACCAACGATAATTTTTGCTCCTTCTTCGGCTTTTAATATATATCAGCTTTCAGATTTACCATTAGCCATATTTTCCAATAGCTTAGCTTTTTCATTATCAGGGTGTACTTGAATGCTTAAAGCTTGATTAGCTTCAATTATTTTAATTAATGGTCCTGTTGTAATTTTATTTCCATTTTCATCAATACTTTGATTTTCGACTAGCGGTGAATGAAGTCAGATTTCTCGACCTCATATTTTTTTCAGAATTATCGGTTTAATCTTTTTCATAAAAAATAAAAAAAATAAAAACGGCTACCCGTTTTTATTTACCTTCCTTTGAATGTTTACTAGAGTGACTTTCATTTAGTTTTTTAAGTTCTGCTAAAATTAATTCGTCCACAGTAGGCTTTACCTCAACTGGTTCAGGAGCAGGAGCATTTTGTGCTTTTTTAGCTGCTAAATAGTTAACAACTAAATATCATACTAATAGCATAATAAAAATAAAGAAAGCAACAATTAAGAAACTAACTAATGCTGATAGGAAGTTTCCATATAGAATGTACCCTTCATTAATTCCTGTAAATGCTTTTGCACCATCTAGATTTGGTACTCCAAATGATGTTACAATACCTGTTAAAATAACATCTTTTGCTAATGAGTTAACTAATGTACCGAATGCAGTACCAAGTAATAACCCAACAGCAAGCATAAACATATTTCCTCGTTTTACAATTTTATATGCATCACTCGCTGACTTTTTCAAAATATTTTTTTTCATAAGTTTTATATTATACTAAAATGTTTAGATTTGCTCTAAAATTGATAATAAATTTTTGATATTTTTGCGTTTTTCACTTGATGTGTAAACAACTTCCGGATTAAATTCAAGTAATGATACTTCTTGCTTAATTTTATGTAGCTGACTTTGATTGATTTTATCTACTTTTGTAAAAACTAATGTAAATGCCTTTTTTAAATCATTAAAAGTTTTCATAATTTCAATTTCTTCTTCTTGGATTCCTCTTCGAGAATCTATTAAAAGAAAAATCATATTCAATTGTTCTCTTTCAGAAATATATTCATTAATCATTTTTCACAATTTAATTTGATTAACTTTTGACATTTTTGCATATCCATAGCCAGGTAAATCAACAATTATTTTTTTAGAATCAGATTCAAAAAAATTTACTAATCTTGTTCTTCCGGGTGTATTACTAGTTCGAGCAATTTTCTGGTTTGCTAAGGCATTTAAAAGCGATGATTTACCAACATTTGACCTACCTAAAAAACAAGCTTCAGAACCATTATGTTTAAATCAATTGTCCTTACTGCTTGAACTTTTAATAAATTTTCACACTATGTCTACTTTCTTTTGTAATACTCAACATTAAAATCTAGATTCTCATCAACTCTTACTAATTTAAAATTATTTAAAAAACTTGTATCAAGATAAACATTGCCCTCAAATTTACCTTTAACTCTAGATAAAATAATTTCTTGAGCAAATTTTGCATATCTTTCGTATATGCTTTTTCCGCCACTTATAAAAAGAATTTCACTAGAATTTTCAAATTTTTTAAATAGAGCAAATAATTCTTCTTCGTTATGGATTGTAAAATCAGCGTTTTCTACATCTTCTGGTGATAAAACATAATGCACTCTTTTAGGTAATTTAGCTGGTAAACCCAAAAAAGTAGTACGCCCAAATAATAGAGAATGATTTAGCGTTGTATTTCTAAAATGGTCAAATTCACTTTTAATATTTCATGGCATTTTGTCATTTTGACCAATTAAATTATCTTCTGCTGTTGCTACTATTAATTTAATCATTAAACAGCTACTTTCGCTTTGATTGCAGAATGAGATTCATAATTTTCTAATTCAATATCATCGATTTTAAAGTCAAATAAATTTTTAATTTTTGGATTAAGTTTTAAAGTAGGTAAACTAAGTGGTTTTCGACTTAATTGCTCATTTACTTGTTCGTGATGATTTGAATAAATGTGTGCATCACCAATTGTGTGAATAAATTCACCAACTTTTAAATTAGTTACTTGAGCTACCATACTTAACAATAAAGAATATGAAGCAATATTAAAAGGCACACCTAAAAAAGCGTCACCGCTTCTTTGATAAAGTTGTAATGATAGTTCAGAATTTGCAGAAACATAAAACTGAAAAAAAGCATGACATGGCGGAAGAGCCATTTTATCTACTAAAGGCGGATTTCATGCTGAAACAATTATTCTTCTACTAAAGGGATTATTTTTAATGTCATCTATAGCTTTTTGAATTTGGTCTACTCCACCAAAATCTCGTCACTGTTTACCATAAACTGGTCCAAGATTTCCATGTTTTTCAGCAAATTTTGAATCACTTTTAATTTTTTCGGCAAACTCTTCAAGTGATTCGTTTTTAAAATCCGCTGATTTTTTAAATGCTTCATATGGCCATTCGTTTCAAATTCTTACATTGTTATCTACTAGATATTTAATGTTGGTTGATCCGCTAATAAATCATAATAATTCGTGCACAATTGCTTTTCAAGCCATTTTTTTAGTTGTAAGCAAAGGAAAACCTTGTCTTAAATCATAACGGCTTTGTGTACCAAAAACTCCCTTTGTACCAGTTCCTGTTCTATCTTCTCTAGTGGACCCATTTTTTTCAATGTGCATTAGTAAGTTTAAATATTCTTGCATTATTTCTCCTGTTTTTATAATAAATTAAAATCAAATTGCGCTTATTTTTATCGTGTATTTAATAAGATCAAATAAGTAATTATTTCACTTAAAAATTATATATTAAATATATTGTCTTACTTTAGAGTTTGCTCATTCAATAATCTTAATTTGTAAATGAGTAAAATATACATGAGGTAAATAATGGTAAAAAAATTTGAAAAAATCTTTAATTTAATGGCTACATTTATATTTGAAATCTATTGCTCAAATGCTAAAGTGTATGCTTCGTCAAATAGTAAAAAAAATAACAAAGAAACAGTCGAATTTATCGCCCCTACTGATGGTTATTATTCTGTTGACATCATTGCTCAAAAAAAGAATTTGAAAAGTTATGCGGTCGAGGGTTATTACTCTTATTTTTTAAATTAATATGAAAAAAATAAAAAAGTTAATACTAAGTATCCCTCTACTTGCAGTTGCAACACTTTCAAGCTGTGCATTTGCTTATGAAGAAAATACATCAACCAATTTTGAACATCATGGAATTATTAAGCTTACATATGAAGGAGGTAGTACTTATAATTCTCTAACCAGATTTTCTATTAGAACATTTTCTGATCAATCTAAATATACATGGCTTGATAATTTTGAAGTTTATAATACTTCTGAATTACATTGAGATACTGATGGCAATGACAATTTTTGAAATAATCGGGCGAAAAATTCAAGACAGTTTAATCAAAAAGTACTTTTATTTGATCAAAAATTAGACTATTCAAACTGATTTGATAAACGTAATTTAAAAATTAATAATTCAACAGATATTTCTCTTAAAAATAAAACGGTGAGCAAACAATTGAATGAATTTGATTTTGAAAAATATTCCTTACTTATTCTTCCTACCTTAATTACAATAACTGGTCCAGAATTTACTGAACCTGAAAAAAATATTTCTTTTTATAACTCGATCATGATTAGTGGAGAAAAATTAGTCCTAACAATTAAGGTTCAAGAGCTTTCTTCAACAAAATGGTGAACCAAAAATGTTCATACTGCAATTGTTGATTTTACTAGTTATCGTTTTATCATTGTTTCAAAAGAAGTATCGCAAAAACTTCAAGCAGTAACTAATAATGTTGAAATTATTATTGATAGATAAATAAGAAAGACATTTATACTTTTAAAAATAATCTTTTTTGTAACTAATAACTTTTTCAAAAAATATTTTCCAGATTGATATGTACTTGTGACATATCGATTTTTAAATAATATAATTTAGATATATAAATTTTAGGAGAAATATGAAACTTATTAATTCAAAAAAAGCAAGACAACCGCTTGGCCATTATTCGCAAGCTGTCGAAGCAAATAATACACTGTATATATCTGGTCAATTAGGTTTGACAAACGAAGATAATATTGATGTTTTAAAATTAAGATCTAAAGAAGCTTTAATAGAACAAACTACAAAAGCACTGTGAAACATTGAACAAATATTACTCGAAGCAAAATATACGATTAACAATTTAGTCAAAGTAAATATTTACTTAAGTTTAAATTATAGTCAAGCAGAAAATTTTGGATACATTAATGAAGTATATTCAAAATTTATGAAAGAACATAAACCGGCAAGAGCATTTGTTGTTGTTGCAGCATTACCAAAGGATGCAATTGTTGAAATTGAAGCAATTGCAGTTAAATAATGAAGATAGATAAATCACTAGCAAATGAAAATTTGTGAAATAAGCAAATTAGTCTTTTAGATATTATAAAAGCTAATCGAGAAATGTCAAAATATTTAAAGCCAACACCAACAGTGAAGGCTTATAGTTTTTCAAATCAACTAGGTATAAACTTTTATTTAAAACTAGAAAATACTCAGCCAGTCAATTCATTTAAAGTGCGCGGTGCTTTAAATAAAATTTTGAATTTAAGTGATGCAGAAAAACAAAAAGGTGTAATCGCAGCTAGTGCTGGTAATCATGCACAAGGTGTTGCTTTAGCTGCAACTGAATTTGGGATAAAAAGTTATATAGTAATGCCTGATAATGCCCCACTTACAAAAGTTAATAACACTAGAAAATATGGTGGTGAAGTAATTTTTAGTGGAGATAATACTTTTGATAGTGCACTAGAAAAAGCTATTAGACTAAGTAAAGAAAGAAATTTAGTTATGATACCACCATATGAAGACATTTCAGTAATTGCAGGTCAAGGCACAATTGCTCTAGAAATATTTAATGATTTAGATGATGTTGATACTATTGTTGTTCCTATTGGTGGCGGAGGATTAATAGCTGGTATTGCTTTAACAGCTAAAACATTTAAACCAGAAATTAGAATAATTGGTGTTGAAAGTGAAAATGTACCATCTGTTTACAATGCCATAAAAAATAAAGAATGACAAATTCTTGACCCTTCTTTATATAAACCTACAATAGCAGATGGTATAGCAGTTAAAAGACCAGGTTTAGTTAATTACCAAATGATTTTATCTTTAGTAGATGAAATAGTTTTAGTTAATGAAACTGAAATTCAAGATACTATAACACATATATTAAGTGAAACTAAAACAGTTGTAGAAGGTGCAGGAGCAGTAGCTGCTGCTTCAGTAATATACAAAAAGTTTGATTTTAAACCAGGCGAAAATATTGTTGCTATTGCATCGGGCGGAAATGTTGATAATGATAAATTGATCAACCATATGCTTAATACATTAAACCGCGAGAAATTACATCAGGCATTAAAAATTAATATTACTAAAAGCAATTATGGAAAGATTTTAGAAATATTAATTGCAAATAGCGTTAAGTTTTATACAAACAGCGGTGTTGATTTAAAACATAATATTCAATATGGAATGGTTACTTGTTCATTATTTACAACTAGTCATGGCGCAATTGAAAAAGTCACAAAGGCTTTTGAAAAAGAAAAAATTATCTACTCACCAATTTTTGAAATTAATTAATTGTTCAATAAAAATTAGGATTCAGTTGAATCCTTTTTTTAATACAAAAATCACGAAATGATAAATGTGTGTAATTGAAAATTTCACTAATAATTACTTATTCAAATTTTCATAGTCTAAAATATTTTTGTAATATTTAAATTCAACTTCCCCAGAATCTAAAATATGATTTCTCATTTTTCTTCTAACATCAGCTAGTTTAAAGCCAGATTCCATATTTAATTCGATATCAACTGCTCAAATTTTAATAGTGTAATAATGATCATGATCACTTGGACCAGGACCAATATAAACATTAGATGGCTCTAAAACCAATGAATTAGGTAATATAGATGGAAAATGCAAACCCTTATTAGAGCGGAATGTATCGCCCATAGTAATTTTTAATTTTTTAAAATCAGAATTTTCATTAATGTAATTTGTTTTTATGTTTGAACATAATCAATGTATCAAAGGAAATCCAAGTGTTCTAGTTGAATCATAATCGATCATCATCAAAACATATTCTTTTGCACCTTCTATTTCATCTCATTGCAAATGTGGATTAACTCCTAAATTAGAAACAGAATTGTATTTACCAATTTCTTTTTTGAATATGCCGTTAACTTGGCTATTAGAATATATTTTCATTATCCCATTCTTTTTGGTGTGCTAACACCTATTAATTTTAACGCTTTAGAAAATACAATATTTGTTAATTTAACAAGCGCCAATTTTGAAGCTTCATTTTCACTATTAATGATTTTTTCTTCAGCATAAAAAGAATTAAAAATGTTTTTCAAGTCAATTAAATAAGGGGCAAGTAAATTAACTTTGTAATTAGTTGCAATTGATTTTAATACATGCGGAAATTCAAAAATTTGCATTAATAATTTTTGCTCTTTTTCACTAAGAATATGATTAGCATTATATTGTTCTTCATTACTTTTTTCTAATAAAGAATTAGATCTTGCAAAAGCATATTGGACTCCATATACAGGATTTTCATCACTTTTTGAATTAGCTAAATCAAGATCAAAATCTAATGGACTGTTAATATCTCTTGATACCATAAATCATCTAACTGCATCTACACTAGTTAATTCGATCATATCACGTAAAAAAATTCCTGTACCAGCCCTTTTAGACATTTTATATTCGCTGCCATTTTTTAATAAGCGAACTAATTGAATAATTTCAATAGAGAATTTATCTAAATCTCTACCTAATATTTTCATTGCAATTTGCATTCTTCTTACATAGCCGCCGTGGTCAGCTCCTCAAAAGTCAATCATCTTATCAGATTTTGATGCTTTAATATTGTGATAAGCTATATCCGGTAAAAAGTATGTATGTGAACCATCTGATTTAATTAATACTCTATCTTTATCATCTCCAAATTCTGATGTTTTCAAAAATAATGCTCCATCTTTTGAATAAACATGATTTTCCATTTTTTCAATAGTTTTTTCGATCAATTCTTTTTCAATACTTCTTTCACTAAATCAAGTGTCATGATGAACATTAAAAATCTTAAGGTCAGATTTTATATAGTGTAATGCTATTTTTATGGCTGCATCTTTAAATTTTTTATTTTTGGTTATTGAATTTAAATCTTCATTTTCAAATTCAGTTTTAAATTCATCAAATAAATCTTTAGCAAAAATTTTAATATCTTCACCTCTATAAGAATCTTCAGGCATTTCAAATTTCTTAACACTTAAATTCTTTTCTTTCAACAATTCAATATATCTTACGAAAGTAGAAATAGCTAAAATATCAATTTGATTACCAGCATCATTAATATAATATTCAGATTCAACATCATAACCTTGGTATTTCAAAATCTTACTTAAACTATCTGCATATGCAGCCCCTCTTGCATGTCCAAAATGTAAAAAACCTGTTGGATTAACGCTCACAAATTCATTATTAATTTTTATATTATTAATTTTAGCTTTACCAAAATTATCGGAATTAGCAAGAGTTTTATTTAATGAAGAAATTAAAAAATCATTACTTAATTTAATATTTATAAATGCAGGTTTACTTATTAAGACACGATCTATTATTGAGCTTTTATCTAATTCAATTTTTAAAATTTGAGCTAATTCATGAGGATTTAATTTGAAAGATTTTGTTAAAATCATTGCTAAGTTAGTTGCAAGATGATAGTAAACTTTTTCATCGTTTAAATTATCTGGTAACTTACTTTCGCTTAATTGATAATTCAAATTATCAGGTAAATCGATGTTGTATTTTTTTGAAAGATTTTCAATAATTAAATTTAGTTCCTTTTTGATCATTGATTTTATTTCCATAATTCCGCCTTTATAGTTATTTAGTTGTATATTTTAAAGTCAAATATTGATTATTTTACATATCGTTATTCATACTAAAGTTTCACTAAAAATTTGTGAAATTTATTATCATATAAATAATAATTAAATTATATATATAATTATAGGCATGTCAGAAAACGTTTCAAATTACACATTAGAAATTTCTAATTTAAAATACAAACATTCCAAAAAGGATAAATTTGAAATTGACATTAAAACATTAAATCTTAAAAAAGGTAAATTTTATGGTTTTATTGGACCAAATGGCGCAGGAAAGACTACATTAATTAGATGTATTATTGGTGCGTATCCATCTTTTCAAGGTTTAATAAAAATTAATTCAATTTCAAATAAAATACCAACATCAAGATACAACCTAGGTTATGTTCCGGAAGCTGAAATATTTGCTGAAAAACAAACTGTCTATCAATTCTTATATTATTCAGCTTTGATGAGCGGAATTAAAACTAATGAAGCAAAATTAAAAATCGAAAAGAACCTTGTCGAATTTAAAATGGATCAATACAAAAATAGAAAAGCTAAATCATTATCAAGTGGTCAAAAGAAAAGATTACTATTAATTCAAGCTCTAATAAATGAACCAGATATTTTAGTCCTTGACGAACCAGCGGCAAATTTAGATCCAAGTAGTAGATACGAATTTTTCACATATTTAAAGCAAATTCAAAAACAAGGGAAAACTGTATTTATTTCTTCACACATATTATCTGAATTAGAACAATATATTGATGAATACATTTTATTCAAAGAAGGGAAAATTGTTTCTACCGGTGTTTTGGATGGAAAAAGCCAAAAAGAAGGCAATAGTTATACAATATTAATTAATAATGATCACATCGAAAATATGCAACAATTATTAACAAAATTAGGTATTGCTTTTGAAAATGTAGATAATGAATTTAAAATTGAAACATTAGATTCATCAGCTGTTTTAAGTTTGCAATCAGAAATAATTTCACATAAGATTGAAATGTTAGAATTTAAGAAAAAAGAAAGAAAATTGCAAGATGTTTACAACATTGCAATGGAGGTTGAATAAAATGGAATATAATAAATTAATTGATCATACATATTTAAAACCAGAAGCTAGACAAAAAGATATTGATAAATTGATTGAAGAAGCAATTGAGTGAAAGTTTAAAACAATTTGTGTTAATTCATCCTGAGTAGCTTATGCAGCTTCTAAACTAAAAAATTCAGAAGTTGGAATTACTTCTGTAATCGGTTTTCCGCTTGGTGCGATGATCACACAAGCTAAAGCTCAAGAAGCTAAATTAGCTATTGATCATGGAGCAAGTGAAATTGACATGGTTATTAATATTGGAAAATTAAAAGATAAAGAATTTGAATATGTTTTAAATGATATTAAGTCAGTTAAAAAAGCAATTGGAAACCATGTTTTGAAAGTGATTATTGAAACAGCTTTATTAACTCAACATGAAATTATTGAAGCAACTGAAATAGTATTAAAATCAGGTGCAGAATTTGTTAAAACAAGTACAGGTTTTAGTTTTAGAGGTGCTACACTTGATGATGTTAAAACTATGAAAAAAGTTGTAGGTAATAAAATTCAAATTAAAGCAGCTGGTGGTGTTAAAACACATGAAGATTTAGTGCAAATGGTTGAAGCAGGTGCATCAAGAATCGGAACATCAAGCGGTGTTAAATTAATGAAAAAAGAAGAAACTAATAAAAACGACTATTAATCAAACAATTTTTTTAACCGACTAACTTCATCTGGAGTTAGTTTTTTATATTCACCAATTTTTAAAGAACCAATTTCTAAAAAAGAATATTTAACTCTTTCTAATTCAATAACTTTTTTATTGAATTCAGCAAACATTCTTTTAACATGATGATATCAACCTTGACTTATTATCACCTTATATTTTCGATCGCTAATTTTTTCAACTTTTTGCTTAGATATTTTTTGGTTAATTTTAAAATGATTTGAATTTATTAATTCCATTTCTTGCTCATTTAAATTAGTATCTAAAGTAGCAATATAAACTCTTTCAATTTCAAATTTGGGATGAGTTAATTTATAAGTTAAATCACCATCGTTAGTTAATATTAAAAGACCTGTAGTGTCATAATCTAATCTTCCTACAGGATAAATTCGGCTTTTTGTATTTATCAAATCAACAACAATAGGACGATTAAAATTATCGCTAGTTGTTGTCACATATTTTTTTGGTTTATTTAGAATATAGTATTCTTTTGTATTTTTAAAAATAACAAGTCTATTTTTAAAATAAACTTTATCATTTGGATTGATTTTTTGACCAATTGCTGCAATTTCGTCATTGATTTTAACCAAACCCTGTTTAATATAAATTTCAGACTTTCTCAATGATGCAATTTCGGCTTTAGCTAGAAATTTTTGAATCCTCATTTTGATTAAATTGCAATTTTTAATAAAGCGGGAAACGCTAATTCTGCAGCTTGCTTAATATTAGCGTTAATTTGTTCGTTAGAAACTTTTTTATTCAAATCTATAACGTCACTTACAGCTTTTACAGAAGTAAAAGCAGTTTTATTTGCTAAAGCAACTTGTGCTATTGCAGCAGTTTCCATGTCAAAAAGAGTTGTTGTTAAAATTTGAGAAATGTACATTGCTCTTTCAAATTCAGAAACAAATGAATTTAAAGAAGCAATTCTTGCTTTAGGTAATGATCTTCTAAAATTATGAAAAAGTGGATAGTTGCGACTTTCACCTGGAATTTGCCCTAAAGGATATCAAGGAGTTTCAACATCTCCGTATGATGCTTCACTTATTATAAAAATTTTTCCCAAATCTTCTTTTCTAATTGAACCAACTGCTCCATAGTTATAAATAATTTTCGGATTATATCTTGAGATCATATCTTGCGCAGTCATCGCGGCATTAGTAAGACCTATTTTAGACCAAACTAAAATTAAAGTAACGTCACCTTTTTCTAAGAAATAATATTTTCTAATTTTGCTATCTTCTACTTTAACTTTAGCAAAACCACTTTGACTAATTATTTCAATTTCCATTCTGTCAGCAACAATTATATGTAATGTTTTTTTAGCCATTTATCAGCCTTTCATAATGAGCAATAATTTTTTCTGATGCCACATTTTTTTCTTTTAGAAAATTCAAGTTTATTTTTAGCAATGATTTAAAACCATTTTCTAAATCTGATTTAACAAGATTTCGAAGTTTTTGAATACCATTAAATTTTCTTCCTTCTGATATTTTATCTGCAATAAAGACAATTTTATCTTCGATAGACAAAGGTGTATTTTCTAAAGTAGTATGATTTAAAATTGCTTTATAAATTTTTTCATTTTCACCTTTATAAATATATTTATATCAAAGAGCACCGGATATTTGATGATATTTGTGAGTTTCTAAATTTTCAAATTTAATATCATAATATTTGTTAATCAATTCACGATGTACATCATTTTCTCATTCTTTTGCAACATCATGAAGCAGTCCTGCATAATAAGAAGTATTTCACTCTAAACCATTATCCTTTGCCAATTGTCCGGCAAATTCAGCTGTTGCAAAAGAATGTTTTGAGCGCTTTACAGACAAACACTTCCTCAGATATTCTTCTAAGTACAAATAATTTTTTGCAAAATATTTTTGCACGTTATTTGGAACTAAATCATAAATACCATGTTTAACATCAGTTGAAGAAAATTCTACTACTTCATTATTCAATAACCTTGCATTATATTTTTTTAAATTTACTTTTGAAATTCGACTACTCCTTCTAGCAACTAGCAGTGTAACTTGTTCTGAAATCCATTGAATTTCTTCTCATTTATGTAATCTTGTTAATAAATCGCTACCGATTAAAAAATAAATATCAGCATTTGGGTATATAGATTTAAAATATTTAATACTATCTTTTGTGTAACTGATTGTCCTACGATTAGTTTCAAATTCTGAAATTTCATCATTTTTGTCAATTGCCATTTTTAGCATTTTAAGACGATGTTCCGAAGTGGTTATTTTTTTACCTTTTTTGAAAGGATTTGTACCTGTTGGCAACCAAATAAAACGATCAGGTTTAATTTCTGATTTAGCATATTCTGCCATTTTTAAATGGCCAAAATGAATTGGGTCGAAGGTACCACCAAATATAATCACTTTCTCTTTTACGGACATTCTTTAAATTTTATATTATAAATAGTTCATATTACCAAAAATATGCTAATTGCGCAATTATTTTTTTATTTTTAATGTTAATGAAAAATTTTGTAACTATAAAATTCACAATTATATGATTGGCAATTATTAATGTGATTATATAATAGTTGTTATAATTTTCTAATATGGCAAGAAAATCAAAAAAAATTTCAAGACAAGAGCGTTTAGCGCAAGTTGAAAAAAAATTACAATTACTTGATGAAAATGAGTTTATTTTAAAGTTTGAATGACTTAAATCACCAGATTCTGAAGCAAGTTTAAAACGTCCTGAAAAAGCAAGAATTTCAAATTGAGATACTAAATCTGATTTTTACAATTCTTATAATAACGGTGATGATTCAGCAAAGTTACAATTATTTAGAATGATGCAAAGACTTTTTTCAGTAAATAAACAAGAAGGGAATATTTTTAAAAAAACATTTTCGAAAAAAAGTTATCTTTTTTACCTTTGAATATCAACAGTTTCTTTATTAACTATGATGTTTTTTATAATTGCTTATTTATTCACAGGTAATAGAGTTCAAGAAACAAATAACACAACAATATACTTAGTAATAGCTTTAGGACTTTTGTTTTTTGTATTGATAAGTCTTTACTTTTTATTTAAAGTTAATAAAATAATGGCATATAAAAATAAATGGATAAAAGAGTATTTTGGTAATTTCTGGTCGCAAAAAAATGTTAAATTTTCTTTTTCTAAAGAAGCGCAAATTTTGAAATTTTTAGATAATAAAATTGAAAATTTGCCAGCTGAGATTCCAGATTTTTTTACAGACCAAGATTTTTTAAATTTTAAAGTTTTATTTTTTAGAGAATTTTATTTTCATGAACCAATAAATCCAAGATGAAAATACAAAGTTAAATACAAATTATTTTCATTAAACTTTTCAATTGTTCATTTTGTATTTTTTCTAGGACTAATTACATCAGTAGCAATGTTAGTTCTTACATTAATTTAATATAAGGATAATAATGAAATACATTAAACCTAAAGGTACTTCAGATTTTATCGGTATTGATTCAGAAAAATACCAATTTATCTATGAGTCCTTTAAATCAATTTCTAATCAATATGGTTTTTCATTTATTGAAACACCTATTTTTGAAAATTCAGAATTATTTAAAAGAACGAGTGGCGAAAATAGCGACATAGTGAATAAAGAACTTTATGAATTTCAAGATAAATCGAATCGTAATTTCGCTCTAAGGCCTGAAGGTACTGCCCCAGTATTAAGAGCACTATTAGAATCTAAAGAAACGTTTCCTTTTCGTAAATTTTATTTTGGACCTATGTTTAGATACGAAAGACCACAAAAAGGTAGATATAGACAATTTTATCAAGGTGGATTAGAATGGGTATCAGATTTAGACACAAAATATAAATATGAAGTTTTATTTCTTGCTTTAGATTTTCTTAAAAAAATTAATTTAAATAATTTTAAAATTAAAATTAATTGACTAAGTTCTTTTGAACAACGTAGAAAGTACATAAATGAATTAAAAGAATACTTTCAAAAATTCAAATCTATGCTTGAACCCATTTCACTAAAAAGACTGGACAAAAATCCTCTTAGAATATTGGACGATAAAATTGAAATGCAAAAAGATTTTGTTAAACAAGCACCGCTTATAAAAGACTATATTAGTGGTGAAGAAATTGTTATTCTTGAATTTATTAAAAATAAAATCCAAGAATATCATCAAGAAATAAAAGTTGAAATTGATTACCGTCTTGTAAGAGGTATTGACTATTACACTGATATAGTTTTTGAGTTTGTAGATAACGAAACAGAGTTAACTTTATTAGCTGGTGGAGCATATTCGAATCTGCTGTCAGATTTAGGCGGAGAAAACATCCAGGGAATAGGTTTTGCTTTTGGTCTAGAAAGATTGATGGATTTAATAAATTTAAATCAAAAAAGACAATTGAAAATATGTGCTTATGCAACAAATGAATTAGAGTTAGAAAATATTATTGAATATAGAAATTTGTTTAGAAATTTAAATTATTCGTATGTTGAAAAAATAATAAATCACAACAAAGCATTTAGATACAAAGAAATAAAAAATGCAGATTTAATATTGTATTTTGACGCACTTCAAAATTCATATATATTAAAAAATTTATTAACAAAAGAAGTGTATAAAATTTCAAAAACAACATCCGTTTTTGAAATAAAAAAAATAATTGAGGAGCAAAGTGAAAGAATTAAATAATGGTCAAATTAATGAAACATTAATTGATAAAAAAATAACAGTTTATGGTTGAGCTCAAACAGTCAGAAATTTTGGAAAATTAACATTCGTAGATTTGAGGGATCAATCCGGAATAATTCAAGTTGTTTTCAATGATTTGGAAATAAAAATTAAACCCGAATCAGTACTAAAAATAACTGGAGTTCTACAAAAAAGAAAAACATCAAACGACCAAATACCAACAGGTAAATGGGAAATAAATGGTTCAGAAATACAAGTTATAAATGAATCTGATGATTTACCAATTCAAATAAATGATGAAGATAATTCAAAAGAAGACATAAGATTAAAGTATCGATATTTAGATTTAAGAAAACCTTCAATGCACCAAAAATTAACTTTAAGATCTAAGTTTTTTAGTGCATTAAGAAGAAGCTTAGATTCTCATGGTTTTTTAGAAATTGAAACGCCTTTATTGTCAAAATCAACACCAGAAGGTGCCAGAGATTTTCTAGTACCAACAAGAAAAAAAGGTCATTTTTTCTCTCTGCCACAAAGCCCACAATTGTACAAACAATTATTAATGAATTCTGGTTTTGAAAAATACTACCAATTTGCAAAAGTATTTAGAGATGAAGATTCAAGAAAAGATCGTCAACCAGAATTTACTCAATTAGATATGGAAGTTAGTTTTAAAAATCCAGAATATATAAAAACTTTAATTGAAAAAATTTTTAAAGAAAGTTTTGAAGCAATTTGTCATCCGATTAAAATTCCTTTTAAAAGAATGGATTATGACTATGCAATTGAAAATTATGGAGTAGATAAACCCGATTTACGTTTCGAATACAAAATTGAAGATATTTCTGACTTTTTTAAAAATTCAAAATTTGATATTATTGCTTCTAAAAAAACCATTAATGGAATATTTTTTGATAAAGAAATAGATAATACTGTTTTTAATTTTCTTGAACAAGTGGTTCAGAAAAATAAAGGTAAAATTTTATTTTATTTTAATTACAAAAACAAGGAATTAACTAAATCAAATTTTGCTAAAAAAGATTTGAGTACAGTTGAAAATTTAATTTTAAAATCATCTTTTGAATCAGGATCTGTGTTAGTTGTTGCTGATGATGTTTATCATTATGTAAAGCAGGCATTAGGTGCAGTTAGGGTAGAATTAAATAATATTTTCAAACTTGTTAAAGATGAAAACGAGTTAAATTTTTGTTGAATTGAAAACTGACCTTTATTTGAATATAATTATGAATCTAATACTTACGGTCCAATGCATCATGCATTTACTATGTACGATTCAAATACTTTAGTAAATAATAAAATTGACATGGAAAAAACCAAAGCACTTGCTTATGATTTAGTTTTAAATGGTTTTGAAATTGGTGGTGGAAGCCAAAGGATACATGATCCTAAAATTCAAAATTTAATTTTTGAAAGTATCGGTTTAGCCGAACAACAAATACAAAATCAATTTGGTTTTTTTATTAACTCATTTAAATATGGATTACCACCTCACGGAGGAATTGCTTTTGGTGTAGATAGAATCATGATGATCATCACAAAATCAAATTCTATTAGAGATGTAATAGCATTTCCAAAAAATGCAAAAGGTGATGATTTACTGTCTGAATCACCATCTACAGTCACATTAGAACAGTTAGATGAACTAAACTTAAAAATTGTTGAAAAATAACTTTGATGTTGCAACACATTGAAGTTATTTTTATATTACGAACAAAATTTTTTAAAAAAGGTTCATAGACAATTATTAAATTTTGTTATTAATTTTGATAATGTGTTACTTTTTATTCAAAACCACTTTTACATATTTTAAATATATTTTCACACATAAAGGCGATATTTTCTTATAATATACACAACAAATAGGGTTTTTCAATAATTGCTTCAAGATTGCCTCGAGAGGATGTATGAAAAAGAGAAGATTTATATTTGCAATAGCTATACCAACTATCGCCGGTTTTACTACAATAGCATCTGTTTCTTGTAGTCAGGAACTAATTACTAAAAAAGCAAATGAAGCCTTATCAAATATAATAAGGGGTTTTTCTAATAAAACCATCAACACTAAAAAATTTACATCAATAATGGAATTTTCTAGTGTTATTGATAAGCTTCAAAATCAAAATCAAACTGAAATCACCAAAAATTTAAGTGAAATATTAGATAATACATTCGCAACCGCTTTAGGTGATTTAGCAAAAATTGAATCAGCAACTATTGTAGAAGAAGGTAGTTTGGTCTTTTTACAATTAAAACTCTCATACCCAAATTCTTCAAATGTTCAAGAAGTGAAAATTGAAATAGGTAACATAATAAATGATCTAAACCCAAATCTTAATTTAGATGAAATAGCTACTAAATTAAATAATAAAATTTTTAGTCCAAAAACTACGGTGGTCCAAAAATCGCCCCAAGAATATGAAAAGTGAATTAAAAGTGTATCAATTGCAGCATTGACTGATTCATTAACATCTGAGTTAGAATCTAGTTTTAAAATTAATTTAGGTCAGGCAAAGATAATAAAAGCACAAGCAATTACTCCAAAAAATAATGATGAAACTGAAATAGTTTTAGAATTAGTTTTAACTAATGGTTTAGTAAATAAAAATGTGAAAATTACATTAAGCCCGTTGATAAGTCAAAATATATTAGATAAAAAAGCAGATCCATCTGTAATTATTGAAATATATGATAGATTGAATACTTTAGTTTTAGTTTCGGAAAATGAATTTAATAAAAGAGCAAATGAAGCTGTAAATGAATTATTGTTTGCACAAGATCTCAAGGGATTTATCTCAGTTTTTGATGTAACCAATTTTTTACCTAAATATGAATCAATTTTCAGTACAAATGATGAAGAAACTATCCCTTCTATTCCTGAAGGATATGAATTAAGAGCAGTTCTTGAAAATCAAGCAGATTAAGGAGAAACTGGATTTTTAACTATTCAATTTGTTTTATATCAAACTGCAACCAAAAAATATGTTTCAAATGATGGAACAACATATAGTGGTGATTACAAATTAATTACAGGAAAAAATACAACATTTTACGGATTTATTTCTAAGGCAGTTGAGACGTATTTTTCTGATACAAGCTCAAGATATTTATTTATAAATGAACCTACTTCAGCTCAAGATTTTATTAGAACTCTGCCAAATTATAATGTGGAATCAAAAATAGCAACATTAACTAGAAATGAGGTAAATTCATATTTTCCTGCAATTCAATTAGGAACACTTCCAGATAAAATTATTGAATCTGATGATGTAAATTTTGTTGACAAATATCTTGTTAAGCTACATGAAGGCGAAAACAAGAAACTAGATCTTAATATTTTAACATCAATCAGTTTAGATAAATTTAATTATGGAATCGATGGACGCATTCTTAGAAGTGAAGAATCAGAAACTAAAACAATTACTGTAACTGGTTTTGCAATACCGGATGAAAAACAGTCTAAAAAAGATGTTGAAGCATTAAAATCAGAATTACAATCATGAAAAAATTTAGTCTCACACACAAAGCAAAGACAAATAGCATCACAAGTAAATTATCAAAACTTTTATGACTTATTAAGAGATATTAGAAAAAATATTGCTAATAATGGTGCGATAATAACTTTGGGAAAACCTACTCCTAATGATGCTACAGGTTCAATTGAATTTAAAAATGTAACTATTTCTAAAAACAATCAAGTTTCAAGTCCAATTACTTTAGTTATTAGTGGATTTAGAAAAGTTGATTTAGTTGCTAAATCTTGATTTGACAAATGAACAAAAAGAACTAATTGAAAAGTGCAACAATATCAATCACAAAATAAACTTGCTTTTACTAGATCTACATTGACATCTGTGTGAAATAAACAAAATAATATAGTTGACAAATTCAATGCTGTTTTAGAAAATAATTTAGTTCTAAGCGATACACCAGTTACCTTAGATGGATATAATGTGTTTTTCAATTTACAAAGAATTGAAACCGATGCTGATGCAACAACTATGGATGTTGAGTTTTATCTATCAAAAACTATCGGAAATGTTGTTACATATTTTAATCATGATGGAACAATGGTAACTGAATTTGATGCTATTAATAGAGCAAAAGCTACACTTACAGGTATTGTAAGTGATGCTGCACAAATTCAGGCTCAAATCGACAGCGTAATGTCTGAAGATGAAGGTGCAGGAATTTATGATAATTTTTCAAATGTAGAAGACTTTGAAAATTATTTTAACAATTCTCCAGATGCAATTATGAGACGTATTGATCCAATTATTTCTAGAGGTTTATGAGGCAAACTTATTTATAACCAAACGGGTTATTATGCTATTGCTAAATTTACTAATATAAGACTTTTAAACAAAAACAATCCAGAAGATCAAGTTAAAATTAGAAAATTTATGGCTATAGATGCAGTTAAAGAAAAATTGCTTTGAAAATATAATGCTCTTAGACTTAGAATATTTTCGATTTCAGTAGAACTAAATGGTACAACTGGTGAAATATTAGTGGGCGGTTTACATAGAAATGGTGGAGGCGGTTGATATCTTTCAACTCCGCGAAATCAACAAATTGCAAACGGAAAACTTTACGAAGAATTTGTTGAATAAATTTTAAAATCTGCTATATTTTCTAAATTATTGACAAAATATTTTTTTGTTAAACACTTTTCTTATTTTTGAAACTATAACTTTAAAAACATATAAATGATCTTCCTAAAATCCTTAATATTTTTATAAGTCATCAAAGATAAAAAAATGATCATTGAAATAATAGAGGAGGCAACATATAGTTTTTACATTTAATGTAGTGATATATTGAAATAATTATTTTTAAAATAAATAAGGGTGAATTCAAAAAACTATAAACAAACATTTTTGAATAAGATATTAGAATTTAAAAGCACGGTCAAGAATAATCAAAAAGCTACAATAAATTAAAAATTAATTAAATTCACTCATTATTTTTGTGTTGTACAAAGTTCATGGAAATAAAAGATTATAATTTGTTCATGATGAAAACAAACTCTAAAAAAATTGATTTTGAAGAAAACGAGACTAATTTAAATTTTAATGGTCTCGTAGATTATGACCAAGATGAACGAATTTGAAAGCCAGTAGCATACACATCTTCAAGATATAGTAACGTAGATAAAATAAACCACCATACATATTCGGGAGTTGGATATAGGTTTATTATTCGAAGAGATCAAATTTATAACCGAAAAGTAGTAGATTATAATTTATTTAGAAGCAACCATGAAGTTGCTTTCACATATCTAGTGAAAAATAAAGGTATAAATGAAATTTAGGAAATTTTTTAAAAATTTTACGGTTTGTGCAAGTATTACTTCATCATTTTTATTATCTTCTTGTTGTTGTGCATACTTTGATGACCCGCTCCCCCATGAAAAAGCATATTTTAACGAAGACTACACTATTGTTAATTATGGTAGTCAGTATAAATATGAGAAAAAAAGAGAAAATGTCAAAGTAATTTACGAAAACATTTACGATCTATCTTACACTGATATAGAACATGAAACTAAATATGGGACACTATATCAGTCACAAGACATAGTGATTTCAAGTTACGATGAATTAATTAAATTTATTCAAAAACAAATATTAGTTTATAACACACAACAAAACTTTTCTAGTGAATCCAAAAACAAAAATATATTAGATTATTCAGCAGAAAAAAATACGGATATTTTATATCAAAAAATTAATTGAAATTACATATTTACAAATCAAAATAATATCCGATTATTAAATTTTCTTATCTGAAGGTATGACAAGAATTTTTTTCAAGAAAACAATTTAATATTAACAACTTTTAGCTTTGATAAAAAATTTAAAATAAATAAATATAAAAACGACTTTTATCGTAACTTTAATGAACAATCACATTACAACCTAAATTCTAATCACATTGATGTTTCATTGTATGTAGATAATGTGTTTAGAAATCTATACGAATATTATCATATATATCATGATCTTCAATTGAAAGATGTTATAAACGGATTCTCCTCTTTAACGGAAGTTAAAAAAGGGATCGTTATTCGAAAATATGATATTTAGTATATTGACTAAAACGTTTTTTTGAGCTAAATTTTTAAATTAATAGCAATTACTTTGTAACAATAATTTTTTGGATAATTATTTAATTTTTTCAATTTCAATTATTTCGGGCATAGCTGAAATTGAACCAGTTTTTGTTGTCGTTAATGCAGCAGCAATTGAAGCTTTTCTAGCGATTGTTAAAACAATTTCGCTATCAATTTCTTTTAATGATTTTGGAAAAAATCTACTTATAAAATAACCTAAAAAATATCCTAAAAATGCATCACCAGCTCCTGTTGAATCGATTTGATTTACTTTAATAGAGTCAACTTGATATATTCTTCCGTGTAATATTATTTTTACTCCTTTGCTACCCATAGTTATAAAAATTAATTTATCGGAGTAATTTTTAAAAAAACTAAAATCATTTGAATCAAGATTTTTGTATCTCAAAATTATATTAGCTTCTTCGCTACTTAATTTAATGATATTTGATTTATCAATGTATGGCAATATTTTTTTAGCAAATTCATTTGTATCAAAATAAAGTGAGTTTCTGTAATTTGGATCAAAAACAATTAGTTTATTTTGCTTCAATGCTTTTTCTAGATATTTATCGTAACTATGTCCTAAACTTCCTCCAAGCATTGCTGTAGCACTAGTTAACACAAGAATATCAAAATCAATATCTTCAAATTCTAATGTCTCATCTGCTCCGCGTTCGAATGTAAATGAGCGCTCACCATCATTATCTAATGTTACCTTTGCTAATGTAGTTTTTACATCTTTATTTTGAAGATATTTTTTTGACATATGGTATTTATTAAAATCGTCTTCAATAAGATTTGCATACTTATCATTTCCAATAATTCCAACAAAATATGGACTTAATTCTTTAAATTTAGATAAAGCAAAAGTTACATTCAATGGTGCACCACCAACTTTATCAATTATTGAATTATCAGAATTTTTAAATTGATCTATTAAGGCTTCACCAGGTAAAATTATTTTAATCATTTCAGTTAATCTCCAGTTTTTTTATTTCGCATTTTTTAATGATATTTCCATTAATTATTTCATAAGTCAAAAGATCATTTATAAAATATTTACTTGTAAAAAAAATCATTTTTTCATTATTGTAAATTTCTATTAATGAATTATCTAAAATAATTTTTAAATTTGTGATTTTTCCTACTTCAACTTTTCTTATATCACCAAAGTTATCGCCGTGCGAATGGCTCATATTTGATTTATTAATAGTTAAATTTTTTCCATCATAATATATTTTAAAATTATGATTATTTTTATTTTTTAATTCCAAAACAAAATCGTTATTTATTAAAACATCAAAAAATATATTTCTATTTTCTAAAATTCCCCTATTACTAGAAAGCAACTCTTTTTCGATTGAAAAAACTGGTTGAAAATTTATTTTACCTTTGTTGAAAATCATTTTTCTTGGTAGTGTTAAATTATGCGCCCACATATTATTGAAAGTTGCATATTGTTCTGTATCTGGCATTCCGGCTCAAGCAATCATCAATTTATTTTTTTCATTTTCACTAAAAAGTTGTGATGCATAAAAATCAAATCCATGATCCAATATTTGAAAATTATCTACGTTAAAAATTATTTTATTTTTTATTAAATCAATATTAATTTTTCCATTAATTGCAATATTCACATGTGGTTGTAAATCATACAAACCTTCAAAATATTTTCTTCCCTGAGTAGAAAAAATTAAACTAGCTGTTTTGTTATTATCTCAAAAAATAATATCTGGACATTCAATCATATAAGTAGATTTAAAATCAAAATTATTTATATTTACTTCACAGAAAAATTCAAAATTCTTGTCAGGATAATCTGAAATATATGTCACTAATTTTCCTACATTTTCTAGATTTTGCGCACCAATAAGCATTATATATTTTTCTTGATATTTAAATACTTTTGGGTCTCTAAAATGTCTAGTATATTTTGATTTATCTACTTTGAAAAGTAAGCTTTTATCTTCGATTTTATAATTTTTTCATTTACCAACATAAATTGCTGAATCATCATCTTCATAATCATTTATTTTTTTAAAATTACCTGTTCAATACAAATATGCTTGATTATTATCTACCAATGCTCCACCACTATATATACCGTTTCTTTCAAATTGATTTTCAATTTCTAAACCTATGTGATGATTTTCAAAATTAATAAAATCAGTTGTTGAATAATAGCCTCATTTTTTAACGTGATGTGTTGGTTTAAAAGGACTTCACTGATAAAAAATATGATATTTATTATCAAAAAACATTAAACCATTGGGATCATTTAATAATCCTGAATATGGACTTAAATGTAGCTGATTATAATAAGGATCTTCAAGTGATAATTTATGTAATTTCAATATTTCCATACTATTATCTTTATTAGACATTTGATAAGAATTTAATTTTTCTTCATTTCATTTTTTTAATATATTTTCTTTATTTTGCATTTTACAATTATAAAAAAAACTTGCCGCAGCAAATCTTTTTTTATCATCTTTTAATTAACCTTAAATAAGAATTGATTTGCATCAATTGAACCACTTTTTAAACCATCAACATTATTAAGTTCTGATTCGCTTAGTGCAATTACTATTACGTCAGAATTAGGACTGTTTTTAGACACATATTCTATATTAAATTCGGCAATCAAATCTCCCTTTTTAACGATTTGATCTTGTTTTACATGACTTCTAAAACCTTTACCCTTTAATTTAACGGTGTCAATTCCAATGTGAATTAGTAAATCTAAACCATTGTCGTTTCTGATTCCATAAGCATGTTTTGTATCAAAAACTGTGACCATTTGACCGTCAATAGGAGCATGAACTTGAGCTATTTTTTTAGTTTTATCAACTCTAATTGCAACTCCACTACCAAGTAATTGTTCTGAAAAAACTCCATCATTTAATTCTTCAAGAGAAACTATTTGCCCTTTTGTCGGACTCATAACATCAATAGTTCCAGAATTAATTTGTGTAGTGTTTATAATTTCTGGACTAATATCAACATTTACTTGTGAACCATCACTTAAAACTCCTTTTGTTTTGATTTTTTCAGGTGCTGTTTCTTCAGGATTATCGTTATATCATTCTGCTAATGATTTTTTACCTCATTTAGTTCTTGATAATAAAAATACTGACACAAATGCTACTAATGTTGAAATTAATGAAGCAATAACAATATTAATTCCAGGAGCTAAATCAAATGATTTATTAATATTTTCATAATATCTTCTTAATCCATCAGTCATGGTGAAATTAAATTGAATAAATCCTAGGAATGAAGCAGAACCTAAACTATTAGCAACTGTGTGAGTCATTCCTACGTAGTATCCACCAAAAGCTGAAGCAATATCACCTGCTATAAATACAAATTTTAATGGAATATTAACTCCGAATAAAATTGGTTCAGTAATTCCTAAATTTGCAGAAATAGCACCAGGAATTGATTTAGCTGCCGATAATTTTTTCTTCTTAATTATAAACAATATTGCAATTGCTAAACCAGCCATACCTTGAGATATATTTGAGACTGTTGCTATTGGTGTTATTCAGGTAATACCTTGACCATATGTAATTGATGATTGAGCAATTAATGTAGCTTCAATTGGTAATAACCCTTGATGTAAACCAGTTACAACTAAGAATGGATAAACAAATCCAAATACCGCTCCTCCAAAACCAAAGTAAGGGAAATTTGTATAAATAAATAAGTTCTCAAATACATAGGCTAAACCGATAGCTACATATTTAAAAATTGGACCGATTATTCAAAAACCTAAGAAAGTTGAAATAAATACAACACCAATTGGAATTAAAACTATTGCTAAAAATTCAGGTGTATATTTTTTTAATCCTCTTTCAATTCAATATGCCATGTAAACAATAGCTAAAACCGGAAATACTTGTGCTTGATAGCCAACTAATCTAAAACTGAAAAATTCAGGTAAATTTGGAAATAAAGCTATTGCGGCAATAGTTCCGTTAGCTCCACTACTTCCATTTGCAATTCCAGATGTTGAAGAAACTGAAAATAATTCTGCAGTTACTAATCAAGAATTAATTAAGTTTGGAGCAATTAAAATTAAACCAATTGCTAAACCTAAAAACGGATTGCCGCCAAATTTTCTCATCGACGTAAAACCAATAAAAGCAGGTAGTGAACCAAGTATTGCTCCACCTATAATTTCAAAAAATAGTGCCGCATTTTTAGCAGCAGTATCAGTGTTTGTATTAGCAACTGTGCCAATAAAACTATTTAATGCTAATGCAATACCACCTGCTATAAAAATTGGAATTAACGGAATGAATATATCTGCAAAATATCTTACTCCATATCTTAATAATAAAAATGAGTTTGAATATCACTTATTACGTTTATCTCATTTAAATTTGTCATTACTTTTAGGTTGCTTTTTATTTTTAATCGCTCCAGTTAATATTTCAAAATTTTCAGAAACTTTGTTAACAGTTCCTGGACCAAATATTAACTGTAATTGTTCGCCTTCTCAATTAGAACCTTTAAGTAATTTTGTTTTTTTAAGTTTTTCATTGTCAATTTTATTTTTGTCATATACATAAATACGCAATCTAGTTGCACAATGAAAACTATCTTTAACATTTTCTTTTCCACCTAAAGCTTCAATAACTTCTTCAGCAGCAATGGAAAAATTACTCTTTTTCATATGTTCTCCTTTTTGCATTATTTTAAATCAAAGTTAATAATTAAATTTAAAAATCATTTTTTGTTAAAAAAATTATGTATTTTTTCGGATAAGGACATTTTTTTGCATTTATATTTGGAAGGAGGAAAACATGAACAACAATTTTCAAAAAATGACTAAGGAAGAAGATGCCAATACATATGGCGGATCTTTTCTAGCAGTTCTAGCTGCTATTCCGGCAGTCACTTTGGCAATTACTTCAGTTGTTAATTTATTTCGAAGTTTCACCAGTACAAAATCTGAAGGAACACTAAAAACTAAAGAATTTGAATACAAATGAGACCAAGAGCAAGCCAACCATAATAGTGGATCAAACTCTAAATCAGCTTCTAAAGGAGATTCAATCCCAGTATATTTTGGTTACTAAATAAAGCGGTTCTTTTTTTATTTTCCATCCATGGTATTTGTAAAACATAAATCCGTGCTTTTAAAATTTTTTGTTTTATAAATACATCCTACAACTTGCCACCGGGCAAGTTTTTTCTTATTTTTATGTCTATAAATTTGTTTTCATTTTACGAATTATCTTTAGCAATATATTGCAAAAATTGTGATATATTTAGAAAGTTACTTTGTAACCATACTGAAGTGGTTTTAAAAATCTTTATCTAAAGCTTACCACAAGGATGAATTTAAAGATACATGGAGTTAATATGTACGCAATTATAGAAACCGGCGGAAAACAACTTATCGTTCAAAAAGGCGATGTTATTTACGTTGAAAAACTACAAGGTGAAGAAGGTTCGACAATTGTTTTTGATAAAGTTTTACTTTTTGATAAAAAAATTGGACAACCATATGTTAAAGGTGCTACTGTTACTGGGAAAATTGAAAAGCACGGTAAACAAAAGAAAATTATTGTTTACCGACATAATGCTAAATCTACCCATAAACGTAAATTAGGACACAGACAACCTTATACCAAAATTGAAATTATTGAATTGAAAGGATAGGTCAACCAGATGGCAAAAACAAAAGCAGGTGGTTCCACCCGTAACGGTCGTGACTCGGCTGGACGTCGTTTAGGCGCAAAACTTGGTGATGGCCAATTTTCTACAGCAGGTTCAATTATTTATAGACAAAGAGGGACAAAAATTTTCCCGGGTAATAATGTTGGACGTGGTGGAGATGATACACTATTCACCCTTATTGATGGTTATGTTAAATATGAAAAAAGACGTAACCGTAAATATGCCTCTGTTTATGCAGATAAAAAATAATTCGCTTAATTTGCGAATTTTTTTATGTCTTTTTTCAAATAAGGCTAAAAAATTGCATATATAAGTATGGAAAAAGAAGACATATTATTATATTTTTGAACAAAATATCAAGGAAATTGCAAAGATTTCTGACAAGCATTAAAAAAGCAAGAATCAATTGATTATTCTTATTTAGAAAATATCAAATTGGAACTTAAAAATAAAGGAATTAATTATTTAACTTATATGGATAGTTTATATCCTAAAGAAATGCTATTTTACAAATTTTCACAAATTGTTATTTTTTATAAAGGTAATATCAATTTATTAACTAAAACTAAAATAACATTAACAGGAGATATTTATGATGGAGAAGTAGAATTTTTCTTTGAAAATCAATTAAGTAAATTTAAAGATTTTGTTATCGTTAATCCAGATTTTAAAGGAGTGGACCAAAAAATTAACGATTTAACAACACACCATAATATTAAATCAATATACATTTTGCCTTGCGGTATTAATGATAAATATTACAAAATTAACAAAATCTCTGAAGGTGATAACTTGGTGTTATCCATTTATCCCGTGAATACTCATCCGAAATATTATCGATTTTTAGAAAAAAATCATTTAATTTCAATATTTTCAGATGAATTAATATTAGGAAAAATTCGCTATAAAAGCAAAATTTTAAATCTAGTTAGCCAATTTGTTGACAAAGGCAAAAGCGTATCAATTTTAGAAACTGCAGATCCAAGCGTATACAATTCTTATTTAATTTTAGATGGAGCAACACCATTAGATTACGGAATTGAATAACTATTAAACTATCTTAAAAAATTCATATTTTATTTTATCAACTTATTAAATAACTGTTGTAAAATTACAAGGCTATCACCTGATAGCTTTTTACTATTTTATTAAAAAAAGTTATCAAAATATGCTATAAATTAAGGAGATTAATGTCAAATTCAAAATTTGTGGACAGAAAATTTGGTCCAATTACAGTCAGAAGAGATTATTCAAAAACTAAAAATAGTTTGCCATTAACAGATGTTCTAGAAATGCAACGAACATCTTTTGATGAATTTTTAAACAAATCTATCGATAAAGCACTAAAGGCAATTTACCCAATTGAATCAGGTAATAAAAAAGTTGTAATTTCATATATTAACGGTTCTAAAAAAATTGAAAAACCAGCTTTAAGTGAAGTTAAAGCAATTAAGGAAGCTAAAGAACGTGGAGCTACATACTCTGCAAAAGTTAGAATCAAATTGCAAAAAATGATAAATGAAACTGGAGAAACAACTACTGATGAAGTATTGCTATGCGATATTCCATTAATGACTCAAGGTGGATCATTTATCATAAATGGTTCTGAAAAAATTATTGTTAGCCAGTTGATTCGTTCTCCGGGTGTTTATTTTTCAACCAGAACAAGAGATAAGCAATCAGATGACTTGTTTAATAAAGTAGATTTATTGCCTCGTATTGGTTCATGAGTAGAAATAAAACATAAAGTAAGTGGTTCATCTGTTGATTCAGTTAAAATCAGAATTGATAAAAACAAACAATTTTCTTTATCAACTTTTTTAGTTTCACTTGGTTTAACACATGAAGATATTATTAAGCTTTATGGAAACAGCGAAACTTTAATGCAAACATTGCAAAAAGACAAATTCAAATTTGATGAACAAGATGAAACTACAATTCTAAAAGAAGCTAGAGAAAGAATTTTTAGAATAATCCGTAAAGGTGACAGGATTACTAAAGAAGCTGTTAGAAACTTAATACCTAACCTTATTTTTAACGAAAAAAGATACAGCCTTAGTGATTCAGGTAGATTCATTATTAATAGAAAACTGACATTAATTGACAGAATAATCGGTACATATTTAGCTGAAGACTTAATTGGTAAAGTTGATGGTGAAAAAAGAGTTATTTTTAAAGAAGGTACTTACATTAATAAAGAAATTGCTCACCAAATTCAAAACGGTTTTGAATCAAAACTATTTCCATGAATTAATTTAGCAAATGAAACTTCACTTAATGAAGATGCCTACGGTCGTCTTGTTGAAGATAGTCCAGAACTAAAAAAACGATTACGTGTTATTGGTGTAAGAGTATTTAAAAACAAAAAAGACAAAGATGAAAATGGTTTAAAACACCTTATCATTGGTAATGACCCTAGCGCAACCGAAGGACATTTATTAGTTTCAGATATTATTGCAGCTGTTGGATATTACTTTAATTTAATTGAAAACATTGGTGTGGAAGATGACCCGGATTCATTAATTAACAAAAGAATCGTTTCTGTTGGTGAACTATTATTAAATCAATTCACAATTGGTTTAACTAAAATGGAAAAAAACACAAAAGAAAAAATTTCTTCAAAAGACTCTTCAAAAATTACTCCAAAAAATGTCACAAATAACAAAATGATTCAAAATCAAATTAAGACATTCTTTAACTCTTCAAAATTATCACAATTTATGGATCAAACTAATCCGCTTGCTGAAATATCAACAAAGCGAAAAATCACATCTCTTGGAATGGGTGGACTAAACCGTGATACTGCACAGTTCGAAGTTCGTGACGTTCACTCTACTCACTATGGAAGAATTTGTCCGATTGAAACTCCTGAAGGGCAAAACATCGGTCTTATACTTAATTTAGCTACTTATGCACGTATCAATGACCTAGGTTTTTTAGAAACTCCATATTATAAAGTTAACAATGCAGTTGTTGATTATTCAACACCTATTTATTTAACTGCATACCAAGAACAAGATAAAAAGTTTGCACAATCAACAATAGATATTGACAAAAACAATAGAATTGTAGAAAAGCAAATAACCGTTAAATTTAACGGTGATTATACAATTGTTGATGCCGAAGAAGTTGATTACATTTCTGTAAGTTCAAATCAAATGACTTCATTAGCAAGTTCATGTATTCCTTTCTTAGAAAATAACGACGCTAACCGTGCACTTATGGGTGCGAACATGCAACGTCAAGCAGTTCCTTTATTAAAAGCTGAAGCTCCATTTGTTGCTACAGGTATTGAAGCAGATATTGCTAAATTTTCTTCATCAAATGTAAAAGCAAATAGAGCTGGTGAAGTAATTTATGTTGATGGTAATGAAATTAAAATTTCACCACACGCTGAAGGTGATACAAAAACAAGAACTGATGTTTATCCATTAATGTCATTCCAACGTTCTAACCAAGGAACTGTAATGAGTCAAAGTCCTATTGTCAAAGTAGGAGATCATGTTGAAGCTGGAGATATAATTACAGATTCATCATCATTTTCAAATGCCGAAATGTCAATTGGTAAAAACTTATTAGTTGGATTTACAACATTTGAAGGTTATAACTTTGAAGATGCTGTAATAATTAGTGAAAGATTATTTAAGGATGATTCTTTAACATCAATTCATATTGAAGAACAATCAATTCAATTCAGAAAATCAAAAGCTGGTGATGATGAATTAACTGACCAAATTCCAAATGCAAGTTCTAACTCAAGAAGACATTTAGACGATACCGGTATTGTTTTAGTTGGTTCAGAAGTTAAGCCTGGTGACATTTTGGTTGGTAGAGTTTCACCACGTGGTGACGAAAATAATAATCCAAGTGAAAAATTATTGCACGCTATTTTCAATCAAAAAATTTCAGCTAAAAAAGATACATCTTTAAAAGTTAAAAATGGTCATCAAGGTACAGTTATTGATGTACAAATATTATCACGTGAAAACGGTGATAAACTTGAAGATGGAATTGACAAAATAATCAAAGTTTACATTGCACAAAAACGTAAGATTAAAGTTGGTGACAAGATGGCCGGACGATTTGGTAACAAAGGTGTTATCTCAAGAATAGTTCCTGTTGAAGATATGCCGTATTTAGAAGATGGTACACCACTAGATATTTTACTTAACCCTCAAGGGGTTCCTTCACGTATGAACATTGGTCAAATTTTAGAATTACACCTAGGTATGGTTTCATATAAAACAGGAGTTAAATTCGTTTCACCAGTATTTGATGGAATTAAATGAGATGTTATTCAAGAAGAATTACAAAAAGCTGGTTTAGATAAATCTGGTAAATCAGTTGTATATGATCCGCAAACTGCAAAACCATTTGACAATCCTATTTCAGTAGGAGTAATGTACATGCTAAAACTAAGCCATATGGTTGATGATAAAATGCATGCTCGTTCAGTTGGTCCATATTCACTAATTACTCAACAACCGCTTGGTGGAAAGAGTCAAAATGGTGGACAAAGATTTGGGGAAATGGAAACATGAGCTCTTGAATCATATGGAGCAACAAACATCCTTCAAGAAATCTTGACATATAAATCAGATAACATCGAAGGAAGAAATCAACTTTATGGTGCTCTAACTAGTGGTAAAGAATTACCAGAACCTGGAGTGCCTGAATCATTTAGCGTTCTTGCTTACGAATTACGAGGTCTTGGAGTTAAATTTGAAGTACACGAAGATGAATTCGAATATTCAAATGCCGATGAAGACAGCGATAATGAAATCGGTGAAGTAGATGATTATGATGATGTTGAATTTGAAGATTTAGACATTGACATGTCAGATGACATCGAATCATTTAATTAGGAGAGAATATGGAACAAAATAAAAATAGAGATTACAACAAAATCGACGAAAATAAAATCAAAAAAATATCACTCTCTTTAGTTACTGAAGAAGATGTTTTAGACTGATCTAACGGTGAAGTTACAAAACCTGAAACAATCAACTATAAATCTTATAAACCTGAAAGATACGGTCTTTTTGATGAGTTAATTTTCGGACCAACTACAGATTTTAAATGTCCAATTTGTGGAAAGAAATATAAAAAATCTAACGAAGGTCAATTGTGTAAAGCTACAGCAAATTGTGAAATTGAAAAACCTGAAATTTTACCTAAAATTGCTCGTAGAACAAGAATGGGACACATTGATTTAAATGTACCTGTTGTTCACTTTTGATTTTTCAAAATTGACCATTCAATAATTTCTAAATTATTAGGTTTGAAAATTGGTGATTCTACTGATATGGTTTCAAAAGCAGATCTTGAAAGTGTTATTTACTATAAATCACACATTGTTTTAGAATCTGGTGGATTAAAAAATTTACCTAAAAATAAAATTATTAACATTAATAATGCGGCTGAAATTTACAAAAATGCTCTTTTAGAAGTTAAAGAATTAACTAAAGATGATCCAGATGCTCAAGAAATAATTGATGAATCTTTAGAAGACATTTTTACAATGACTGAATCAAAACAAACTTCTGATTACGGAGTTGATTTTTACGAATTAAATGAAGTTATAGAAGAGTACAGTAATGCAAAAATTGATACAGGTTCTAGAGCGATTGAATACTTACTTTCAAATATTAATTTAGAAGCTGAAAGAGAAGAAGTAAAAAATAAAATCAAAGAAATTAATACAACCGAAATTGATGGTAATTATATTTCTACAAGTAAAGATGGCGAAAGAAAAGCTCTTTACAAAAGATTAAAAATTATTAACTCTTTTATTGATAGTGGTCAGCATCCAACAAGTATGTTAATTTATAAACTACCTGTTATTCCAGTTGACTTAAGACCCTTAGTTCAGCTTGATGGTGGAAGACACTCAACAAGTGATATCAATGAATTATATAGACGAATAATAATCAGAAATAACCGCCTTAAAAAATGATTAGAAGCAAAAGCTCCTACTTTAATTGTTCAAAATGAATTGAGAATGATTCAAGAAGCAGTTGATGCCTTAATTGACAATGCTAAGAAAAAACCAAAACCTATTGCTTCTAAAGATAACCGACCTTTAAAATCACTTGCAGATGCACTTACAGGTAAAAAAGGTAGATTTAGACAAAACCTACTTGGAAAACGTGTTGATTATTCAGGTAGATCAGTTATCGTAGTGGGTCCTAATTTAAAAATGCACCAAGCTGGAATTCCTCGTGAAATGGCAGCTAAACTTTTTGAACCATGAATTATCAAACGTTTAATTGAAAAAGAAATTTCATCATCAGTTAAACAAGCAAGAAAATTAATTGAAAATTTAAACCCAATTATTTGACCAGAAGTTGCTGAAGTAATTAAAGGAAGACCAGTTTTACTTAATCGTGCGCCAACCTTACACCGTCTTTCTATTCAAGCTTTTGAACCTGTTTTAATTCGTGGTCGTGCTATTAGATTACACCCACTTGTAACTGCAGCTTTCAATGCCGATTTCGATGGTGACCAAATGGCCGTTCACGTTCCAATTAGCCCGCAAGCTGTGCGTGAAGCTAAAGAGCTTTTATATGCAAACAGAAATATTCTTGGTCCAAAAGATGGTGAACCAATCATTAACCCTTCACAGGATATGGTTTTAGGAATTTACTATTTAACAATGGAAGTTGCTGGAGCAAAAGGTGAAGGTAAAGTATTTAATAACATCGATGAATTAATCCGAGCACATGAAGTTGGGGTTGTTGATTTACATGCTAGAGTAGCTATGCCATTTAATAATTTATATAAATCAGCTACAACTATAACTGACAAAGGATATGTTGTTTCAACAGTTGGTAAATTTATTTTTAACCAAGCCTTCCCAGATAGTTTCCCATTCATTTTCGATAATACTGTCGAAACATATACAAAGCCAAGATATTATTTAAGATATCAAGTTCCTTCAGGTGAAAATATTCTTGAACATATTAAACAACTTCCAATTAACAATGCTTTAACTAAGAAAAACATTGCAAGAATTATTAGAAATGTTTATGACAAATATGTTTCAGTTATTTCAAAAGAAGAACTTGCTAACGTAATAGATCAGTTGAATTCTCAAAATATAAAAGATGTATATTCATTATTAGAATCAATTAGAACAATTAACGGCACAAATCTAAATCATGATCATTCAAGTTTACTAGCTAAATTTACAACAACCAATTTCTGAGAAATTAATAAAAAACTTTCTAGAAAAATTGGAATTGAAAATCCACTTTGAGAAATTGATCAATTTGTTGAATTATTAGAAAACACTTGATTTGACTATGTAAATGTGATCGCTTCATTCTTAGACGAAATCAAATCACTTGGATTTAAATATTCAACAATCTCAGGTACATCAATTGCAATTAGTGATATTAGTACAGTTGAAAATAAAAATGCCAAAATCGCTGAAGGTGAAGAATACACTGATAAACTAAAAGAAAAATACCGTCAAGGTTGAATTACTGATGATGAAAGATATTCATTAACAATTCAAAGATGAGCTAAAATCAAAGAAAACATCCAAGATGATTTAAAAGAAATTACAAGTGATAAATCTAATCGATTTAACCCAATTTTCATCATGATGAATTCAGGAGCTAGAGCTACAATTTCTAACTTCGTCCAGTTAGCAGGTCTGCGTGGACTTATGGCTAACAACGTTCAAAGACTTAAAGCCGATGCTGAAAATGAGCGTGTTGTTCGTTCAACTGTTGAAATTCCAGTTAAATCTTCATTCTTAGAAGGTCTTACATCATATGAATTTTATTCATCAACCCACGGGGCTAGAAAAGGACTAACCGATACTGCGCTTAATACTGCTAAATCAGGATATTTAACAAGAAGATTAATTGACGTTGCTCAAAGTATTGTTGTTAGAGAAAAAGATTGTGGTAGTGATGTTGGTTTTGAAATTTCAAACATAGTAGATAACAAAACTAATTCAGTAATTGTTGATTTATTAGAAAGAATTGAAGGTCGTTTTACTCTTAGAGCATTAAACAATAAATTCGGAAACGAAATTATAGGACCAGGTCAATTAATTACTAAAGAAATAGCAGAAGAAATAGTAAGACACCATGACAGTGTTGAAATTCGTTCAATATTAGCTTGTGGTACACAAAACGGTGTATGTCAAATGTGTTTTGGAAAAGATTTATCTACTTCTAGAATTGTTTCAATTGGTGAAGCTGTTGGTATTACAGCTAGTCAATCAATTGGTGAACCTGGTACACAGTTAACTATGCGTACTTTCCATACTGGAGGGGTTGCTGGTGTTGAAGATATTACTGGTGGTTTCGGTCGTTTATCTGAGTTAATTGATGCTTATAAAAAACCTTGAGGTAAACCTGCTGTTATTGCAAAACAACACGGTAAAGTTAAATCAATTTCAGAAAGAACAAACGAAAATGGTGGATTCAAAGATTATGAAATCGAAATTGAATACCGCGATGAACATGGTAATGTTGAAATTGACAAAATTCATTCAACAGCTAAAAATACAATGAGAGTAGTTCAAGGTGATTTTATTGTTCCTGGTCAAAAAATTATTGATGGCCCAATCATTTTAGTTGATTTACTAAAATATGCTGGAATTCGTTCAGTACAATCATATTTATTAAAAGAAATTCAAAGAATTTACCGTATGCAAGGTATTGCTATTAGTGATAAATATATTGAAATTATTGTTAGCCAAATGCTTTCAAAAATTCAAATTACACATCCAGGTGATTCACCACTAGTTGCAGGTTCACAAATTGATAGAATTAAGTTCCAAAAAATTTCTGGAAAATTACTTTCAGAAAGAAAACAACCTCCTTTTGGAAAAGTTATGATTGAAGGAGCTAAACGTATTCCGTTACTTTCAGAATCATTCTTATCTGCAGCTTCATATCAAGAATCAGCAAAAATAATTGTTAATGCTGCTATTAGTTCAAGAGTTGATAAATTAACCGGATTAAAAGAAAACATTATTTTAGGTCACAAAATTCCTGCTGGAACAAACTCTAAATATACAAAAAATTCAAAATTTGACATCAAAGATCCATATGATTATTTCCCTCATAGACAAAAAACTAGAGCAAATATCGTAGTAGATAAAGAAATAGTCGGTATGATTGAATCACACGGTGAAGAGTTAGTGTTTTAGTAACAAATTAGTAGAGATTTTCTCTACTTTTTTATTGCAAAAATTTCAAATTATTTTGTATAAATATGCCATTATTTATCAGTCCTAATGTGATAAAATTACGGTACTTCAGGCAGAATTAAAAAATAAGCCTATCGGAGGATTAAATGAATAAGACAGGATTAATTATCGGATCTGTTGTTGGGGGTCTAACAATAGTCGGTGGTAGTACTGCTGCAGGAATAATTGTAGCTACTCAAAGAAATGGTTCAGGAAGCGAAGATCCTGGTCAGGCAGTAGTTTTTGATTTAGCTGCGGCAGTTACAACAATTAAAAGAGATGCTAAAGTTAATAATGAACTTAAGCAAAAATTAGCTTCTGATTCTTTCAATTTATCACTTAATTCAAGAGAAATTTCAACATTATTAAATTTAGATTCAGTTGACATAAAAGAATTTAGAGCTGAATATAAAATGACACTTGTTGATGATGCAAATGGTCAAATTGAAGTAGACATAAAAGTAAGTAAAGGTGCAGAATCAAGTGAATTCAAAATGCAATTTTTCGGTTTCTTAGTAAAAACTGAAAATCCTGAACAAAGCAAGCTTATTTCAATTTCTGCAGAAATTATAAATGCGATAAAATCTGTTTCAATAGATAAATCACTGACTGCTACAGAATTTGCTACTGCAATTAATACACTAGAAAAATTAGAAGCTTTTACTAAAATCGGATTTGCTGAGTTTGATGCAAATGTAGCAAATTATTTTGTAACTGTTAACGGTAGAACATCTGCTGAACTTACTTTTGAAATTGCTTCAAAAGTAGATCCAGAAATTAAATATAAATTCACTACTGAAGTTACAGATTTTGCATTAATTTCTTATATTGACGCATTAAAAGACCAATTTACTCGTTTATCTCAAACTACATACAAAATTAATTCTGATATATTGGTTGATAATTTTGTCAAATTGCAAAACACTGGTTCAATAGATGAACAAAAGCAATATTTAATTAATTCACTTGGTTCTGAAGAATTTTTCCCTTATTTAAATCATTTTCAAAATTTAAAATTAACATCAATTGTGGCATCAAAAGTAAATGATAAAAGCGCTCTTGTTAAAATAACTTTAGCTTATGAAAATACTACAATTGAAGCAAGTGTTAATATAGTTAATTTCATAACCGCTGAAGAACTAGCTAAAAAAATTCATGATGAAAAAATGTCAACGGATTCAGAATATGCTGCATATTTTAATGTATTAGATTATTTCCAAAATAATATTATTGTATTAAATGGTAAATTAACCGCAGAAGAATACTACAATGAATTCGAAAAATTAAGTCAAGGCCAAATAAATTATGTTGGTGATGAAAAGAAAATAAATTTTGGATTATACATATTGAGTCAAGAACAGCAAAATATGTTTAAAAGTGAAGAAATCGCAAATATCTCACTATCCCTTGAAGATGGCAAACTATTTATTAGATTCTCAATAATCAGTGACTTAGCACGATATTCTACATCACTTAAAAAAGAACTTAAATTAGGTCAAGAAGCTCCTTTACCTCCGGAAAAAATAAAACAGTCTGACATTTTAAAATCTATTAACGAATTAGAAAAGAAAATTTCTACTGATACTTTGAAATTATCACAAGATAGTTTAAGTAAATATACATTAGTTGATTTTATTACAGCTGTAGAGAAATTAGATTCTTTAACATCTTTCGAGATTAAAAACTATCTAGATGCTACATCTAAATCACTATTAAGTGAATTTGAAAAATTAAATGTTTCATCTAAAATTATTTTTGATTTTAAAAATTCAACAGAAGATTTTAAATTTGAAATAGTTTTATCATGAGATAAACATGTTAAATCTTATAAATTTAATATAAACGGATTTAAACAAGCTACTAAAGAAGAAGTTGAAGATAAAAGTAAATTAGTTTATGAACAATGAACAGAAAAAGCTAAATCAATCATCAACAGCAATATTAAATTCAAAGATGAAATTATTGCTCCATTATTTTATGAAGAGTTTATCAAAAAATCAATAGAAGATAAAAAGCAAAATTTAATTGATTCACTTATAGATAAAAACGTTGCTGACTTTATTAAAGATAAAGAAATAGAACTACTTCCAAGTGTTTCTTTCATATCACTTACTGATCAATTTTCTTTAAACTTGAAATTTAAAAAACATCATCAATACAATAATTTAACTACCGAATTCGATATGAGTTTTATTTTCAATTTTTCAACAACTACTGAATACAATTATTATTTTTCATTAGTTACAAATTTAAGTAAAAAAGTATTTTATGTTTCTAACGGTTATAAACAATCTGAAATAATACTTGAATTACTTGCATTGCAAAACTTAAGTAATAGTTTTAATTTAGTTGAGTATCTTTCATATCAAATAGATGAAAATCAACGTGATGATTTCCTGAAACTTAATAATGGTCCTTTTGACAAATTTTCATTTTCACCAGTTAAAAATGATTCTTCATCAATATTGTTGACAAGCAAAATATTACTTGGTACAAGCAAAACTAATTTTTCAATTAAATTAACTGGATTCAAAGTAGTTTAAAATTTTAACAAAATTTGCTACAAAATTATTTCAATATTTCCACTTAGCTAATGTTTTATTTTAATTCAATAGTATTATTTTAATAATTGTTATAATTTTACATAGAAATTTTGAGCATATTTTACATAAAAAACAAATAAAGATATTTTTGCGCTATTTTTTGTCGTAAAAATATCTTTTTATTTTTAAATTGATTACTTTATATAATTCATTTAACCATTTAATATCCGCAGTATTTAACAAATATTTTTATGATTTTAAAGGGAGCAAGTAAAAATTAACGGATTTAAAATTTTATTTTTTTTAGAAACTTAAAATTAAGTCTCATTTTTACCTTAG